>CAMBMH010000048.1 GCA_945868575.1 Singulisphaera sp. GP187 | reverse complement strand
GTTCCGGTTATCAAAGGTGTTGAGTCCGCTGTTGGTGTCCTTTTCCATCATGTTGAAATAAACCAGATTGTACTGATCCTGGTTGGAGTTGAGCGATCCAAACAACCGCGCCCCGCGGTTAATATTGTTAAAAACAAGACCGCGAAAGTCGGAATTAAAAAACTGCGATCCCACCCGGACAGATGTGAAATCGTAATCCGGTCCCCAATCCGCTATCTTTTTTTCAAGAAACCACTCCTCCAGGGCCATATAGGTGCGTTCGCGCTGGGTCCCCCGGCGGATATTCGGATTGACCTGCGCCAACTCCTCCGTGCTCAGAACATTGGCGTTGAAAATGGGTGTGAGCTTGAATCGCCAATCCACCGGCCGAAATGAGGTGTCCCCATGAAAAAGGTCTATCCCTATGGAGATGAACTGTTGGGTTCCCAGTTGGTTGGGATTCCCAAAAAAATTGTCGGTGTATGGTCGCGCCGTGCTTTCAAATGGGGTCGTCTGTGAGGGAACAGTGCTTGGTTGAATGATCGTGAAACTGGTAATTGTCAGATCAAGGAAGGTATTCTGGCCAAAAATCGGGTAATCGGCTTTGAGTATATTCTGGCGGTAGGGATCCCACCACTGACCCAAGTCGTAGGTGTATTCCTGATACCACGGGTGATCCTTGCCACCCCGGTCCCATTCGGGAAATCCAACTCGCCATCGATCCTCGACAGGCACAAAATGACCATCGGGGGACGGCCCCTCGGTCGGCAAGATCCCGGAACGCCCTGTAAATCCCGAAGGAATCAACGACTTTTCCCGAAAAATCTCATCCAAAATAAAGGGTTTCGGCCCGGGAGTGTTCCCATTGTCCACTCCAGCCCCCGGATCGTTTGGAGGCGGTGGAAAAGGGGGCGAAAAACCGCTTTGGCCGGGCATCCCAATGGAACCCGAAGAGGGTGAACGCAAGGAGGGCGACCCAGATGGCATATTAGATGGCGAACCAGATGGCGTATCGGAATGATCGGATGGATTCGAGGGGCCTCCTTGTGCCCAAATGACTTCACCACTCTGGGTCATTCCCACAAGAAGCGAAAGCCAAATTTGGAACAGGATTCCGCGCAAAAACGAGTTCCTTTCCTTGCAAAATTGACCAAATTCCTGGATTTATAAATGTCTTTCAGATCGTCTGGAAAGCTGGGAAGACTTTATGGATTCAATCAATTGTGACACTTTTGCTGATTTTGCCACCCGAAAAGAACCGATGAGAGTTATGAGAATCCGTACCTCGGATATTTTTCCCATCAGGCACAGGTCGGATCCTGTTGTTCCGGGGTTGGTTCATGATCCAAAGTTTTTTTTCCCGGACAACCACCAAAAAACCGTTGGGTTCCACACTCAACCTGGAGAGCCTCGAACAACGAAGCCTTCCCGCGGTAACCGCAACATTGGGCGCGGGGATCCTTCAGGTCAGCGGTTCCCCCCAAAGGGATGTGGTCCAGATTCGCCTCGATTCCTCCACCAACCGTATTTTGATTCAGGATGCGGCGAAAGTTGTCGCCTCATTTCCCGCCCCCGCGGTTTCCTCATTGACGGTGCAAACTTTCGCGGGCAATGACTCGATTCAGGTCGATCCAAAACTCAATCTTCCCGCCACCCTTGACGGTGGCACAGGAAATGATGTCCTGCGTGGTGGCTCTGGTGCCACAACCCTCTTCGGAGGCACGGGGATAGACAAGCTTTTCGCCGGATCCGGCCCGACATCCTTCAATCCCGGGTCCGCTCCCACTCACCTTTTTAATGTCAAGCCGACCGACACCGCGGTAACTATTCCTGGTAACACCATCGTTAACACCCTGCCCGCGGTACCTTCCCCTTCATTGGTCCAGGAAGTCCTTGCCCAGGCGGAAGTCGCCAGTATTCTCAAACGGGCGTCCGCCGCGACCGCCTCGAACGACGCGATTATTGCCATTGTCGATCGCAATGGGGTACTTTTGGGGCTGCGAGTCGAAGCAGGCGTCTCCCCCCTGATCACGGGAAACACCAACAACCTCGTTTTCGCCGTCGATGGCGCCCTCGCGAAAGCCCGGACGGGTGCTTTCTTTGGAAACAACCAATCGCCTCTCACCTCGCGCACGGTCCAATTCATCAGCCAGACAACCATGCCCCAGCGCACGATCGATTCCAATCCAAGCGTGACGGATCCCACCCTTCAGGGCCCCGGTTTCGTTGCCCCTGTTGGTATCGCCGGGCACTTTCCACCCAACATCAAAAACACTCCACAAGTCGATCTTTTTGCGATTGAATACACCAACCGCGATAGCATCGTCCACCCCGGGCCAGATGGACAAAAAGGGACAGGCGACGACATTATCCTCCCCTCCCGTTTCAACATCAATCCCGCCTTCATTCCGCCAGGTCAAGCCCTCGCCGCTCCGGAATCGTATGGCTATATCTCCGGTCTCGAACCCAATGCCCAGGCCCGCGGTTTGGCAACGCTACCTGGTGGAATTCCCATCTACAAAAACGGACAAATGGTTGGCGGCATAGGTGTCTTCTATCCCGGCAAAACCGGTTTTGCCACAGAGGAAAACTCGGCCCTCGGGACAACTTACAACCCCGCGCTTCCTGATCGCTCCTTCGAGGCGGAATATGTCGCTTTCGCGGCGGTGGGTGGCGCGGGTGGGTTTGAGATCGGTTCATTGGGGGGAATTGCCCCCACCCCAGGGATCCAGGCTTCACCTATTCCGCTTTCCCTGGCCCGTATCGACCTTGTGGGAATCACGCTTGACCTCTTCGGTCCGGGCGGAACCCAGGGCCCCACCAACCTTGTCAACTTTGGGAGAACCCTGGGGCTGGGAGATCCTAACAGCGGGACCAACCTTCAGGTCACAACCAATCCCGCGGTTACACTCCAAAATGGAAAACCTGTTCCCGAGGGATGGCTTGTCACCCCCCACGATGGCGTGGGGATCACCGCGGCTCAGGTCAATCAACTCATTCAGGACGGGATCGCCCAACAATCGCGCACCCGCTCGGCAATTCGGGTGGGTTCCAATCCTTCCGGTTCTTCCCCCTCAAGCACACCCGCCAAAATGGTTTTCGCTGTGAGCGACCGGGACGGGAATATCGTCGGTCTGTATCGCACTCCCGACTCGACGGTATTTTCGATCGATGTCGCCGTGGCCAAGGCACGAAACCTTGCCTACTACAACAACCCGGCGGAGCTTCAGCCTATCGACACAGCCCCGGGACTGACCGCCGGAGTCGCTTTTACAAATCGCACCATCCGATATTTGAGCCTTCCCCGCTATCCGGAAGGTGTTGATGGACTCCCCCCTGGGCCATTTTCGATTCTCAATGATGGTGGAACCAGCCTCAGCACAGGCGGCCAGGCTGGTCCCCGCCTCCCCAGCACAGCATTCCAAAGCGTTCAAGGCTATTCCGCTTTCCATCCCGCGGCCAACTTCCGCGACCCCACCAACATCGCCAACCAGAACGGCGTTGTATTCTTCCCCGGTTCAAGCGGAGTCTATTCCAGTTCCACCCTCCTCGGAGGTTATGGTGTCTCGGGAGATGGTGTCGACCAGGACGATGTTGTCACCTCGCAAGGGATCCTTGGATACGACCCTGTCAACGGCCTCCGGGCCGACAATTACCGAGTCCTTGGAATTCGTCTCCCCTACCGCAAATTCAACCGGAATCCGGAAGGGGGAATCGTTGGGTAAATTGCGCCTAGATTCCGGACTCCTTCTGGCGGGACTTGTGATTGTTTCCGGATGCCAAAGGGCATTTCTCGAACGAAAGTCCCATAACGACCCTTCGCGAGCGGGTCGCCCGGAAGAAATTCACTCATTCGCTATCTCCCAAGAGGGTGAAAATAATATCGGCCACCAGATTGGAGGAGGGGCGTCGGCCCTCCTCGCGCGCAATGTTCGAAAAAGCGAGGCTCCCACCCATGACGAAGGCACCTGGGGTTGGGATTACGCGGGCCGGTGGTTCCCCTCAAGGGTGGCGCTCAACTGGTGGCATGGTCGCAAACACCAGGGGGGCGAAGGCGCGTACAAAATCGACCACAAAGACAATTGATTCCCGCCGCCGCCAGTTGGGATACCCTAGCCTCTGCCTTTCAGGGCCAACAACAGATTCGCGAGCAAGCTTAAAATTAAGGCACCGCCCAGGCCCGCCAGGGACGGAATGACCCATCCGGGCATTTCAGACGGCCCCTCACCATGTTCGGAATAGGACTCACCCTCGGCAAGCGAGTCCAGATCCGCAGCCTTGATCCGCTGGCGCGCCAATTTTGGTGGTTCGTTATTGAGGAGACACTCCAGGTCAATGATCAGGTCCTCGGGTTTCTGGTACCTGGCTTTGGGGTTTTTGGCCATCATGATTTCGATCACCTCACCCACACCCGAGGAAAGTTTCGGATTGAGATGATCAGGAGGCACAAGGGCTTCCTTCATGTGCTTTTCCAGAACCTCGTGCACATTGCCCCCCTGAAATGGGGGTTGACCGGTCACCATGTGGTAAAAAGTTGCGCCCAGGGAATAGATATCGGCACGGGTATCGACATCGTCCTTTCCACGGATCTGCTCGGGCGCAATATAATAGGGCGTTCCTATGGTCAGTCCACGCTCGCGTTCGATCGCCTCCTGGTCCGTCGCTTCCCTGGCCAAACCAAGGTCCGCCAATTTTGCAACACCCTCGGAGGTGAGCATGATGTTGGAAGGCTTGATATCACGGTGAACCAGGCCGCGCCGGGCAGCATGGTCCAGAGCGTGGGCAATCTGAAGGATGATTTCCGTGGCTTCTTTTTCCCCAAAGATCTTTTTGGGGCCCTGAAGCATTTCTGCGATGGTTTGTCCCTTGATCAGTTCCATAACAAAAAAGTGATGCCCGCCCGCGGAACCGACATCGATCGCCTGAACGATATTGTTGTGGCTGCATCGGGCGGCGACATGGGCCTCTTTGACAAAGCGTTGGAGGTAGTCGGGATTGCGTGCCAATCGACCATGAAGGAGCTTGATCGCGACCTCCCGGTTCATGGAAATCTGTTTAGCCTTATAAACCGTGCCGCCCGCCCCTTTTCCCAATTTATCCAGAAGAATATAACCCGGGATCTTCTGCTCTCGAAGACTTGCCAGGTCGCGGAAGACTCGGCGTGCCTGGTTTTTGGTGATCCCCTCAAGCTTGACCACGGTTCGAATCAGTCGACTTGCATCGGTGGTTTGTTTTTCGTTGAGGGGAGACTTCAGTTGTTTGGCCTCATCCTGGTCGATGAGCCCATGGCCTAGGAGAATCTCCAAAATATCTTCGGGAGAAGCCGGAAGGACTGCGGTTCCTGGTGGAACGATTGAGGGGTCAACCGGGGAATCGGAGCCGATGGAATCTGATGGGGGTGCCATGATTAACCCTGGGACGGGGATTTTAACCCTGGGACGGGGATATTGGGACTATTTTGGGCAGGAGCGAAATTTCAGACCACTCCATTTGTGAAGAATTGCACAAATTTGATCAAGAAACCTGAACAAATGGAAAAAAGTGTTGGGACAAAGGATCAGATCCCTAAGATTTATTTTAGATTCGGCTGTATTGTTCCTGACCCCAAACCTTCGGAGCGGGGGCACAAAGGCCCCTGATGGGCATGGCAGCAGCGCATGAAATAAGTTTGGGCGACCCATATGCCCAAGCTGTCCACAACGCCTTGGAGGCGAGTGTCCTCGTATTGAATCGCCTGTTCCTGGCGGTTCACATCATCCCCGTTAAAAGGGCGTTTTCCCTGCTTTTGCGTGATCAGGCCGAAGTTGTAAGCTTCGAGGATGGGCAATACGCAACCTATAACTTTGACACTTGGCGCCAGGTTAGCGATTACCGCGCCCGGAATTTTCGCCAGGTCGATGACGATTGGATTCGGACGGTAACCTGTGAAATCCAGGTTCCCAGGGTGATTCGGCTATTGGAGTATGACCGTATTCCCCGACAAAGCATCAAATTCAACAGGCGAAACCTGTTCGCCCGGGACGGAAACCTTTGCCAATATTGCGGCAAAAAGTTTTCCACTTCCGATTTGAGCCTCGACCATGTCGTCCCAAGGACCCAGGGTGGCGTGAGCAGTTGGGAAAATATCGTTTGTGCTTGCGTTCCATGTAATGTTCGCAAAGGGGGCCGAACTCCCAAGCAGGCGAACATGGCACTAATTCGCAAACCGGAACGCCCCAAACGGAGCCCGTTGCTGAATCAAAAATTGTCCAACAAGAAATACGAATCCTGGCACATGTTCCTGTCCAATGCCTACTGGGATGTGGAACTGGGCTAGGATAAGCTCCCCCAGCCGATCACTTTGACCCAATTCCCAAGTTTGCCCGGTCCGGGTTTGTTGACCGGGTGAATTACGGGTTTAGGATAAAGACAGGGTTTGAGCTTGGGGATATTCGGCAGATTTGGCTGCCATGAAACATACATTGCCCCTCCCCACCAATCCCTGAGGTGGTTTATGATTCTTTCCCGAAGACTTTTGGTTTTGGGCGCCTTCTTGGGCATCTGCGCACCGACCCCCAACCTTTCCGCCCAAAGCGACTCCAAAGTAAAATTTGATACCGTGGACGGGGTGACCATTCGTGGGAACCTTTTTGTAAGCGCAAGGGGGGACCGGGCGCCTACCATCCTCATGCTTCACCCCTTGTACAACACCAAGGACAAAAAGCCCGGGGACCAGATGATGGACGGCTGGCAGGAGCTGGCCCGGGAACTTAACAAAGCAGGCTACAGCGTCCTGACTTTCGACTTCCGTGGACATGGCGAAAGCACCTCGGTAAGCCAACAGTTTATCCGCAATGATTACCCCTGGAACACCAAGCTACTCCGTCTGCGCCGCGACACCGCCAGCCTCTCCTCCAAGGATTTTCAGCAAGGCTACCAAGCCCACCTTGTCGATGATGTCGCTGCCGCAAAAACCTTTCTGGATGGCAAGGGACAAGTCAACACAAGCAACCTGATTGTTCTTGGTGCGGGTGAAGGCGCGAGCATTGGCGCCCTCTGGATGGCCTCGGAAACCAAGCGCCGCAAAGGCGATGTCCAAAGCAACATGTCGTTGTTCAATACTCCTCCAGTGCCAAGGGACTTTGCCGAACCGGAAAGCCGGGACCTTTTGGCGGGGATCTTTATCTCTCCAACAGCCT
This sequence comes from Singulisphaera sp. GP187, assembly GCA_945868575.1. Lineage (GTDB taxonomy): Bacteria > Planctomycetota > Planctomycetia > Gemmatales > Gemmataceae > SYLG01. The sequence continues at coordinate 15,329 of CAMBMH010000048.1, read as the reverse complement.
TCGTCGGAGGCAAGCAGATGCCCCTTGGACAATGGTTCAAGGACATTAGTGCCAAGCGCTCCAAGGAGCGGACTCAACTTCTGTTTGTATATGGTGGCAAGGACACCCGCATGGATGGCCAGATCCAGGGGTTTCTCAAGTCGATCCGCCCCGGTTACACCAAGAAAAAAGACGGGACAGTCACCGCCACCAAGAACACCAGTTCCTCCGGATTGGATAACACCCTGGATCTGAAAATCGACTCCAAAGAACAGGGCGCCGCCTTGATTCCCGGAGGAGAGGTGAGCGGCTATCTGATCAAGACATGGCTACCAGGATTGACGGCCAACCTGACCCTTCGTGATCCCGATCAAAAGGACAACAAAAGCCGTTACTATTTCTGGGTCAAGGAAAATATGGGTAAGCCGATTCTTGCCCCGGGGTCATACCTTCCCGCGCGCATGAAGGACGATGAGGCCCAACGACCCGTGCCCCTCAGTATGTTTGGGATCAACTAAGTCTTCTGCCTTTCTGTTGGATAGTTGCGAAACCCAGGCCCTCCGAGTTTTTGGAGGACCTGGAATTTGGTGTTTCATGGTCCCTCTTTTCGTGTGGTTCGTGGTGACGGGATTTTTTCCTACGCTGGCGGTTTGGCGAACCCGGATGGGGCAAGCACCAGCTTGACCCGCATCATGGGTGTGGTCGAGCTGGTGCTCGACCCTCCCGGCAATTACCACGCACGGCTTTGGGATTGCCCGTGGGATTCTCTCGCGTTTGCGGGATTTTGGTTTTGAGGTTTTCCGTTTTGGCCCCAAAGGGGCGACACTAGTCCCAGCCCAGCGAACCCTTGAGTTAACAATTCCCCCCGACCACAACCAGCTAAAATCTGGTCCCATTTCGGCCCAATCTGATCCCCAAACAAAAGCAGAGCGAAACGGAGAGAATTCCCCATTCCGCTCTGGCTTAAAAATTCATAAATGGATCTTTATTGTTTCTTGGTCTTGGGCATGTGGGCTTTCCAGTCGGTCAGGGCATGGGTCCCGTCCAGCTTTTTCCACACGACGACATTGACCAGGGAAAGCTGGTCGCCCGTTTTGATTTCCAGGCGCAGTTTGTAATTCATGCCCGCCACAACCTGACGGTCGGCGCGAACCACCTTGATCAGTTCGATTTTGGAGTTGGTCTTTTTCGCCTGTTCCTTGACCGCGAATTGTCCCGCATCGACAACTTCCTTGTCCTTGACATCCGCTTTGGAATATCCACCCACCACCGGTCCATCCTTGGGCCCACCTTGAGCGGGCTTATCCTGTTTGTCCTGGGCTTGTGCCCCAATTGCCAAAAGTCCACAAAACCCGAGCATTCCAAGCAGCTTTTTCATTTCGACTCTCCACAAGGGGACAATCTCCACTGGGGGACCAGTCCGGAAAAGGTTCACTCCTTCCCAACGAACACCGGGGAGGTCTGGTTCGTTGGAATCGTGGCCATCTTTTCGCGGCAGACACGAAAAGGACTGGAAATGCGGGCACGACCCGCCTGTTAATCCATTTTCCCTTCGAGGATAACAAAGCCAAGGGGAGGAACCGAAACCTCGCCGTGGGCCGCCCAAATGCTGTGGCGCCCAGGGTGCGCGGTGACCGCCCCCGCATTCCCAACATTCGAGCCCCCGTAGCGGGTGGAATCGCTGTTGAGAACTTCCGTCCAGGTTCCCGCCCAGGGGAAACCGATCCGGTAATGAAGCCTAGGCACCGGGGTCATCCCCATGATGCAAATAAAAGCTTTCCTGTGGTCGTGGTTCCAACGGATCCAGGCGAGGATGCCGTTGGCCCCATCATCACAACTTACCCACTCAAACCCCGCTGGAGTGCAGTCGCCCCAGTAGAGGGCTTCCGAATTCTTGTAAAGCTGGGCCACATCCGAAGTCCACTCCAGCAGACCCTTTTGCAAATCCCATGTCAATTCGTGCCAATCAAGACTCCGGTCGTGATTCCATTCGCCTTGCTGGCCCCATTCACAACCCATGAAAAGGAGCTTTTTGCCCGGGGTAGTGAACTGGTAAGCCAAAAGACATCGCAAGCCGGCAAAGCGCTGCCACTCATCCCCCCACATTTTGCCCAAAAGCGATTTCTTCAGGTGAACAACTTCGTCATGAGAGAGCGGAAGGACAAAGTTTTCGTTGAAGGCATAAAGACCGCGGAAGGTCAGTTCGTTGTGGTGGTAACGGCGATGGATCGGATCGCGCTCAAAATGCTTGAGCGTATCGTGCATCCACCCCATGTCCCATTTGTAATCGAAACCGAGCCCACCCTCTTCGACGGGGCGGCTAACCCGCGGCCACGAGGTCGATTCCTCGGCGATGGTGACAACCCCGGGGAACGAATTGTGAATCTCCGCATTGAGTTGGCGCAGGAACTGGATCGCTTCGAGATTCTCACGGCCTCCATGGGCGTTGGGGATCCACTCACCCGGATTGCGGGAATAGTCAAGGTAAAGCATCGAGGCGACAGCATCCACGCGGATCCCGTCAATATGGTATTTTTCGATCCAAAATGCCGCACTGGAAACCAGGAAAGACCGGACCTCGTGACGACCATAATTGAAAATGATCGAATTCCAGTCCCGATGAAAACCCTGCCGGGGATCGGCGTGTTCAAAGAGGTGGCTTCCATCAAAATAGGCAAGCCCATGCTCATCCGAAGGGAAGTGGCTGGGGACCCAGTCAAGGATCACGCCGATTCCCGCCTGGTGGAGCTGGTCGATCAGGTACATAAGGTCCGACGGGCCGCCCATGCGGCTGGTCGGGGCAAAGTAGCCCGAAGTCTGATACCCCCACGATCCGTAAAAGGGGTGTTCAGTCAGAGGCAGGAACTCGACATGGGTGAAACCCAGTCGCTGGATGTGCCCCACAAGCCTTGGCGCGATCTCCCGATAGCCCAAAACCTTGTCCGGATCATCTGGCGAGCGCATCCAGGACCCAAGGTGAACCTCATAAATCGAAAGGGGCTGATGTGACTTTTGACACTGGGTCCGCTTTACCATCCATTCGTGGTCGTGCCACTCATGTTCAATTTGGGCCACAACCGAGGCGGTGCGAGGCGGCTCTTCCGTGGCAAAAGCAAACGGATCAGATTTTTCAACGCTATAATTTGTTATCTTTGAAACAATAAAATATTTATAGATTTCTCCGAGGCCGACCCCCGGAATGAATCCTGTCCAAATCCCTGAATGTTGGAAAGGTTGAAGTGGGTGCCGCTCACGGTCCCACCCGTTGAAGGAACCGACGACCGATACCGAGCGGGCATTTGGTGCCCAAACTGAGAAATGGGTCCCGGGCACCCCGCCATGGATACAAGGGTGGGCACCCAGTTTCTCATAAAGACGGTGGTGGTTCCCCTCGTTGAACCAATGAACATCGTCGGAACTTAGCCAACTAAGGTGATGTGTGTCACGCAACGGCCAAGACTCCATGGGGCGATTGGAATAGGGAAAGACCTGAAGTGTCATCTTACCCAAATTCGGGCCAATTCTGTCCTTTGCCGTTTGGGTTGCAAAAAAAATCCCTTGCAAGGTACCGTCACAAAGGTTACAAGCCCCACTTGCCGAGGCCCATATGTGGTCATCGACAGAAATTGGGAGTGTTTGGTTATGGAACGCAAAATGAAATTGGGCCGGGGTTTGGATGCGCTTTTGCCGGGTGCCGAAGAGGCCTCAACCCACAACTTCGCCACCGCCTCTCTCGCCTCGATCGTTCCGAACCCGCTCCAGCCCCGTCGTCATTTTGACGAGGACGAGCTTGCCTCGCTTGCCGCGAGTATCTGCGAACAGGGTATCCTTCAGCCTATTGTGGTGCGCGAGGTTCAGGGAAAATACCAGATCATTGCCGGGGAAAGGCGCTTCCGCGCGGCCCAGGCGGTTGGCCTGGGCGAGATTCCGATTCGCGTTGTGGAAATGAATGACCAACAGGTCCTCGAAGCGGCCCTTGCGGAAAACATCCACCGCGCGGACCTCAACCCGATCGAAAAGGCCCATGGATTCCAGGAACATCTGAAGCGATACGGTCTGACCCATGAATTGCTGGCAAAGCGCCTTGGCTTGGCACGCTCAACGATCACCAACCTTGTAGCTCTTTTGGAAATGCCCGCCGAAATCCAGACAGCACTTCAGTCGGGACAGATTTCAACAGGTCACGCCAAGGCCCTGAAGGGCGTTGAACCGACCCGTCAACTGACGCTTTGCAAAGAGACGATCGCCCGGGGACTTTCTGTTCATGCCCTGGAAGAGCAGGTCCGTGTCCGTCCGGCGGCGGAATCGGCCATTACCGAAACACCCACAACCAAAACCGATGCAAAACCCAAATCGGACAAGACGGCGCATGTGCGCGCCATCGAGGACGAACTTCGCGGCGCCCTTTCTGTCAAGGTGGAGATCAAGCTGCGCACCGCCGAGGCGGGAACGCTTTGTCTCGATTTCCAAAACGGCGACGACTTTGAACGGCTTGTCGACCGATTGAAGGGCGCGACCATTCCGATGCGCCGCGCGGCCTGATTCATTTCCAGTCCACCCGTTTCAAACCAACGCAAAGCGATCCTTATTAAAAAGGGTCGCTTTTATCTTTTACTTTCATGTGCTTTTACAATTATGTGCTTTTACCGGGGTGCAAGCGCCGGGTTTTTCTGGAAAAGCTCGGTCGAGAAATAGCGCTCCATTCGGTCAGGAAAGACGGTGACGATCACCGCGTCGGCGCGCCCCAAAGATTTGGCCGCCATTCGGGCTGCCGCAAAATTGAGCCCGGAGCTTGGCCCAACAGGAAAGCCCATGCGGATCAGGGACCGGGCAATCTGGATCGCCTCCTCATCACGGATTTCCATGGTCAAAAGCCCTGGCAAATGGGCGGTGCGGAAAATCTCTGACATACTGTCGAGCACACCAGGGATGCGGCTACTGAAGCTGCAGCACTCGAGTTCCATTGTCTGACCCTGATGCACAGGCCGCGCCAAAACCGGGACAACTTCACACCCCGCGGCCGATAGTCCCTGATAAAGCCCCACAAGTGTCCCTCCCGTTCCCACGCCCGAAACCACGGCATCCACTCGGTTTCCCGGAGCCTGGTCAAGAATTTCCCGGGCCGTCTGGATCTTGTGAGCTTCGGAGTTTGACGGGTTTTCAAATTGTTTGGGCAAAAAAACTCTCGGATCCGAAGTAGCAAGCTTAAGCGTCCCCTCGATGGATCCCCGAATCCCCGCCTCCTTTGGGGTCAGACACACTTCCGAGCCATAGGCCTTGATCATCATTACCCGCTCGGCGCTGACACCCTCGGGCATAAAAGCCACAAAACGAATCCCCATTTGCGCGCAAGCAAGGGCAAAGGAGATGCTGGTTGATCCGCTCGATGCCTCCGCGACGATCGTTTCGGCACCGACGATCCCCATGCGCCATGCCTTGTCGAGAATATGTCGGGCGATTCGGTCCTTGGTCGATCCGCTAGGATTGAGGAATTCGAGCTTGCACCAGATCGAAGGCTCACCCGGAGCCAAGCAGACCGGCACCAGAGGCGTGGGACCCAAGTGGTGGGTGTATCGGTGTGAGGGCGGCTTCAGGGGTTGGGTCATGGGAAACTTCTTGGGTTTTGAAAAAAATCTGGCAAACATTCCCCCGGAATAAACTATTGGCTGGGCCAAACCCGAGCGAATCTGGTCCATGTCCCAAATAAGCCAGAATTTGCCCGGCTCCCATGTCCAACGCCGCTCCCCCAAAGCCATACCTTCTCAATCGGGATGTTTGGCGAAGCCCCCTTTTCGTTCCTGGAAACTTCCGGAATTTTGACAAATCAATGACTTTTGGAGGCGGGTTTACACCCGATTGCGTCACTAAGATTCAGAGGAACCATTTCTCCACAAAGTCCCACCAGTCCAAACCCATGAACTCCACCAAAACGAATGCTGATGGCCTTCTTGCCGCCGCCAAAGCCGGTGACCTGGCAAAGCTTGGCCAACTCATGGAGATTTACCGCGACTACCTGAGGCTTTTGGCCCGGATTGAAATCGGCCGTAAACTACAGGGTAAGGTGGATGCCTCGGACTTGGTCCAGGAAGTCTTTTTGGATGCCCATCGCCAATTCCCTGAATTCCGTGGCGAGGTCGAGGGGCAATTTGTCCAGTGGCTCAGGCGGATTCTTGCGGGAACCCTCGCCAGACAACTTCGCCACTACATGGGGACCAAGGCCCGCGATATTCGCCTGGAAGTCAACATGGAAGCGGATGTGGATCAATCCGCCGCCGGATTTGGGATGATCCCGATCGACCCCCACAGCTCCCCCAGCCAACAGGTCAACAAAGCAGAACAATCGCTCCTTGTTGCCCAGGCTCTGGCATCGCTGAGCGAAGATTATCAGTTGGTGATTCTCCTGAGGCATATGGAAGGGCTAACCTTTCCGCAGGTTGCCGACCGAATGGGCAAATCGTTGGACAGCGTCGAAAAGCTCTGGTTGCGTGGCATGGCGAAACTGAAAAAAGCATTCGGAGATCAACCATGAGCGGAAATTCCAGCGGTGATAATCCCACAATAGTTACCAATGCTTCGGAAAACGCATCCGAGGATCCAAGAGTTCTGGAATTGGCGCGGGAATATCTTGCCGAATGGGAATCGGGAAAAACTCCGAATCGTGGTGCGTACCTCAACCGCTACCCTAATATTTCCGAAATCCTCGGGGAATTCCTGGATGGGATCGATTTGGCCCATGCCGCAGGCCGACACTCGCGCGCGGCCGAAACCCGGGAAGACACACTCCTCCCGAAGGAGCCTTTGGGCGATTTCAAAATCCTTCGCGAAATCGGCCGGGGTGGCATGGGAGTGGTTTATGAGGCCGTCCAGCTCAGCCTTGGTCGCCGGGTCGCATTGAAGGTTTTGCCTTTTGCTGCCGCGCTCAATGCCAAACAGCTCCAGCGTTTCCAGACCGAAGCCCACGCCGCGGCCCAGCTTCACCACACCAACATCGTGCCTGTCTATGCGGTCGGCTGTGACCGGGGCGTGCATTATTACGCGATGCAGGTCATCGATGGACGGCCGCTTGATGCCGTGATTCGGGAGTTAAGGGTTGGGACTCCTTCAGGTCCCCTGAACGCGCTCACAGCCACAACGGATGGCAAAACCACGACAACTTCGACCCCTTTTGGGCTTAATTCTGGCCCCCTTGCGACCAACTCACGCACGATGCGTCCGGCCGACAACCACCGCACCATGGCCCGCCTGGGCCTTCAGATCGCCGAGGCGCTGGAATACGCCCATGAAGCCGGAGTGGTCCACCGTGACATCAAGCCAGCGAACCTCCTTTTGGATGGCAAAGGGAATGCATGGGTAACCGACTTTGGTCTGGCCCAGGTGAGCACCGATACCGGTCTGACCCAAACAGGCGACATCTTCGGTACATTGCGCTACATGAGCCCCGAACAGGCGGCAGGGCGCAGGCTTGAGGTCGACCACCGAACGGATATCTACTCCCTTGGCGCGACGCTTTATGAACTCCTTTGCCACGAGCCCGCATTTCCCGGTCAGGATCGCCAAAAGCTCCTGAACCAGATCCTCCATGATGAACCACTCGCTCCCCGCCTCATTGACAAATCCATCCCTGAGGAACTCGAAACCATTCTCCTCAAAGCGATGTCAAAACTTCCCGCGGAACGATATGCCTCGGCCGGAAATCTGGCCGAAGACCTCAGGCGGTTTCTCGAACACCGGCCAATCCTGGCCAAAAGGCCTTCGCTGGTCGACCATGCCCGGAAATGGGTCAGACGCCACCCATCCGTGGCTTGGGCAACTGTCGTGGTTCTTGGGATTTCCGTGGTTGCCCTTGGAATTTCTACCGCACTAGTCTCAAGACAACAGGCGCTTACCCAGGAGTCCCTGGAACGGGAAAAAGACCGCGCCCAGGAAGCCCGGCAGCGCTTTGACCTTGCCAGGCGCTCGGCGGATGAACTGATCGAGGTGGCTGAGGAGGAATTGGCCAACATTTTCCCTCTGGAGACTGTTCGTCAGCGCCTTTTGGAAACGGCCCTGGCTTACTACCAGGAATTTATCGAGATGCGAAAAGATGATCCCGCCGCCCAGACCGACCTGGCCGCGACCAGGGACAGAGTTCGCAGGATCCTTGCCGATCTGGCCGTGATCCAGGGGGACAGAAATCTGTACCTTTTGAATGAGCCTATTGTTCTCGACGAACTCCACCTTACTCAAGCGCAAAAAGAGGCCATAGGCGAAATCAGTGGCACTATGGGGCGCCGCCGCGAAGAGAGTTTTCGCGATTTTGGTCGCTTGAGCAACGAGGAAAGAAAATCGCGATTTTTGGAAATGGCGAGGACACGCGACTCAGCCTTGCAAAAAATCCTCCAGGCAGATCAGATTGCCCGTTTCCGGCAATTGGCGCTCCAATCCCAGGAACCTTTTGTGTTTCTCCAACCGGATGTGGTTTCGGCCCTTGGGATTTCGAATGATCAAAAGGAGAAAATCCGCTCCAAAATGGAGGGAATTCTCATGGGTGGTGGCCCGCCTTCGGCGGGATTGGGTTTTGGCCCCGGACCAAGAAACGACTTCAAAGGCGATCGAAAAGGAGATTTCAAGGGAGAGCGGAAAGGCGATTTTCGGATGGACTTTGGACCACGGGATCCCGCCGGACGGCCTGATGGACGAGGTCACAACCCCCGTGACGACATGCGCAAACAGGCGGTAGCGCAAATCAGAATGCTCCTGACTAACGAACAACGGGAAAAATGGCAGGATATGACCGGTGAGCCGGTCGATCTTCCCGGCCCCAACCCGTTTCGCGGCGGTTTTACGGGCACGCGTGGACCAAATGGACCACCGCCCAATTAAAACATCGGACCAAAAGACTTGCTGCAAAAAGCTGTCCACCAAACGGATAGCCACAAAGAACAAAGATAAGAAATTGAGAACTTTGTTGGCCTCCTGGATTAGCGTAAACCCCTATATAGTAATAGGTTTAAGATTCCCTCCCTCCTTCGGAACCACCTGCTGAAGATAAATGACTTCGCAAGAAACTATCCCGGATCGCCACCAAGAATACAAAGATTGCCTGTCGAAAACGAAGTCAGGGATGACATGAAGGAGTTGTGAAGTTACGATAAGTCCCTTGAAGCTGCCTCTCCTGAGTACCAGTCCGCCCCAGCAGCCCTTGCCGGATACCTCCAAGTGGGGCGAATAAGGGGCGGCGAATGTGTAGTTCACGGTTAACTCAATTCCATTGGGGAAACTCGCCGAAAAGCGGTCGCGCTTTTTGATGGACCACAAAGAGGCCAGGAAAGCAAGCGATAAAAAGTTGGCCAACCCATCCTGGACGATCAAGGACGGAAAAAATGATTCAGGAAACCGCGAAGGAATCGCAGGTCCAAAACCCAAACAGCGCGGATAAACATTCTTCGCTGTCTCCATCGCTTCGCGCAGCGATGGTTCCGGGCAAACAAAAAGGAGCCCGGGAGCTCAAATTCCTCGTGGACGAGGCGACCGCGATCGCGCTTGAATCGCGGCTTTCCGAAGCGATGATTTCCGATCCCCACAGCGTCAATGGGGGTTATTCCGTCCGTAGCCTCTATTTGGACACTCCGACCCTCGATGTGTTTCACCGCCGGGGGCTTCACGCCATCCACAAGCTGCGTATTCGCCAATACGGATCCATGCTTTCTCTTTTTCTCGAACGCAAATCCAAACGCGCGGGGCGCGTACTTAAGCAGCGGCTGGAAATACTTGGTGAGCAGCTTGGTGATGCCCTCGCGGGTCCGGAATGGTTCGGGGAGGAAATTCGCAAACGAAATCTTGGCTCGGTATGCCTTGTCGGTTACGAGCGGAGCGCATGGATCGCAGTGGACAGCGATATGCGTGTGACCATCGACCGAAGTCTTCGTGGGCGTGTCGCGACGGGTTTTGATCTGGATCTGGGAGCGGAACCCTTCCCCGTCCACCCCGGAAAATGTGTGGTCGAATTCAAGTTTCTTGAAAACGTCCCAAGTCTCTTCAAAGTGTGGATGAGTGACTTTGGCCTGCAACCGGGCGGACACTCCAAATACAGGGGAAGCATGCGCGCACTCGGATTAGCACACCAAATTTATCCCGAAACAGAATAATCAAAAGGCGGATTCACCATGACCGACTGGTTTCAATCTGTCATTGAGGACGGGGAATCCCTCCCCACCCTGGCGGTCCTCGCAGGAAGGCTGTTTCTTGCCTTGGCCCTTGGAGTCGCTGTGGCCCTGATCCACCGCTTCACGGTGGGTTCACGACACGATTCCAGGACATTGGGCACCACTCTTGTCCTTTTGGCGGTTTTGATTTCGCTGGTCACCCTTGTCATTGGAAATAGTGTCGCCCGGGCGTTTGGACTGGTTGGGGCTTTGTCCATCGTGCGTTTTCGCACGGTGGTGGAGGACACTCGCGATACCGCTTTTGTCATTTTTGCGGTTGCCGCGGGAATGGCTTGCGGGGCGGGGTATGGATTGCTGATGGCTTTTGGCGTACCGATGGTGATACTTGCTTCGGTGATCATGTCGGCATTTAACCGTGCGACAGCCCGTGGCGATTTCCTCCCGGGCCTTCTCAATGTTCGAGTGGCAATTGTAAAGGATCCCCGGGATACCCTCAAACCATTGCTTGACCAATATTGCGTTGAGGCACGCCTGGTAGGAATCGCGACAGCCAAACAGGGGACCTCCTTCGATCTGACTTACCGTGTCCGGGTTTCCCCGATCAATCTGGTTTCCCTGGTGGCAACAGCAAACAGCGTCGAGGGAATCCTTCAGGCGGAATTCAAGCAGGATTGAACCGGGCCAGAATGGTTGATTCGCCGATTTTGCATCAGGGAAGTTTTTCGTTCCCGCGTATCCTTGCGAATTGTGCGACACCGTGTAATGGCACCAAGGGTAAAGACACAAAGGGTAAAGGCGCAGGGGTCGACTCAGGATTTTCTCCCACCCTGTTTTTGACAATTTCCGTCCATTCGCCAGACACTTCGATTCAGGCAAACATTCCCTCGCTTCAATCCGTAAAATAGCTGAAGGAAATTGCGTCAACTTGGGCCACTGGACTCCTTGTTTTTCAGGGAAAAATTTTGCCATGGACAACACTCAAAAAGCAACGACCCGGCTCCGCCAACTTCTTGCCCGATCCATTGCAATTCGGAGTCTTGGCGCGCAGGATTGTTTCAGCGCGTTGGTCATGGAGCAGTGCGGATTGGAAATGATGTTTCTTGGAGGGTTTGGGGCCGCGGCGAGCCTTTTGGGCCTTCCCGATGTGGGTCTCCTCGAAATGAGCCAGATGGCGGACCAGGTCCGGCGGGTTTCGGCCCGCCTTTCCATTCCCGTGGTGGCCGACGCGGATACGGGCTATGGCGATTTGCACAATGTCGCTCATACCGTCAAAACCTTCGAAGCAGCGGGCGCCGCCGGCCTTCTGCTTGAGGATCAGGCACATCCAAAACGCTGCGGGCATTTCCCGGGAAAAACCCTGATTTCCAAAGCGGATATGGTGATGAAATTCCGGGCCGCCGTCGATGCCCGCAAGGACCCGGACTTTGTCATCATTGCGCGGACCGACGCCAGGGCAGTCGAGGGGTTTGACGCCTCGGTGGACCGTATGCGCGCCTACCTCGACGCGGGCGCGGATGTGGGCTTTATCGAGGCGCCCCAATCGATTGAAGAGTTAATCGCGATCCCAAAAATATTCAAAAAGCCGATGCTTGCCAACATGCTTTCAGGCGGCCTCACACCGATCCTTTCGGCCCAGGAACTCGAAACACTTGGTTTTCGTATCGTCGTCTGTCCGGTGGAAAGCCTCATGGTTACCGCCCATGCCATTCGCAAACTCACAAAATCCCTTTTGGATACGGGTCGGGTGGACCAACTCTCCCTGGAGGCGGGATCGTTTTCCGATCTCAAGGAGATCCTTGATTTGGTCGGCGTGATGGGCCTTCGCGAACGCTTGGAGGTCAAATCCCCATGACCACCGAAGTGCTTGTCCAACCCGGAACTGGCGATTTGGAGCTCGTCCTTTTCCGCCGTTTCCCCCACCCCGAACTCTTTCGCGTGCTCCAATCCCGCGAGGTCCTTTCGCGCGGTGGCGAAAAGGTTATTTGCAGGATTACTCCCTCAGGCCATGCCATTTCCTGGTACCAGGGAGACCTCGAATTGCATCAGGTTCTTGCCGCCACCGGGGACCAGCTTCCCCAGTCGGGCCGACTTTTGACGCGCCGTCCGGATCGTGGGCAAGGTGGCCATGTCGAATTCGCGACGGGCTGGCGTTATGAGACCCTGGTTTCTGTCGAACAAATGCGCGCTCCGCAATATGCGCAATTTCACGACGACCTGGAATCGGACGCGCGGAGGCGTGGACTTTCCCTTCGGTTTTGGCCGGAGCTCGGCGGACGGGAACCGTGGCTGCCGGGCCTGGCTGTGCTTTGGGCCGAATCGAGACCCGGTTGTCTTGTAATCAGCGCATTCCACACCCACCCGGCGGAATGCAAAATCGTCCGGATCCAGTCCCTGATCGAACAGCCCCAATCCGCCGCGCCCTGGGGATTCCAGTCGGGTTTTTAACAAAAAAAGCCTCCGGGTATTTTTCCCCGGAAGCCATTTCCTTTTGGGCATTCCCGGGGAAACTATTCCGCGGCAGGCTGATTCTTGCGGCCGCCAATATCCTTGCGATAATGCATGCCAACAAACTTGAGTTTACCCATGGCGTCGTAAGCCTTCAGGCGCGCCTGGGCAAAATCGTCGCCCTTGGCGGTAACGGCAAGAACGCGCCCACCATCGGTTACGATCCTGTCGCCGTCCCTCTTGGTTCCTCCATGGAAAACCATCACATCATCGAGCTTCGCCACATCGGAAAGACCATCAATGCGGTCTCCCTTGGGGTAATTTCCCGGATAGCCCCGGGCGCATGCGACCACCGCGACCGAAGGACGGGAATCGAATTCGATCTTTCCTTCAAATTCCTCAAGTCTCTCGTCGACGCACGCTTCCAGAAGGTCCAGGAGATCGGTCTTCAGGCGAAACAGCAAGGGTTGGGCCTCGGGATCTCCCAGCCGCACATTGAATTCCAGCACTCTTGGCCCCTGGTTGGTCATCATCAGACCGGCATAAAGCACACCCTTGAAGGAGCACTTCCTGCGCTTCATCTCATGGACGGTGGGCACAAGAATTTCGCTATCAACACGCTCGAGCATTTGCGGCGTGGCCATGTTGGCTGGACAAAACGCGCCCATGCCGCCTGTGTTGGGCCCGAGGTCATCATCGAAGACTGCCTTGTGGTCCTGGCAAACAGGAAGACGGACAATGGTCCGTCCCGAAACCAGCGCCAAAACAGAGAGCTCATATCCCATCAAGCGTTTTTCAATCACAACGCGGCGGCCAACTTCACGGCCAAACTCTTCACGCACCATGATCCGCTCGACAGCTTCAAGAGCTTCCTTCTTTGTGGAGCAAACCATGACGCCTTTGCCCGCCGCGAGGCCATCGGCCTTGACCACAAGGGGGTACTCGCGGGTTTCAATGAAGTTGCGAGCGATATCAGGATGGTCGCAGATCTTGGCTTCCGAGGTGGGGACATTGGCGTCGCGCATGACCTCTTTGGAAAAGGCCTTCGATCCTTCGAGCCTTGCGGAATCTTTTGAGGGGCCAAAAGCCCGGATCCCCTCGTGCCTGAGAGCATCGACGATACCCGCCGCCAGAGGATCCTCAGGACCAACAACAACCAACCCTATGGATTCCTTTTTGGCAAAGGAGATCACTCCGGCAAAGTCCATTGGATCAAGATTCACATTGGCCAGGGTGGCACGGGAGCCTGGTCCTGGCTGGTCCGAGCCGCCATTGCCGGGAGCGACAAAGACCACATCAGCCCTGCGGGAACAGGAGAGCTTCCAGGCGAGGGCATGTTCGCGACCACCCTTTCCCAACACCAATACACGCATTCGAGATCTCCCTAATAACAAAAGGGAGGAAAGCCAGGCCCATCCCCCCCAACCGATTTCAAATGAGGCGGCCCCAGGCTATTTTCCGGGACTCGCCAAAAATTACGGCCTCATAGGCTTCTTTTGCCATAAAGACCTGTTAAGCCATTACGGCCTTGCACGCCTCGGGCCCAATCCTCTGGCAATAATCGCCAAAGTTTTCCCCAGGGGCGCGATCTGCCTTGAACTTGGCAAGGAGCGGCTTGAGTGTGTTGGCGATTTCGGTTCTTGGAACAAGATCCTTGCCGACAAAGTTGAGGCGGTTACCTTTTTTCTGGCCACCCACAAAGACGACATATTTGTCGCCCGAGCGACCAACCAGGCCGACTTCGGACTGATAGGGACGAACACATCCATTTGGACAGCCCGTCATACGCACGCCAAATTCCTCTTCCTCCAAACCGAGATCCCGCATCACGACCTCAAGCTGGTCGATCAGGGCCGGAAGGGCTCGTTCCGATTCGCAAATGGCCAACGAACATGTCGGGATGGCAGGACAAGCAAGGCTCAGCTTGCGCACCGGCAGCCGCTGTTCGGGCAAAGTGACGCCGTGGCTGTTGAGAATATCGATAATGCGGCTGAGGGCCGATTCGGGGAGATTACAGAAAAGAATGTCCTGCATCGGTGTCAGGCGAATCTCACAGCCCAAGTCCTCGACGATTTTGCGGATCGCGGCCCTGAGCCGGAAAGTCCCCTCGTCCTTTACACGACCATTTTCAATGCTAAGCCCATACCAGAACTTGCCATTGCCTTGGGCGTTCCACCCAAGATGAAGATCAATCCCGGAAACTTCGACCGGTTTTGGCAAAACCAGCGGGAACGGGAGATACTTGGCGAGCTCCTCGCGGAACTTTTCAACACCCCAATCGGCCACAAGATACTTGATCCGGGCCCGTTTGCGGTCGCTGCGGTTGCCATGGTCCCGGTAAAGCTTGATAACCGCCTCACCCGCCGCGCAAACCTGGTCGCGGGTAATGAAACACATCGCCTTGGAGATGTGGGGGAAGGTATTGGCGCGACCATGGGTCATTCCCTGTCCGCCACCCACCAGCACATTGTAACCAACATGCTTGCCGTCCTCGACAATCGCGAGGAAGCCAAGACACTGGGCATGAATGTCAACACAATTGTCCTCTGGAAGTCCAAAGGCCGTCTTGAACTTGCGGGGCAGGTAAAGCTTTCCATAAATCGGATCTTCAGGCTCTTCAACCCCGGTAGGCTGCTTTACGCCATCCACCCAGATCTCGTGGTAAGCGGAGGATTTGGGCGCCAAATGCATGGCTATGGCGTGGGCATCTTCCTGCATAGCCTTGCGGGCTGGCTTGGTAAAGTCAGGAGCGGGACAAGC
>CAMBMH010000047.1 GCA_945868575.1 Singulisphaera sp. GP187 | reverse complement strand
GCTTTGGGTCTTCCTTCGGCGGGAACCCAAACTTTGGAAACGGTCAATGACCTTCAGGCCGAGCAGCAGGACTGGAAATCCCCCAAGGGGCATGTTCGCCTGATCACCATCAAGGGAGGCGGGCACACGGTTCCCCAAGCGGGTTATGGTTATGCGCCGATGTTTGGTGCCACCTATCGAAGCGACAGCATACTGGAGTCGACCTGGCAACTATTCGCGGCGAACAGGAATTGAAAAGCCTTCTCCCCGACCCTTCCATCGCCGGGCCAGGTATTTCTTCAAACCAACTCCGCGAGGGTCCAAATTCCTACCGCAGCGATCGCATTTGGCTTCGGTAGGCGCTCGGGGAGATCTCCTTCCACCGTTTGAAGGCGACGCTGAAATACTCCGTATGGATGAACCCCGCACGGTCGGCCACCGTCGCAAGGGGAAGGTCCGTCTCCTTCAGAAGTTCTTCCGCACGCCTCAACCGCACCCGCTGGATCGCATCGTGAGGCGAATGGCCAAAGTACTTTTTGAACCGCGCCTCCAGCACACGGCGGGTGAGCGGAACCACCCGCAAAATATCCTCCACATTGATCCCCGAACAGGCATGTTCCCGGATGTAATGGGCCGCGCGAATCAGTTGGGCATCATCAATCGCCAGTGAATCGGTCGAGTGGCGGGTCACAATCCCCAGGGGTTTAAGCAGGTGGGCTTTGGCTTCCACCTTTTCCCCTTCGAGCATTTGCGAAAGAAGTGAGGCGGCAAGATATCCCGTCCCCTTGGCGTTGGGAATGATGCTCGAAAGGGGTGTCTCAGCCAGATTGCAGACGAGTTCATCATTGTCGACACCCAGAACCGCCACCTGTTCGGGGACGGCGATATGATTGCGCTGGCAGATCTCGATGATTTGGCGCCCCCGAATGTCGTAACAGGCCAGCACGCCGACAGGCTTGGGAAGTTTTTGCAGCCACCGGGTCAACTGCTTTTCATCGTTGACCGACCGGCTCTCCTTTCCTTCCCCATCCGCATCGCCAAAGGCAAAGAAATCGTGCCCCTGCCTGGCCAGGAGCCGTTTCATCCCCTCACAGCGATATCGGGACCAGGCAAAACGGGTATCGCCACAAAACGCGAAGTTCCGAAAACCCCGCTCCAGAAAGTGGTCCACGGCAAGCTGGGCGATCGAATCGTCTTGTGTCTCGACCCAGGGGATCCCCTGCATCGCCTGGCTGGCGCTCACATCGACCACCGGAATCTTCAGCTTCGAGACGATCTCGGCGATCCGGTCGTTTTCGATTCGTGCGATGATTCCATCTCCCCTCCAGCCGGTCAGGTTTTTCGGAGGCAAGTCGCCCCGGCTCTGCTCGGGGAAAAAGGTCGACCACGATCCATGTTCACGCACATAGGAGTAGATCCCCTGAAGCAGACCGCGCGCGTAGGCGTTGGATGTCTCGATAAGAAGGGCGACGCGGTAGCGTTTGTTCTTTTCGCCGTGGATCGGTGCCCCAATTCCATTCATCCGATCACCTTTTAGGGAATGGAAACCACGGATCAGAGAGCCGGCCTGGATTTCGGCAAAAAGATGGAC
Organism: Singulisphaera sp. GP187; assembly: GCA_945868575.1. Taxonomy (GTDB): domain Bacteria; phylum Planctomycetota; class Planctomycetia; order Gemmatales; family Gemmataceae; genus SYLG01. The sequence goes on along the minus strand of CAMBMH010000047.1, from coordinate 20,951 downwards.
CCAATCCATGAAATCGTATCCGTTCAGCATGACAGAAACGGTGAAAAATCTCAAGCCAACCGTGTAAAAACTCATGGACATTGGGAAGGGGCCCACTTATTCTCAATGTAAGATGGGCCAAATTGCGGGCGAAATCGGACGATTTTTGCTCTTTTGGCCCGCCCGCGGTACCTCTGGCAAACGGTCGCAAACTGCCTCTACCAAACGGGCCTCGCGACCAAACTGCCGGGCCCAAAGGGTAACCCTTCGGGTTTGCAAGCCTCCGAGTGAATCAAAACGGGTTTGGAATCTCCTTCTCCAATTGGGATTAACGAATCATGAGCAAGAAATTCAAAGTGGGTATGGTGGGACTCGGCTTCGGCGCGGAATTCATTCCGATCTACCAGCGCCATCCCCTGGGAACCGTCGAGGCGATCTGTCGGCGCAACGAAAAGGAACTTAAAGCGGTCGGTGACCGTTTTGGAATCGCCAAGCGCTACACCCGCTTTGAACAGGTCCTCGAAGATCCCGATATCGACTTCGTCCACATCAACTCCCCCATCCCCGATCATGGCTGGATGTCGATCGAAGCGCTCAAGGCGGGGAAGCATGTCATGTGCACCGTCCCCATGTCGACCTCGATTGAAGAGTGCGAAAAGATCTGTCAACTCGTCCAGGACACCGGCCTCAAGTACATGATGGCCGAAACCGTCGTTTACAGTCGCGAGTTCCTGTTCATCAAGGAGATGTACGCCAAGGGCGAACTCGGCAAGATCCAGTACATGGCCGCCTCCCACCCGCAGGACATGGCCGGATGGCCCGAATATTGGGAACGGATGATCCCGATGCACTACGCGACCCATGTCGTCAGCCCAGTCCTGGGTTTGGTCGATGGGCGGGCCGAGTATGTCAGTTGCTTCGGTTCGGGCACGATCAGCGAAGATCTGGCCAAAAAATCGGGCAACAAGTACGCCGTCGAATCGTGCCACATGAAGATCAAGGACTCCGATGTGAGCGCCCACATCTGGCGCTGTCTCTTTGACACCGCGCGTCAATATCGCGAAAGCTTTGATGTGTATGGCACAAAGAAGAGCTTTGAATGGACCCTTGTCGAAGGGGAACCCCATGTCATCCACACCGCCAAAAAGCCCGAGCACGAGATCGCATCGAAGATCGAAGTGCCCGACTTTGCCCATCTCCTCCCCGAGGAGATCCGCATGTTCACCAAGTCGATCCAGGACGCCGAGCACCTTTCGTTCGTCCAGGGAGGCGGCCACGGCGGCTCGCACCCCCACCTGGTCAACGAATTCCTGAGCGCGTTGGCCCAAAACCGCGACCCCTGGCCCAACGCGGTCCAATCGGCCAACTGGACCTGCGTGGGGATTTGCGCCCACCAGTCGACCGAACAGGGGGGCAAGATTGTCCAACTGCCCAAGTTCACTCTCGAATAAGATGACCTGTAACAAGGCGCCCCAATTAACAAGGCGCCCCAATGTTTAAAGGGGCGTCTTAACCTTGGGTTTGTTCCCAAAGATCCTCATCACGCAAAGCAGATATTCCGTTTCAAGGCATTCCCACCACTCCCGGAGCACGACTCATGAGCTATTTCCAAGGCATTGACAAGATCCAGTACGAAGGCCCCAAAAGCAAAAACCCTCTCGCCTTCAAGCACTACAACCCCGAGGAAGTGGTCGAAGGGCAGAAGCTCAAGGACCTGATGCGCTTTACGGTTTGCTATTGGCACACCTTCCGTGGATCAGGCAGCGACCCCTTTGGTACCGCGACGCTCCAGCGCCCCTGGGACGATGGCTCCGAGTCGGTCGAAAACGCGGTCAAGCGCGTCGATGTCGCTTTTGAATTCATCGAGAAACTCGGATGCCCTTTTTACGCATTCCATGATCGCGATGTCGCCCCCGAGGGGAAGGACCTCGTCGAGACAAACAAGAACCTGGACGCAGTGGTAAAAGCGCTCAAAGCCGCCCAACAGCGGACCGGGATCAAGCTCCTTTGGGGCACGGCGAACATGTTCTCGCATCCGCGCTATATGCACGGCGCGGCAACAACCTGTAACGCCGATGTCTTTGCCCACGCCGCGGCGCAGGTCAAAAAGGCACTCGAAGTCACCCAGGAACTGGGTGGCGAAAACTATGTTTTCTGGGGCGGTCGCGAAGGGTATCACAACCTTTTTAACACCGACATGAAGCGCGAACTCGACCATCTTGCCCGCTTCATGCACATGGCGGTCGATTACGCCAAGAAGATCGGCTTCAAGGGACAGTTCCTTTTTGAACCCAAGCCCAAGGAACCGACCAAGCATCAATACGACTTTGATGCAGCCGCCTGTTTGAACTTCTGTCGGGCCAATGGCCTGTTGGAACATGTCAAACTGAACCTCGAAACCAACCATGCGACCCTCGCCGGTCACACGATGATGCACGAAATGGAATACGCCCGCATCCAAGGCGCCCTGGGCAGCATCGACGCCAACACAGGCGATGCGCTGCTCGGCTGGGACACCGACCAGTTCCCCACCGACATCTATCTGACCACCCAGTGCATGCTGGTCATCCTCGAACAGGGGGGAATCGCTCCCGGTGGCGTCAACTTCGACGCCAAGGTGCGCCGCGAAAGCTTCGAGCCCGTTGATCTTTTCCACGCACACATCGGCGCCATGGACGCCTTTGCCCGTGGAGCCAAAATCGCCGCCGCCATCCGCAAGGACGGCGTGCTCAAGGACTTTGTCAAGAATCGCTACAAGAGCTTTGACACAGGCGTCGGCGCCGAGATCGAATCGGGCAAGGCGAACTTCGAATCGCTCGAAAAGTACATTCTCGGCAAGCCCACGCTCAGCCCCAACGAATCGGGCCGCCAGGAGCTGCTGGAAAATATCATCAACCAGTATCTCTAATCGCCTCGAAACGCGAATTTTTATGCCCCGGGGATGAACGATCACCCCGGGATGGTGTTGAAGTGGGCATGTGGTTCAACACGGTTGGCAATGCCCTTCCCTCATGATGGTGGGGGACTGAATCCTATCGCGCGGGTTATGTCGGTTTGGTGTTTGACAGTTCTACTCTACCGGAATTTTTTCCGACGAGGTGGCTTATGTTGCTCTCCCTCCTGCTTTGTGGTCTGGTCCTGGGTCCCGTCGCGGACACTCCCGCGGCGCCCACAACACCCCTAAAGGTACTCTTTTTGGGTGACAATGGGCACCACCAACCCGCGATGCGCTATCGTCAATTGGCCTCGGGTTGGGCGAACCAGCCGATCAAGCTCGAATACACCGAAGACCTCAAGGTTCTCAATCCCGAGACCCTGGCGAAGTACGATGCCCTGATGGTCTACGCCAATCATCCCAAAATCGAACCCGAACAGGAAAAGGCGCTGCTCGACTTTGTCCGCTCGGGCAAGGGTTTTGTGCCGCTTCACTGCGCTTCGTACTGTTTCCTCAATTCTCCCGAATACATCAAGCTCGTCGGCGCCCAGTTCCAGCGCCACGGCACCGGGACCTTCCGCACCACGATCAAGGACCAAAACCACCCGATCTACAAGGGCTTCCCCGGATTTGAAAGCTGGGATGAGACCTATGTCCACACCAAGCACAATAACGAAGGACGCACCGTTCTCGAAACCCGCAAAGAGGGAAGAGGGGAAGAACCCTGGTCTTGGGTTCGCGAAGAGGGAAAAGGAAAAGTTTTCTACACCGCGTGGGGACATGATGAGCGGACCTTTGGTCATCCCGCGTTCCAAAAGCTTGTCCAACGAGGCCTTTACTGGGCGACCGGCAGGGATCCCGAAACCGCCGGTTCGGTTCGTGGCGAAGTGGCGATGACCCCGCTTCCAAAAGATCTTCCTCCTTTTGAATACCAGCCTGCCCGGGTCCCTTTTTATCCCGCCGGCAAAAACTGGGGAACCACCACAGAACCTCTCGGAGAAATGCAAAAACCGATCGACCCCGCCATCTCCATCAAACACATGTCGACCCCCGTCGAATTTGAAACCAAGCTCTTTGCTTCGGAACCCATGATCGAAGGAAAGATCATGTGCATGAACTGGGATGAGCGGGGCAGGTTGTGGATTGTCGAGACGGTTGACTATCCCAACGAAAAGCGCCCCCCGGGCCAGGGACGGGATCGTATCCGCATTCTTGAAGACACCGACAACGACGGCGTCGCCGACAAATCGGTCGTTTTCGCCGACAAGCTTTCCATTCCGACCAGCCTGATCTTTGTCAAAGGCGGCGTCCTTGTTCACCAGGCTCCCGAAACACTTTTCCTGAAAGACACCAACGGCGATGATGTCGCCGATGAGCGCAAGGTGGTTTTCACCGGTTGGAACGCGGGCGACACCCACGCCGGACCAAGCAACCTCCATTATGGATTGGATAATTGGCTTTATTTCATGGTCGGCTATTCCGGTTTTCGTGGAACGGTTGGAGGCGAGAATCTCGACTTCCGAACCGGTTTTGTCCGCATGAAACAGGACGGCTCCAAAATGGAGTTCCTGCGCAACACAAACAACAACTCGTGGGGTATCGGTCTTTCCGAAGAGGGGGTCCTTTTTGGCTCCACCGCAAACGGTAACCCAAGCGAATACATGCCGATCGCAAATCGCTATTACGAATCGGTTAATGGCTGGTCCTCCGGGGTATTGACCGGTATTGGAGGAAACCCAAAGTTCCAGCCCATCACCGACAAGATCCGCCAGGTTGATCATCATGGCGGGTACACCGCCGCGGCAGGCCACGCCCTTTACACCGCCCGCAACTACCCAAGGGAATATTGGAACCGCACCGCGTTCGTCGCCGAACCCACCGGGCACATCCTTGTCACTTTCGAAATCGAACCCGAAGGCGCCAATTATCGCTCCCGCCAATCGTGGAATCTTTCGGCGAGTGACGATGAATGGACCTCGCCTACCATGGGCGAAGTAGGTCCGGACGGAAATGTCTGGATGGTCGACTGGTACAACTATATTGTCCAGCACAACCCAACACCCGCCGGTTTCACGACAGGCAAGGGGAACGCCTATGAAACACCCCTTCGCGACAAAAAACATGGTCGGATCTATCGTCTTGTTTCCAAGGCAAAGCCGGGCGAATTGACCTTCACCCTGAAAGATGCCTCGCCTGAAAAACTGGTCGCGACCCTTCGCAATCCCAATCTTCTTTGGCGCAACCACGCACAACGATTGCTTGTCGACCGGGGCGAAAAGGATGTTGTTCCCGCACTGATTGAGATCCTCGCAAATCCGAAGGTCGATGCAATCGGGCTCGATGTTGGCGCGATGCACGCAATCTGGACCCTTCATGGTCTGAATACGCTTGGCGAGGAAAAGGTTGTCGCCGCGATCACCACAGCCCTCAAGCACCCCTCCGCCGGGGTTCGTCGCAACGCGGCCCTTGCCCTTCCCGAAACCGCCAATGCCGCCGGGAAAATCCTCGAAGCCGGACTTTTGGGAGATTCCAACGGACAGGTTCGCCTTGCTGCGCTATTGAGCCTTGCGGATCGTCCCGCGACCCCACAAGGCGGTGAAGCGTTGGCCAAAGCAATCGCTGATCCGGCCATCACCACCGACAAGTGGCTTCCCGACGCTTTGATCGCAGCGGCAGCCAAACAGGAGGGGTCGTTCCTCGCTGCGTGGCTTGCACAAAAGGGACAACTCGATGAAAGCTCCAGACGAATCGCTTCGGTCGTCTCCGAACATATCGCCCGGAGCAAGCCCGGAGCAGAAAAGGCTTCGGCCTTGATGGTTGCTCTCGATGGAGCCAATCCCGATCGCGCAAGCATCGTTCTCAAGGCGTTCATCAAGGGCTGGCCTGCGGGCAAGATCGAGCTGGATGCCGCCGCCGAAAAGGCTCTCGATAGCCTTGTCGCCAAATTGCCCGCCGATGCCCGCGTCGACCTGATCCGTCTGGGCGATCGTTGGCAGGTGGCAAGTCTTCTCAAATTCACCGAGAAGCTGGTAGGAGATCTTTTGGCCATCATCAAGGACGAGAAAAAGTCCGACAGTGAGCGCGCCGCGGCCGCAGGACAGGCGATCGATTTCCGCAGGACCGACGCCGCATTGGCCAAAACGGTCCTGGAACTGATCAACGCCCAGACCGATGCCGATTTCGCCGCGAAAATCCTCGATGTCCTGGGTCGCTCGGAGGCGCCTGTCGCCAAGGATATCCTTGCGGCATCCTCCGGCTGGAGCCCCTCCATCCGCACAAGCGGGTTGAGGCTTTTGGCCCAGCGCCCCGCGTGGACTCCCGTTTTCCTCGAAGCTTGTGAAAAAGGTACGGTTCGACTGACCGACCTGCCGCTCGACCAACAGCGCGCTTTGGCCGATCACCCCGATCGCCAGATCGCTTCGCGCGCCAAAACGCTTCTGGAAAAGGGTGGCGGCCTGCCCAATGCCGATCGCCAAAAGGTGATTGATGGCCTTATGGCAACCACCAAAACCACAGGCGAAGCCACCCATGGCAAAGCCGTTTATCTCCAGCACTGCGCAAAGTGTCACCTGCATAACACCGTGACAGGCGCTGGCGTTCCTCCCGGTGGCATTGGACCCGAGCTTTCGGGCATGGCGGCCCACCCCAAGCAGGAGCTGCTCATCCACATCATGGACCCAAGTCGTGGTGTCGAAGGAAACTTCCGCGCCTGGACTGTGGTCACCAAAAAGGGGCAACTGATCAATGGCCTGATGTCTTCGGAAACCAAGACCTCGCTGGAACTGATCGACTCCGAAGGGAAGAAATATGCGCTTTCCCGATCGGATATTGATGAAATTAGCGTCAGCCCCAAATCGCTCATGCCCGAAGGATTCGAAAAGCAGGTCCCCGAAAAGGACCTGACCGATCTGCTCGAGTTCCTTACCAAGCGAGGCAAGTTCCTGCCCATCGCCCTGGATAAAGCGGCGACTATAGCCACCGACCGGGGAATGTTCTTTGGGCCGGAGTCCGAAGGCGACCGGATGATCTTCGACGACTGGAAACCCAAGACCTTCTCGGGTGTTCCTTTTGTGCTGATCGATCCCAAAGACGGAACCAAGCCCAACGCCGTTATGCTTTATGGGACCAATGGCGTGACCGCTCCCAAGATGCCCCGCAGCGTTTCGATCCCCTATTCGGGGCCGGCCAAAACCATCCACCTCCTTTCCGGGGTAGGCGGCTGGAACTTCCCTGCGATTCCCAAGGGATCGACAAGCATGATTGTCCGTCTCGAATACGAGGACGGAACCAAGGAAGACCACGCCCTGAAAAACGGCGAGCACTTCTCGGACTATATCCGCAGGATTGATGTTCCGGGTTCCCAGTTTGCTTTTGACCTCCAGGGGAAACAGCTACGGTATCTGTCGATCAATCCCCGCAAGGCGACCCCGCTCAAGTCGATTGAGTTCGTGAAAGGTCGCGACGCCTCGGCCCCCGTGGTCATGGCGGTTACTGTCGAAGGGAACTAATTCGGTTTTTATACCTTTTGAAATGATTCCATGTGGGGCGCTTTTGGGCAGGATGAGGATCGGATGACGATCCTCCCGGCCTGGAGGCGCCCCAAAGGCATGGAAAATCGCCAAAAATACCGTGCCTGGCTTATGGAACAGAGTAACCGGACCATTTTTAACCGGCCCCTGTCTTCGCTTTGCACATCAGGCAATCCTGGCAATTTGTACTGATTGTGCTTGGATTGCCTTTTGTATCGCTTGTACAATTCTTGGGTAGCTGAGATCAATCACTTCGGTTGCCCGAAAAGTTGCCTTGAAGCCGAAAATGAAATTGGACGACCCCGGAATGCGGAATTTTTCCGATTTTTGCGTTCCCAGATTCGTCTTACAGGTAGATCCCCGCTTTCGTTCGACGGACTGGCTGGGGATGAGGAGAAGTTGCCATGGTTCTTGCCAAGCTGAAAACCTGGGTCAATCGTTTAGCCAACAAACAACATAATTCCGCCCCCAAGGTCCATCAAACAAAGCCCAGCCTGACCATCCTTGAGGATCGTTTGGTTCCCGCCCAAATCATCTGGACAGGCAACGGCACCAACAACCTTTGGGTGAATCCCAAGAACTGGAACCTCAACCGTGTTCCCGCCATGGATGACCAGGTCATTCTGGCCTCGGACCCGACCGTTTTTGATCCGACCTCCGACACTGCGAAAAATGTCTGCGTACTCGACCGGGTCAACAATATTGGGCTTCCCCTTCGCGTTGATGACTATGGCAAGGCGGAGTACAATGTTTGCGTAAAAAATCTTTTGGTTGGCGGTCCCAACAATGCTTTCACCCTGATTGTCAATAACTGCACACTTACGGTCTTAAGCGATAGCAATCCCGTTCCTCCCGACCCCAACTCGGTTGTCGGTACCCTCGATTTTGGCAAAACCTTCTTGCGCAACAACGCCACCAACTACAACGCGGGCCTGGTGGAAATCGCCAATGGCACCATTGAACTCAAGGATCACGCTTACCTGCGTACGCCGGTGCTGGTCATGTCTCCCAACTGGGCCTGGATGAACTACCCGAGCATTACCACCAATGGTGGGCTAATCTTCTCCTCCATCTACCCCAACACCAATACGACCAATGGTCCAGGTAACTGGTCCAACCTGATTGTCGGTTATGTCAGCACAGGAAACTCCCTGGCCGCGATCCCGGTTTTCACAGTTAATGATGGTTACCATCAGATCGTCCAGGCCTCGCCATCGCAGAACTGGATGTCGGGAAACACATACCCCAACTCATGGCCTAAATGGGATTACACCAATCCTACAAATAACCAATACACGAACTATGGCGAAATCGCGCTGAGTCCCGGGGCCCAAAGATTTGAAATCAGCCCCGCGACCGGCACCCTGGAAATCAACCAGTATGTCGTCAGCGGCAAGAATGTATTCACAGGCGGATACACCAACAACTACACCGATTTGACCGTAACCAACATAACAAGCAAGACAGCGGGCAACCTGAACCTTGGCAGCGGTCTCGGATACCGTCCGGGCGACAATTATGACAAGGGTCGCGACTTCCGCCTGGGATCGCTCAAGGTGGACACCGGCCTCAACCTTCGGTCGACCTCAACCAACAACCATGTTGTCTATACCCGCGACACCCAAACCTACAACGCTCCTGTCAACTTCCTTGGCAATGCGCTGTTCTATTTCCGCAGTTTCGCCAACCAGAAGGGGATTACTGGCGACATCACCTTCAAGGACCGGATCACCGCCCAAGCCACCGGAACCGGCGCCAAGGTCTTCGCCAATCTTCAGGTTGGCACCTTCAGCTCTTGCGTCCTGGCAACAAACGGCACGATCAATGTCGCCGCCTGTAACCCAGCGGTGATTGGAACCTTCCGTTTCAACACAGCAGTCGCCAATAACATCGGCCAACTGGTTTTTGAGAACGGCACCTACGAGCACGATTTGTCCAAGACGGCTCTGATCGTCGATCAGTTGTTCACCCTGAATAACCGGACCTACGCCAACAACACGCAGCTTAAAACGATTGGCAGCTTTACCACTCCCAATCAGGTTCTGATCAAAATCACCAAGGCACAACCCAACTCCTCGAAACTCTTTTACCGCTTATCGGGAACCACCAAGGTGAAGCTGCTCCAGGGAACCACTTTCCCCGTCGGAACCACCAATTACAAGATCTCCTACACCGCCAATGCTTCGGGAGCCCCGACAGGCGGCAACAATGTGTCCCTCTACACCTGATCCGCAACCGGGTGATCCAATCAAAAAAGGGCGACCAGATTCCCCTGGCCGCCCTTTTTCGTTGGTTACTATGGGTCCGTCCTACTTGACGCTTTCCGAAAGCACCTTTTCATAGTGCTTGCGGGCATGGTTGTAGTCGGCTTCGGCTTGGGCCAGTTCTTCCTTCTTGTAGGTCGGCTTCTTCATCTTCCAGCACTGTTCGACACCCATCAGGCACCAGCGCGCGCTGTCCGCATTGGCCCGGATCGGCTTGTCGTCGACAATCACAAAGAAAGGGTTGGTGTGCGCGTGCGGGAAAACACGAACCGCGACCCAGGCACTCTCCTTGATGTCCGCATCAAAGGAAATCTCGCGCGTCTTCCCATCGCAAACCAGATCCTGTTTGGCGACAGGTAATCCGTTGACGACAAGCTCCACCGGCACGGTAGGCTTTCCTGTTTGGAAAGCGGCGGCCTGAAGCGTAACCTTCACCCGTTGGGCCTTGTCGAGCTTCCGCTCGCTCCCCTTCTGGCCCAGGTCCAGTGTCGAACCGCCCACATGCAGCACGGGATCCATCAAGTGAACCGTTCCATCGCTGACATAGCTCTTTCCTTCGGCGATACCCTGAATCCAGGTGTCGAAATCGACCGTGCCCGACTGCTTGACATAGACACGACCCATGCCAACCCGCTCGCCCGAAATACAGGGGAAGTCGGTTTCGCCCGAGGCGCGAATCCGGCTGCCACAGTTGAGCAGGTGATACCACATGTTGAACTCGGCGACACGGTCTGTGTCCATTGTGCTGATAAAATCACACGCAGGCAGCGGCTTCCCATCGGGGCCGGGAAGCGTGTGCGTGTCCTGCACAATCAGTTCATTGGCGCCGATCCCATCGTAGGCGGGGATGTTGAAATTGGGCAGACCACCTGGGCCATCTTTGGTTCCCGGTACCCTTGCGACAACACGGGTCAATCCGTTGGCCGAGTGCGCGGGTCCGCATACCGCGCCCTGCTTCTTGGCCCACCTAAGAGTGTTCATTCCCAGAGTAGGCCAGTGATCCTTCGAATCACCACCCGGATAAATCTGCTCTTTCAGTCGTAAAAGATTGAGATGGCCAGAGGATTGGGATCCAAATCCCGAAACCTCGACATCGTATCGTAGAAGATAGGGAGGTTTGGAAACCATATCGGGACGCCCGGAAAAGAAGCGTTTTTGATAATCAAAGCAGGGGCCCCAGGTCAGGCAACAGCCAATTTTCAGATCCTCGCCAAGGATATGGCGCATCATGTCCCGAGGCTCGACACCCTGGGTTGGATTGTCATAATGGGCGCAACCGGCCGCATGGATGTGGTGATCCCCGGACCACCAACCACGCTTCGAAGGATCGATCCAGCGGGTAACGGCATATTTGATCTCGGCGGGCTTGTCGCCTACCACTAGCGTTTTTGTTTCGGGAACCGATTCAGGACCACGCCTGCAAACAATGATGTAGTTCCCCTTGGGAAGCCGAACCGTCTCGCCATCCGCCCGATAAATCTGTTGCTGAAAAAAGAAATCCGGAGCGAGCCTTTTGGCCTGCGAAGGGAAAATACGACCATAACTATCGGCGATAGTAAACCCTGCCATGGTCGGGGAACCATCAAACTCAGTCACCCGGAATGTCACAACCGATGAGGGCTTCGCCTGGAAACCGATACGGGCGGATGCGATCGCCGCTCCGGGTTCATTCTCCCGGATCAGACGGATCCAGTCAAAACGCGCCGTGCCAGGGTCGTTACCCGGATCTATCCGCAATCCCGAAAGCTCCTCGTTGGTTCGGAAACGAACCTCGTATTCCTTCGCGCGGCCCGGCTCGATGTTGAAGGTTGCTTGCATGCGCCCGTTGGCCTCGCGCATCGACTTGGTCCACCAGAATACCTGTCCCACGCCCGGTTTGTCGAAATTGGCCCAGAAACGAAGCACATAAGCGCCCTTTGGACCGACGGCAGGAGCTGTAAAAAACGGGTCTTCGCGCGAAATTTTTACCAAAAGGGATCCCTTGTCGGATTCCAGGGTGCAATTGTTTTCCGCCTTCCATCCATCGGTGTCTTTCGCAAAGGACCAATCCCGGATCACAGGATCGGACCTTCCCTTGGCGAGATTTTTCCCACCCTCGATCGAAAAGAAGATTTCTGCCGAACGCGTCTCGGCATCTTTCGACCAGAGTTGGACGATGGTATATTCAAGCCCAAGTCCGGAGAGATTAGGCTGCATGGGCTGGCCCGTATAGGGGAGCAATCCTAACCATCTGTTTTCCACCTCTTTCGCGGGAGCATGGGGCAACGGGCGGGCGCTTGGGCTATCTGGACGAAGGAAACCGGTCGCTCCCGCCTTGTTGATCACTTTGACAAGCGCAAGGCTCCAACCCTGTTCCACCAAAAGGGGAATACTCTTCCCGGGGATGACCCGCGTCACTCCGGAGGGTTGAATCTCAACCGCTGCCATGCAAAGCGGATCAAAGGTGTCCTGGACGATTTTGGCGATTGGGTCGTTCCCTTCGGATTCCCTGAGGAATTTGATCGCCTTGGCGCTTTCGGGTGAAAGGGGCTGCCCCAAAATCTCAAGAGCCGTGGCGATACGGTTGGCTTGGGAAATCAAAGGCTGGGCCTCGACACCCCATTCCATCGGCCACTGCACGGTCGATTGGGCCCGAACGGTCCATTGCCCCAAGCCCAGTGAAAGTAAAGACAAACAAAAAGGCGCTGTCAGACAGGTCGCAATTTTTATGGCATAACGGATCATTTCGCTAATCCTTTCCGGATCAATTCCTCGTAAATCCCGATTCCCTGATCGATAAATGCAAGAGCTTCGTTCTTTTTCCCTTCATCGGGAAAATTACCCTGAAGCCTCAAGCGCTCCCGGTGTTGGCGAATGTTGCCAATCCACCATTTGGCCGATTCGGGGTCAAATACTGGTTTGTTTGGCACTTCAACATAAACCGCCGAAGTGTGCGCGATGTCTGGACCGGAGAGGGCGTCGAAAGATTGGTTTCGTGAAGCGCGCCCGACAAACCACGAAGAACCCGCCAGTTTTTCCTGAATATCGATCGTAGCCTCGTGTTTGCTTGTCTCAATAGTACCGAGAATGCGACCTCCCGATCCAATTATCTCCACCTTTCCAAGGGGATTTTTGGATATGGCATGAAGCCTAACCTTCACCGTATCTCCCAATTTTGCGGAAACAATCTCACCGGGACCATGCCCCTCGCAGGTCAGGAGAAGAATCGGGCCCGATGTCGTGAAACTCCTCCCCCCCTTGAGTCCATCAATCCATTTGCGGTGACTGATCGGTTCCCCAGGCAATTCCCCGGTTTGAACATAGACCCGACAACAGCCGACCAATCGGGCTGGATGATCGCTTCCGTTGCCCAACCCAATCCGGAAACCACAATCCAGAAACCGGTAATAATGCCGGGGTTCAAGTTGATCAAGACAATCGGAAAGCCCCATCGCGACATGAATCGGAACAGAGGAGGAGTGAAATGGGCCAAGGTTATGGGCTTCGCAAACCACGGCGCCTTGTTTTTTTGCTTCGGCAATGATTTCACGGTTGAGCGGCCAATCAAACGCTTTGGCATCGCCCCCCGAACCGGGCCCGGTCGATATCGGATGAATAAGGTTTTTAATACCTAAAAGGTTAATATGTCCATAATGGTTATCGTTGCGAAATTCTTCGCCCATGTGAACAATATAATCCGGATCGGACACAGACTGAACCGGTCCGGGTGGGGCGTTATCAGGTTTTGTGAAAGGCTTATTCTGGCGCCATTGATAAAGGGTCAGATTATTGACAACCCTGACATCTTCCGCCCGCTGCACCACCTTGAGCAATTCAGGCGATTCATTTTCGTCCCAGGAGTTGACACACCAATGGACATGCGTGTCCCCGGAAATCCAACCCCGTGAGCGCAGGTCCACCAGTCGTCCCGACGACAAGGTAATCTCGACCGTTTCTCCAGGCGAAAGGTCGACCATTTTTCGGACGATCTCGTGTTCGCAACCCCGTTCCAGGGAGACCATCGTGGTTCCCGAAGGCAAAAGCACCTCAAACGATCCATCACTGTAAAAAAACGGGAGCTTTTGCCATGCCGGACGGAAGATGACCGGTTTTTCCGATACGGTCGCGATAGCCGCATAAGCTTTCGCATGACGATATTCCCGATTCGAATCAAGCACCGACACCCGGCCAGGCCAGCGTTTGCCGGTATCCTTGTCGACAATTTTGCCGAGGATGCGCGCGGGGCGTTCCACATGGACCGGGAGGTCCAGATCCAGACCGGGTATTCCATTCACCTTGGCCCGGGTGGCACCGAAAGCCGCCCGCACTTCGCCCAGGCGGGGTCGAAGCGGATCATCGAGAAAAATGATTCCCCGCGGGATGTCAGAGGTCAACATCAGGGGATGCTTCAGATTCCCGGCCCCATCAACGGTCGTAAATAGACCAAACAAAGTGTCGCGCTGTTTTAGCGTTCCAGAGGAAACCTTTTCCCACTCCGTTTTTTCGGGAGGTTTGGGCCGCCATGCATGGAGAAGCTGCCAAATGGCTTCGGCGGCGAGCAGGGTTTGATCCTGTTGCGTGGTGGGATATCGGTGGCAGATGTCAGAAAAAAAACGATAAAAGTGATTGAGTGTATCTTTGGAAAGAATTCCGGGTTCTTTTTCTTCGGAAACCGGAGGCAATTGCCCCGCGTTGCCAGTTCCGAGTGGAACGCAAGCCGTTGCCCCCATTTTCAAAATACGCCGCCGATTCAGCATGGTTTCTATTCCGGGATCAACCTGGCAAATATCCTTTGAAACGGATCAGGGGTTCCTTGTCCGTCCGGTACGCCGGGGGTTTGGGATCGAGCCACTTGAGCAAATCATCCTTGATTGCGAAAGCGAAGAAGTGGTTCCCCTTGGGGTTGTAGTGCCCTATGTAATAGCGATCCACATACGCCTTGGCGCTTAGCTTGAAGGTGTCAAATTCCGCGACATGACATGGCAGCGAGTCGATCAGCGGAATATTACGGTTGCGGACAAATTCCTTGAACGCATTTGGGTGCCAATCGACATTGTCCGGGTCACCAGGCTTGGTCCGGTTGCATGCGTGCCACACCGATCCAACCGGATAACTCAGGAGAACAAGAAGCTTTTTGCCATTCGCGGTGCAGAAGTTGTGGAGGTTTTCCACGATCTGATTGCCTACCTGGATGGCATAGCCATGGATGACCCGGTTGGCGGTTTTTTTGATGGCAAAAGGTGAGGAAAGATCCGAATTGTCGATTTTGGAGGCGGTAATGGCCCGATCGGCAAGATCCCGGTTGAAAATCTTCCCGGTGCGTTCGGCGAAGATCATCTGGACAATTTCATCTTCCCGAAACGACGATTCCAAAAATCCTGGCTCACAAAGTTTGTAAAGGTCCTTTTCCGCAGGGCAAAGACTCGGTTTCTCGATCAATTTACCTCTTTCATCCAATCGTGCATGAACCCAGGGATTGGCATGAAACATGATTCCCGACATCGATTCCACCACCGAAGAGGGAAACGAAAGCCATCGCCAGGAATAGATACTGCGCAGATGGTCATCCCCCCAGATATTAAGGATGATGTGGTCGGCACCTGGGCCACGGGTTTCCTGCCGCAAAAGTCTCTTGTAGGCCTGATATACGCCAAAGCCCCCCACCCCAAAATTGCGAATGGGTTCACAAAAGTGGGCGGCAAGAACTTCTTGCCAGGTTTCCCCATCACTGACCTGATGCCCTTGTGTGAAACTGTCGCCATAGGTGTGGATTCGGGCGGGCTGATCGGGAAAGTGGGCCTGTTTGCGCTGTCCCATCTGCTCATACCGCGCCAGGGTGGAACAGCCATCGACCCCATCGCGCACAAAAGAGTTCCTGAGCAAATAACCCAATTCCGGATCGAATTTTGCCCAAACTTGGGCTTTGGGGTCGAGAAAACGGTCAATCGTTTCTTTTTTGATGACATAGGGGTGCAGGAATGTCATCAAGTCCACAATGTCGGCAGCATGATCCTTTTGGGCGATTGCGGAAGTATGGCCCAGACCCAAACTTCCCATGGCGCTCAAATATCCCAAAAAATCGCGCCTGGACAATTCGCCAGATACTTCCAAGGCAGGTTTGGCGGAAGAAAACATGATAGGAAGCAAACCCGGGGAGAGGGTGGGGGGAAAGCATACAATGATAAGAATAAGCAATCCATGGATTTCGGGAAAGACCCATGCTCGCCTTGTTTGCCTTGTTTCTTGGATCTGTTTGTGGCCTGGATCCAGGTTCCCCGAATCCGTCTTGGGCTAAATTCCGGGCAACGATCGAACAAAAAGACTCTATTCTGGCGGCGCTAACCCGGGATGCCTGGAAATCGGAAGATCCGGATGATCTTTTGCAAAAGCATGTCTTCCTGAAAATCATCATCAATCCCGAAGGACGGGTGAAGGTAGAGCGGGGGCCCTATGTTCCTGAACTTACCCGAGGCAAACCACGCCTTGGCCTGGTCCGGGTCCACAACCAATCAGGAGGCCAACCCCCACTTGAGGCAAAAACCCACTATTTTGGATCGGACAAAAATCCTTTTCGGATCGAGGTGCTCAACTCCAAAGCCCTAAGCTCCCAACTCTCCGGGGCCGAGGTCGAGTATAAACTTGTTGAAATTCAATGCGCCTCCCCGGGAAAAAGAGAAATCACTTTGGGTTTCCAGGCAGGAAAACAGACCCAGGACCTCGGATTTCGGGGAGAAACCTCGGTGCTCTTTGAGGTCAAATAGACCCGTTAGAACCAGGGAATGGTCGGGACTTTGGACAGATAGCCAACCTATACTGAAGGAGGATTCAGACCTACAGATCCCCGTCAGGGAAGATGGGTTGTTTGATTAACCGGCTGGTCCGGGTTGGATTGCGGGGAATCGCTCGAACATGACCACCCTTTGGCTGATGGAAGATCAATTATCCATCGATCTGGTTCGCAAACATCGTCCTGATCGCGTTTTGCTGATCGAATCCAAGAAACATTTTACCTCATGGCCGTTCCACAAGCACCGGATTGCGTTTCAAATTTCGTCTATCCGACACTTCGTCGACGAATTGATTGCCGATGGTATTGAGGTGCATCACTATCCCCTCAATCGGCGCCCCTATCTCGACGCATTGGGCGCGATCACCCATCTGGTCAAAAAGTGCAAGGATCCCGATTTGATGGTGATCGATCCGTCCGAGCATCATTGCGCCCAGTGGATAAAAACGCTCCCCGAGAAACTGGGCATAAAGATCACGATCGAATCCAACACACTTTTCCTGACCGATCGCGACGAATTCGCCGCCTGGGCCCGTCCGCTCAAAAAACCAATCATGGAGCACTTTTATCGCCGCATGAGGACGAAACTGGGTGTGCTGATGGAATCGGATGGCTCACCGGTGGGAGGCCAATGGAACCTCGACAAGGAAAACCGCAAACCCCCCAAACGCGGTATGACTTTCTCACCGCCCATTTCCATCAAACCCGATTCTATCACCCTGGATGTCCTAAAGGATGTCGAGAAGGCTTTTCCCACACATCCCGGATCCACCAATGGATTTTTCTTGCCCGTAACCCGAAGCGATGCGGAAAAGGCGTGGAACGATTTTGTAAAGAATCGCTTGCCCCAATTTGGTGACTTCGAAGATGCGATGCTGGTCGGTCAGCCTATTTTGAACCATTCCTTCGTTTCGATGCTTTTGAATGTTGGTCTGCTAAACCCGATGAATATGGTCCGCGATGTGGAGGCGGCGTATCATGCCGGGCGTGTCCCCCTCAACAGTGCCGAAGGTTTCATCCGGCAAATCATCGGCTGGAGGGAGTATGTCTACGGCATCTACTGGTCGTTTATGCCCGAGTACCGGGATCGCAACGCGCTCAATGCAAAACTCGATCTTCCAGAATGGTTTTGGACGGGCGAAACCCAAATGCATTGCCTTTCCCAATGCATTCAGGGGGTGGTGGATCGGGCCTATTCTCACCATATCCAGCGCCTGATGATCATTTGCAATTTTGCCAACATGGCTTCGTTGTCGCCCCAGGCGGTGAACGATTGGTTTTATGCCATGTATGCGGATAGCCTCGACTGGGTTGTCACTCCCAATGTGATCGGCATGGGGATGCATGCGGACAACGCGACCATGGCGACCAAACCCTACATCAGCTCCGCCGCATACATCCATCGGATGAGCGACTATTGCAAAGGCTGCAAGTTTGACCCGGGAGAACGCCTGGGTGATTCTGCCTGCCCTTTTAATTATCTCTTTTGGACTTATCTCAACGACTTCGCGGATCGATTGCAAAAAAATCCGCGTATGACGATGATGCTCAAAAACGCCCAAAAGATTGACGCCAAGGAAATGGGGCAGATGATGGATCAACGAAAGCGTTTCATCGATCTGCACATCCGGAAAAAGGTGACTCCGTCATGAAGCGCCAGGACAGCAAGATCTGCGCTGTCTGCAACCGTCCCATGACCTGGCGGCGCAAATGGGCGAAATCCTGGGACGAAGTGAAATACTGCAGTGAAGCCTGCCGAAGGAACAAGAAAAGCCCGGAAAAAGCCTTGGGCAATAAATCCGATGGTAATTAGGGTGACTGCCTTGCGAGGCGACCTGGGGCCCCTGCCCAAAGCAAACAGAAATGGGCACTGGGATTCCAGGCGAAAAAACCGACCGGGACCTCCTCAGGCGTGCGCAATTGTTCGGCAACATCGTAACCAACTATTTTGGTTATCGTTTTTGTGCTTTTACCTGACCTTGCCATACGGTTTTCCCAATTATTCCTGATTATGGGCGGCTGGAGTCGCTTTTCGCAGGACCTCAGGTGGAATGCGTACAAGCAGACCATCCTTAACCACTATGAGGTTCGTACCCGTCTGAATAGCGATTTTCCGGGCAGCCTCGGCGGCGCGGTTCATGGCGGCGACAGAAGCTGGAAGATTGGGATCCTTGGCTTCCTGGATGTTTATCATGCGTTTTTCCGCACCTTCAAAAGATGCAATATTTTCCATTTCACTCATTTCAGCAATCCCCTACCTTTTTCAGTGAGGCGATATTTTTGCAAGGAACTTTTGGGATGTCGTGCGGGATTGGTTCAATCTAACCTCCGGGATCGCACAGACTTTTTTTTGCCACCCTTGGTGGATCACCTGGGAGCGCCGACGTCCTCGTCGGCTTGATCAATAATGCCGACGGGGACGTCGGCGTTCCCAGGGGGTACTTGCTTTTTAATGCTCATAAGCGCTCTGTCCGGAGATATCACGGACTTCGGTGCGGGTTCGGCACCTGGCACCGCCGATCTCCTCGTCGGCATTGCTCCCCGTTTCACCCAGAACGCGAGTGTTCCCAGGATAGGCACTGGACCATGGCCAATCTTCCGGGTCGGCGCAAAGACCTGCCCTAACGGGATTCCGATGAATGTATTCCACCACTTTTTGGTAATGCTCCGCGTCCCGGATGTACCGATCCCAGTATTCGCGCATCCAGAGATTTTTACCAGGAATGCCGAGGCCCAGCTCGGTATTGCGGGCCATAATCCACCGTGCCGTGAAGGACTTCCAGCCTTGAAGAATCAAAGCGAGATCGGTTAGGGGCTCAATCAGGATGTGGACATGGTTGGGCATGATGCACCACGCGTGCAGGTGATATCGTTCACCGTGGAAATGAAGGAAGGAGTTTTGGACATAGCGGGCGACCTCTGGATGGCGTAGCGCACAACACCCCATCCCGGCATCCAGCCAGCTTTCGATTTCTTGTCGTTTAGCCGATTCGCGACGGCCCTCGGGCATGGTGCGGATTTCCCCTTCCAGCACACAAAGTTTTTCTTCGGGTAGGCTATCGGCAAGGCGGTAGGTGATGGATTGGAGAAGATGCGCCTCATCGCGATGAGGGAGGTAACCGCGAGAATACCAAGTTTGGGGGACGGTATTTTGGGGTGCGCCGGTGTCCTCGTTAGGTTTTGAACCCGTGCCGACGGGGACGTCGGCGTTCCCAGGAGTGTCCATGGATTTACCTCCGTTGTAGCCTGGGATGCCACTTCCTCGACTTTTGAATTTATGCCGACGGGGATGAAGGCGTTCCTAAGAGTTTTTACGCCAGGGATTCCCATGCCAGCAATTCTCGGGCCTGGGAGCGCCGACGTCCCCGTCGGCTTTTTTACGAGACGCCGACGAGGACGTCGGCGTTCCCAGGAAAAGCTGCTGGATCAGGCGGATGATCTGGCCGCACGGCAATTGTGAAACAATCTGTTGCACAAATCGGTCATTTTTGACCCGAATGGATGCGAAAGACCTCGCCCGGTTCACGGTAAGAGTGGCAGGCCCAATTCTTTGAGGAAGGCATTGTGCTTGTCTCGTGCCGTCTCAATGGTTTGTTCAATGTTTACCAAATCTGCATGGACCGAATTCAAAACGATCTCCTCCTCGCCCACCGCCGTGCTGATGTAGCGGGAAATGTTGAGGTTGAAGTCGTTTTTCTCGATCTCGGCCATGTCCACGCGGCGGGAGTAGCGGGGCGCTTCCGTGCGGTTCTGGTAGGTGTCGATGATCTTCGCGATGTGCTCTTCGCTCAGTTGGTTCTGGCGTTTGCCTTTCACGAAGTGCTCGGCGGCGTTGATGAAGAGCACGTCGTCCGGCTTCTTGCACTTCTTGAGCACGAGGATGCAGACCGGGATGCCGGTGGAATAGAAGAGATTGGCGGGCAGGCCGATGACGGTGTCGATGTGGCCGTCCTTGAGCAACTTGGTCCGGATGCGTTCCTCGGCACCACCACGGAAGAGTACGCCATGCGGCAGGATGATAGCCATAACGCCTTCGTCTTTGAGGAAGTGGAAGCCGTGAAGCAGGAAGGCGAAGTCGGCGGCGGACTTGGGAGCGATACCGTGGCTTTTGAAGCGCACGTCATCTGCCAGTGCGTCGGTGGGGTCCCAGCGGTAGCTGAAGGGCGGGTTGGCCACGATGGCGTCGAAGCTTGACTTCTTGGCCGGGTTTGCCTCGCGCATCATGTCCCACTCGTTGAGCAGGGTGTCGCCGTGGAAGATGTCGAACTCCGTGTCCTTCACCCCGTGCAGCAGCATGTTCATGCGGGCCAGGTTGTAGGTGGTGATGTTCTTCTCCTGGCCGAAGATCTTGCCGATGGTGCCGCCCGCTTTGTTCACCTTGTTGCGCACATTCAAGAGCAAAGAGCCGGAGCCGCAGGCAAAGTCCATCACGTGCTCAAGCCGCTTCTTCGTCCCGGTCTTCGGTTCCTGGCTGTCCA
>CAMBMH010000046.1 GCA_945868575.1 Singulisphaera sp. GP187 | reverse complement strand
CCTATTCGATTACAGGTAATTACAACACTTTGTCCGGCTTTGTGAATGTTACCGCTGTTCCCGAGCCTGCGACTCTAATTTTAACTGGAAGCGCTTTGGCGGCCGGAGCCGTTGGGGCCTTTATCAAGCGCCGCCGAAAAGCATTTCAGGAAGCCAACGCCGGAGACATTTAAAACTATTGCAACTTTGCGAAGATCTTACTTTTGGCAAGGTGTTTTCTTGGATGAGTGATTGGTGCAAAAGGAAAAATTGAAAGTTCTATCGTACTTTGATCGCGCCTAACTTTCGGAAAGCACCACCAGATTGTCACGGTGAACCACCTCGGCATAGGCAAACGCACCAAGTCGCGAAGCAATCTCCTCGGAGCGAAGGCCTTTGATCCGAAGCGTATCCGCCGCAGAATAGTTACTTAACCCCCGGGCAAGTTCGATCCCATCGGTGCCCACAATGGTCACCACCGCGCCTTTGTGAAAGTTACCGGTGACATCGGTGATCCCGATTGGAAGTAGACTCTTCCCTTGGGAAACCAAGGCGCGGGCCGCCCCCGCGTCCACTTTGATACTTCCACGAGGCTGGGCCGTGTAACCGATCCAACGCTTCCATGAGGGAAGTCCCTCTTTTTTCGCCCAAAAGAGCGTCCCTTTTTCCTCGGGTCCAAAAAGCCCCTTGAGGATTCCTGGATCGGTCCCCCTCGCCATGAAAACTGATGCTCCCGCAATCGAGGCCATTCGGGCAGCTTTCAGTTTGCTTTTCATCCCGCCTGTGCCAAGGGAGCTTTTGCTTACTCCGGCCCGTTCCAAAACGGCATCGTCGATTTCGGGAATTTCGCGGATCACCTTCGCGCTGGGGTCGGTATTGGGATCCCGTTCGAAAAGCCCATCAATCACACTCAAAAGTACAAGGATTGGGGACCGGATCAGGTTGGCAACCATTGCGGCCAGGGTGTCATTATCGCCAAAACGGATCTCCGCAACGCTGACCGTGTCGTTTTCGTTGATAATGGGCACCGCGCCCCACTCCAAAAGCGTAAGGATTGTGTTTCGGGCATTGAGGTAACGGGTCCGATTATCAAAATCGCCCGCCGTAAGGAGGATCTGCGCAGTCGGTATGCCATGGGGAACAAACGCATCTTCCCAGGCGCGCATCAGGAAACATTGTCCCACAGCGGCGCAGGCCTGTAGACCCGGAAGGTCATTCGGGCGCCCGGAAAGGGCCAACCGCCCGACACCCGCGCCAATCGCGCCGGAACTGACGAGGACCACCCGCTTGCCCGCCTTTTTTAGTTCCGCGATTTGCTGGGCCAAGTCCGCCAATCGGGAAGGATCAAGTCGGCCTTTGGCATCGGCAAGAACATTGGTCCCCACTTTGACAACGAGGGTGTCCGCCTGTTCCAAAATTTCCTGTCTCACCCTGGACTCCCGTCCGACCGGTTTGGCCTGGTCGGCTTGACGCACCCCGAAAGCGGCCCGGCAATTCCGTTTACCTGTTGGAAACCGCACCTGAAGTCTTTAGTTTAAGAAAAACAACCCTCAACTAAAGGGTACCCTCCCATGCGATTTGGACTCTCCGCGCTGATTTTTTCCATTGCCATACTCCCGGCAATTCCCTCCATCTCAAACGCATTGGAAACCGGCGTTTTTGAAGACAAGGTGCTTGTGGACGGCAACGGGGCCGAGGCGAAATATGTCCTCTTCAAACCCAAAGGCTCAGCAAACCCCAAAGAGGGTCAAAAATTTCCCCTGATCCTTTTCCTTCACGGAAGTGGCGAAACGGGTACCGATGGGAAACTCCAATCGACGGTGGGTCTTGGCCCTGTTGTAAAAAAACAGGCGGAAACCTTTCCCGCATTTGTGATTTTCGCACAATCCCACAAGCGCACCTGGAGCGCCAATTCCAACGACGCCAACCGTGCGCTCAAGATGGTCGAGGAGCTTTGCAAATCCGCTCCCATCGACACTGATCGCATTTATTTGACCGGGCTGTCCATGGGGGGTTACGGCACTTGGAGTCTGGCTGCAGCGGAACCTAACCGCTGGGCGGCGATTATCCCTGTTTGTGGTGGAGGCAATCCAAAATTGGTCGGAAAATTCAAGGATCTACCCTGCTGGTGTTTTCACGGCGACAAGGACAATGCGGTCAAGGTTTCCAAATCCCGGGAAATGATCGAGGCACTCAAAGCCGCCGGAGCCAATCCCAAATACACCGAATACCCCGGTGTGGGTCACAATAGTTGGGACTTGGCTTATGGAACTCCAGAGCTATTCACCTGGCTTTTTGAGCAAAAACGCACATCTAAATAATGTTTTGCTCCGACTCCCCTAAGGGATCGGCCCCAACAAACCGAACTGATGATTATCACCTGTTAAATGATTTTTTTTGGAGGCTTTCGGCATGAGCGAGAAAAAGACCCCCCTCAATCGCAGGGGATTCATCGGGGCCACCGCTGCGGGCGCAAGCGCCCTGACCCTGAGCGCGGCGACCTATGCACGCGCCATAGGCGCTAACGACCGCATGGGAATCGCTTTTGTTGGGGTGGGGGGGCGCTGCCAGGCCCACCTCCAGATCATCAACAAGCGTGCAAAAAACCAAAAGGATGTCGCCGCTGTCGCCGTTTGCGACGTTTGGGATGGCCACGAAGCCAAGTTCACCCGGGTCACCAACGGGAAGACCGAAGAAAAGCTTTATTCCCAGGGGCTTTACCCATCGGCCAAAACCGTCGGCCTCGATCCCAACGACAAAACCCATGTGACCAAGGACTACCGCCGGATCCTTGACCTCAAGGAAGTGGATGTTGTCTGTATCGCCACCCCCGACCACTGGCACGCCAAGATCTCCATCGATGCGGCCCAGGCGGGCAAGGATGTCTATTGCGAAAAGCCAATGACCAAAACCATCGACGAGGCGCACGCCGTCGTTGATGCGATGCAAAAGTACAATCGCGTCATGGCGGTTGGGGTTCAGTCCATGGCCGATCCCCAGTGGCGGATGGCCAACGAGGTGATCAAGTCGGGCAAGATTGGCCATATCGCCCAGGGTCAAACCAGCTACTACCGCAACTCGGCAGTGGGACAATGGCGCTATTACCGACTCTATAAAGAGCAAAATCCGAAAACCATCGACTGGGATATGTTCCTTGGTCACCAACACAACATTTTCCCAAACACCCCGCTTGGTCCCAAAGTCCCGTTTGACCGGGCGGTCTTTGGCCAATGGCGCTGCTACTGGCCCTTTGGTGGCGGCATGTTCACCGACCTCTTCGTCCACCAGACGACCCACCTCATCGAGGCCATGGGCGTCCGTTATCCCCGCCGGGTTGTAGGCGGTGGTGGCCTCTATCTGGAATATGATGGTCGCGATGTGCCTGATGTCGCGACGGTTGTGGCCGATTACGGCGAGGGGTGCCAACTGAGCATCACCGCGACCATGATCAGCTCCTATCCGGTCGAGGAAGTGATCCGTGGCCGCCTTGGTACCATCAAGTTCGTCAAGGGTGGCTACATCGTCATCAAGGACGATCCCGCAGGCGGCGCCGGAATTCCCGCGCGTCTGGAAAAGACCGTCGAAGGGGAATTCACCCCGAGCAACGGCCCCGTCGCTACCCCAACCTGGCCGCACTCGGACACCGAGGCGCTTTGGGACAACTTCATCGGATGTTGTCGCGCCCGCAACCGGGCAACCCTCAGCACGCCGGAATTGGGCGCTGCGGCTTTCACGACAGTTGCCCTTGGTGTGCAAAGCTACCGCACCGGCAAGGCGCTCTATTGGGATCCCGAAGCGCGCAAGCCCGTGGAAGCCGACAGCACCTGGGCCAAGCGTTTTGAGGAAAGATCCAAGCAACGGGCCAAGCCCAACCAGATCATTGGCTGGAAGGGCGGCGACGCGGGAAGCTATCTCTCGCCTCCGGATTACATGGCCCTTGCAGGTCCATGGGTCAACGGACAGGATCCGGCCGATGCCCCAAAAACCTCGGGCAATGCGGCTCCCGCCGAAACGGGCGACGACGCAAAGCCTGCGGCCAACACCCGCCGCCGTGGCAAAAAGGACAAGTAAACGGTCTCTCTTGAGCTAAACCATATGGGGCGGGGGGACTGGTTCCTTCCGCCCGTTTTTTTTGCTTGTGTCCACGCCTGCTCGCGCCTCCCCCTCCCCGTTTTGGACATTGCCGTCATGCGCAAATTTTTCCTTATATTTCTTTTCTCGATTCTTTCCCATTTTGTTGGATTGCAATGGTCCATTGCCGGGGAACCATGGGCCGACCCAAGGCTTAAAAACCAAACCGGGATCGAATTTTGGTATGATGCATCGAGGATTTCCGAAGCTGCCAAATCCAACGGCCAAAAGCCGGTGGCCACGGACGGTCTTGTCTCGTTTTGGCCGGACGCCTCGGGCAACAAACGGCACGCCCAACAGAGCCTTCTCAAGGCACAACCCAAACTAACGAACCTTCCCGGGGGATCGGTGGTTCGTTTTGATGGGGAAGAGGACCATTTTCGGGCCTTCGCGCCGGGCCGAGGCGTTTCGGGTTTCACCATTGCTGTCGTCGCAATCCCCCACTCCAACTCAGGAGATTTTCGCGGGTTGATGGCGCTTAACGCCCCAGGCGGGAGGGATTATGAAACCGGGCTCAATCTCGACCTCAGCCCCCAGCTTAGCATGGAATTCAGTCTGCTTAATGCCGAGGGGAACGGATTTGGTGGCTATCGCAATTTGATGAAAGGGCAGTTCCCTTTTGGCACTTTGCACAGAATGATTCTCACCGGGGATAGAAAAACCAAAAAAGTGGAACTGTTTGTGGATGGTGTTTCGACGGGCAGCCGGGAATGGAACGGCTCCCCGATTTCCATTGAAGAGATCACCCTGGGGGCGAGGTTTTACACCAACGGCCCGGGAGCGATGGAAGTACGGGGACACTTCGGCGGCGATTTGGCCGAAGTAATCGGGTTTGATCACCCATTATCCCAGAAGGAACGCGCCGACCTCGATGGCTATCTCAAAACCAAATACCAGACACTTTCGGCTGGCCTTCCGCAAAACCTTGGCCTTTCCCTCAACGGTTTTCCACTGGTCACGGTCGATCCAATTCCCCCAGTACAGATGTTATTACCTGGTTTTTCGGCAAAAGTTCTTCCCGTCGATTTGCCCAATCTGAACAACCTGAAATATCGCCACGATGGAAAGCTCGTCGCCCTTGGCTATGGCGGAGATGCATGGATCCTTGAAGACACAGATGGAGATGGACTGGAGGACAAAGCGACTCCTTTTTTTATCAACAAAGGGAACCTTCGCTCCCCAATTGGCATGGCCTGGACTCCAAAGGGGCACCCGCTTGGCGATGGCCTTGTTGTCGCAAGCAAAGGCAAAATCAGTTTCCTCTCCATTCCACCGGGAAAAGAATTGGCCGAGGAACGCGTCATCGCCAGCGGCTGGAAAGAGTTGATTGTCAATGTGGACGCACTTGGCGTCGCGTTTGATCCCAAAGACAACAGTATCTATTTCGGCCTGGGGGTCTGGGATTTTTCCAACGCGTTCCAGGTCGACAAGGAAGGAAAAGCCGGATTTCGTCTCGATTCCGAGCGCGGCACCATCATGCGACTTTCGGCGGATTTGAAAACACGCGAAGTGGTTTGCACGGGAATTCGCTTTCCCGTGGCCCTTGACATCAATAAACAGGGAGACCTCTTTTGCACCGATCAGGAAGGCGCCACCTGGCTTCCCAATGGGAACCCCCTGGATGAACTTCTTCACATCCAAAAGGATAGACATTATGGCTTTCCCCCCAGACACCCGGTGCATCTGCCCAATGTGATCGACGAACCCAGCGTGTATGATTACGGCCCGCAGCATCAATCAACATGTGGTCTCTGGTTCAATCGTTCGGATCGGGGATGCAAGCCCTTTGGCCCGGCCCACTGGATCGATGACGCCCTGGTTTGCGGAGAGTCCAGAGGCAAATTGTACCGAACCAAGATCGTGAAAACGCCCGCTGGGTATGTCGCCGCCAACCAAATCATTGGCTGCCTGGATATGCTCACGGTTGACGCGACGACCAGCCCGGTGGGGGACATGGTGGTTTGTGTCCATAGCGGAGCCCCCGACTGGGGAACCGGCCCCACCGGAAAGGGACGGATTTACAAGATCTCCTATCGCGATCAAGATATTCCCCAACCCGTTCTCACCTGGGCCTCCGGACCCAAACAGGTCAGCGTTGCTTTTGACAAACCGCTCTCCGGGGAAATCCTCGCGAACCTTGGCAAAAATCCAGGCAAAAGCCCTTCTATCGTCCATGGGGCATTTGTCCGGGCAGGTGACACATTCGAGGGGATGCGCCCGGGCTATGAGGTTGTCCGGAGGCAAATGATCGCACCGCGTTTCCCGCTTGCGATCCATGGTGTGCAAGTTTCCCCCGACCGGCGCACCCTGACCCTCAACACCGACACGCATTCGGCACCCGATTGGTACGCCCTGACCCTTCAGGGGATGGGGCGGCCAGCCCGGGGCCCCATAACATCCGTTCCCAAAGCGGAACTGGGACAATACCCCCAAGTGGATCTTGATTATACGCTTACAGGGGTCCAGGCGAAACTTTTCGCCCCAAATGCAAATGAGGTTTGGGCGGGCTGGTTGCCCCACCCCGACTCCAAAGTGAACCGGGAAATGACCCAAAAAAGCGCCACACATGACCAACTTTGGAGCCACTGGACCAAGGACACAAAACTCAAATTGACCACCAAACTTTGGCTCAAGGACATGCTCCGGCCCGCTGTGCAACCCGGGGCCAAACTGGACCACACCTTTCCACCCGAAACCATCACGCTCATACTCCGGAGCAACGCGCCGTTTTTCGCCTTCGGGAAAACGAGCCAAAACAACGAAATGCGGATCCAGACCGGAGAAACCGCCAAACCCTTGCCCCTTGAAGTGGTGTTGTCGGGTGTGGAGTTTTCATTGTCATGGAACACCGCTGAAGACAAGAGGGAACGGGCCTTTCCCCTGCACCGTTTTCTGCTCCCATGGGCACCCAACCCCGGATCGGAATTGCCACCCGCTCCCCCCGAATTGGTCAAAGGGGATTGGGCCAAAGGTCGCGCCATTTTCAAAAGCGAACAAGCAGGGTGCGCCAAGTGCCATCAAGTCGCCGGCGAGGGAGCCACGATTGGCCCCGACCTTTCCAACTTGATCCATCGTGACCTGGATTCCGTCACCCGGGACATCACCCACCCCAGCCATGCCATTCACCCCGATTACCTCTCTTATGTGGTGACCACCAAATCGGGCCGTGTCATCACCGGAACCCTACGGAGGGTCGAGGGGAACACCCTGGTCAGCGACAATCAGGGGGCTGTGCACACGATTGAGGCATCGGAAATCGAGACCGTCGCTTCTTCGGCCAAATCCATCATGCCCGAAGGGATTCCGGCGCTTCTTGGACCGGAAAAGATGCAGGACCTTTTGGCTTATCTGCTCAGTCCCCCTCCCACCCTGCCCCTTGATGGGCTCAAAATTCCCTATCCCGCGCGCACCCGCGCCGAGGTAGAGGCGGTCCTTGAGGGGGCGACTCCGGAACGAAGGGCCCCTGCACCCCTTCGAATTCTGTTGGTGGCCGGACCCAAGGACCATGGACCGGGCGAGCATGATTACCCCGCCTGGCAAAAGCAATGGAAGCGCCTCCTTTCCGCAGGGCGGGCCACCCATGTCGAGACCGCATGGGAATGGCCAACCCCGGAACAGTGGAAAAACACGGACATGGTTGTTCTGTTTCAATATGGGGATTTCAATAACAAACGGGCCAAGGATCTTGATGCTTTTCTGGAACGGGGAGGCGGCGTGGTCCTTGTGCACTGGGCCGTGGCTGGACGCGCCGAAGCCCAGGCGTTTTCCGAGCGTATCGGCCTATCCAGTAACATCATCAAGTATCGCCATGGGCCACTGGACCTCGACTTTGGCCCAGGAAAGGGACACCCCATCACACGCAATTTGGATAAGGTCCACTTTCACGATGAAAGTTATTGGAAATTGACCGGCGATCCAAAAAGGATTCGCCCTATCGCGACCGGAATCGAGGAAGGGGCATCCCACCCGCTTTTCTGGACCCGCGAACAAGGCAAGGGACGGATCTTTGTCAGCATCCTTGGCCATTACAACTGGACCTTCGATGATCCGCTCTTCCGGGTCATCCTTTTCCGGGGGATGTTATGGTCTGCGAAGCAACCCGTTGACCGTTATAACGAACTGGTTTGGCCGGGGGCCCGCCTGCGGGATTAATACCGCCCTCCCCTGGCTCACCAAAGGTTCCCCCAGGTTTACAAAATCCATCATCCGTTGGCCCCAACCCGGCTGGGAATGAGTGGGGCGGATAACGGATTTCCTTCACTTGCAAATTTGCAAATGGTATCATGTCCAGAATCTCCTTTTTTGGAATCCAGCAAAGGTGTGAACTTGACCATTCCATCTGAAAAGCCCACCCTGATTCGATTTGGCATGATTGTCATCACCACTTTTGTGGCACTGATGCTCTACCTTGACCGGGTTTGCTTGGGCATCATGGGAAGCTCAATCAAAGCCGACCTGAATTTTTCCGAAATCGAATTTACCAGCCTTTTGACATCGTTTTTTTGGGCGTATGCGCTTTGCCAGATCCCTGCGGGCTGGATAGGGGATCGCTATGGGCCAAGAGTGGCGCTTGCCATTTACCTTTTCTTTTGGTCACTTTGCACGGGACTCATGGGATTGGCAAGCGGGTTCACCGTGTTTCTAATCTTGAGACTGGGCTGCGGTATGTTCGAGGCGGGGGCCTATCCCCTTGCCAATGGGATTGTCCGTCGCTGGGTCCCCCTCTCCTCGCGAGGTCTGGCAAGTGGAACGGTTGCGGTGGGTGGGCGACTAGGCGGAGCCATAGCCCCCATGCTGACCACATATCTTGCGGTAGGAGCGGTGGATGGATGGCGCAAACCGTTTCTTGTTTACGGTGCATTGGGCATGGTGGGCGCGGTGATTTTTTGGTTTTGGTATCGTGACAGGCCGGAACAACACCCGGCGGTCAATCAGGCGGAAATCGACCTGATCAAAGGCCCCAATGCAGGGCCACCAGAAACCAAACCCTCATTTCCCGATTTTTGGGCATTGGCAAGCAGCGGAAGCCTTTGGCTTGCGTCCCTGGTGCAATTGCTCACCAATTTTGCCTGGGTGTTTCTGCTCACTTTGCTTCCAAATTATTTGGAGGAAGTGTTTCAAACTCCGCTGGAAACGCGGGCCTTTTACCAGTCGCTCCCACTTTACTTTGGCATTGCGGGGATGTTTTTTGGAGGCTGGATAACGGATTATTGCTTTAGAAAAATGGGGCCCAAGTGGGGCCGATCCCTCCCCATGGGGGTTTCCCGGATTGTGGTAGGCCTGGCTTATATTGCGTGTCTTTTTCTCAATGAGCCTATGCCCGTTATTGTGATGATGTGCATTGTGGCCATGGCGACCGACGCGGGGAATCCTGCATTTTGGGCCTGGTGCCAGGATGTGGGCGGAAAGCATGTCGGCTCGGTGGTTGGGTGGGGTAATATGTGGGGAAATATCGGCGCCGCTTTGGCCCCGGATATTTTCATCCGGATCAAACGGATGTATCCTGATGACCCGGTAATGGGATGGAACGCCGTCTTTTTGCTCTGCGCCCTGGTTCAGGTTGTGGGCGCCCTTGCGGCCCTGGGCGTCAATTCCACAAAAACGATCCAGGTGGACAAGGTGAAAACAGCCTGATTTGTGGGAGCAAAGGGCCTTTATCGCAATTGGTTTGTCCTGGAAAACAGTCATAAAACCGCGACTTATCGGCTAATCTCCGCATGTATGCGGAGATTAAGAAGGCTGTTTCCACATTTGACCCGGGCTTCGCAGTTCGGACCAAAGAATCCCGGTTTTTCCCTGTGAATATTCAAACCTCCCAGGAAAAGGCGGAATCACGAATAAACTTTTCCAGGGTTGGGTGCGCCTTGGCCTTCTTTCTTCGAAGGTGCCGTTTGAGGATCATGCCTTGAGTCCTGGGAACCCACCAAATTCCATTGGCAATTTCGCGGATACCGGGGTCAAAATCAGCCAACTTGGCCGGGATTCCAAGCCGATTACTATCAACACTCTTCAAAAACCCGGGTTCCAAAATGGGCCAAAAATGTTTGAAAATCACTCCAACTGTGTAACTTGGGAATAACTTTGGGATTATCTCCGCAAAATTGCGGAGATTAGGCTAGCCCATGCGGAGAATCGCCCTTACAATCACCGCATACTTTGCGGAGAATACGAAGGCTGCTTCCCCATGTACATCCACCAGCGACAAGATTGGCCCAAATTCCACTGGAACCAGGAAACCATTACTCCCCAGCTTGCCTTGGTTCGCCACCAACAGGGGCGACTCATGGGAAGAATGGAAGGGATTGGGTTCAAGTTTAGGGAGTTTGCAGTTCTTGATACCCTAACCCAGGATATCCTCAAAACGAGCGAAATCGAAGGGGAATTTCTCGATCGGGACATGGTCCGATCTTCGATAGCCAAGCGACTTGGATTGGATATTGGAGCATTGGCTCCGGCCGACCGAAATATCGAAGGCATCGTGGAAATGATGCTTGACGCCACACAAAATTTCGCCAGCCCGCTGACCCGGAATCGGCTTTTCTCTTGGCACAAATCCTTATTCCCATCAGGGAAAAGCGACTTGGTAACCATCAAAACAGGATCCTGGCGCGACGACCGGATCGGGCCCATGCAAGTGATCTCCGGACCTATTGGCAAGGAAACCATTCACTTTGAAGCCCCCTCCGCAAAGCGGCTGGACCGGGAAATGGACCTGTTCCTGGACTGGTTTGGCAACCAGGGAAAAACCGACCCGGTCCTCAAAGCAGGCTTGGCCCATTTCTGGTTTGTGACCGTCCACCCCTTTGAGGATGGCAATGGTCGTATTGCCCGCGCCATCGCGGATATGTGCCTGGCCCAATCAGAAGCAAGCCCGAAGCGGGTCTACAGCATGTCGGCGCAGATCCGCCTGGAACGCAAAAAGTATTACAACATCCTTGAGCAAACCCAGAAAGGGATGCTTGATGTGACCGCCTGGCTGGAATGGTTTTTGGGTTGCCTGGGTCGGGCCATCGCAAACACCCAGGACACGCTCTCAACAGTCCTGTCCAAAGCATTTTTTTGGGAGGCCCATGAAGGCGAGGCCTTTAATGACCGGCAGCGAAGGATTTTGAATCTCCTTCTCGATGGATTCGAAGGCAAACTCCAATCTTCCAAATGGGCGAAGCTGGGAAAATGCTCCCAGGACACCGCCAACCGCGATATAAACGACCTCGTTAATCGTGGTATTCTGAAAAAGGACTCAAGCGGAGGACGAAGCACATCGTACTCGATCATCCAGGAAGTCCAAAAATCCTGATTCTGCTTTTATTCTCAAGCGAAGATGTCCAAAGTGAGGGGGAGGGACAGGCATCAAATCCCCCCTTGCAAGCCTTGGTTCCTGGGAAAAAGTTTTCAAACCAGTTCCAAAATCAAAACAGCTCATCAATCGGACGGGGATCGTCCAGAACGGGAATCGGCCGTCCAGAAGGTTCAAGGAGGCTGAGATGGGGATCGATTCCCATCACTTTGTAAATGCTGGCATGGATATTGGATGGAGTTACGGGACGGGATTTGGGACTTTGGCCCAGCCTGTCGGTCGAACCAATAATCCGCCCCCCCTGGACGCCTCCCCCCGCGAGGAAACAAAACATCGAATTGCCCCAGTGATCGCGCCCAGGGGTTCCCTTGCTTCCCGCCGGACCACCATTGCCTCCATCGTTCATCTTTGGTGTACGGCTAAATTCTCCACAAAGGACAACGAGGGTTGTTTCGAGCAAACCGCGCTCATTCAGATCCTCCAGAAGCGCGGCAACGCCATCATCCACCTTGGGAAGGTAGCTTTCCATGCCTGATTTCAGATCCCAGTGATGATCCCATCCACCCAAATGGACAGTCACAAAGCTGGATCCCGCCTCGACAAGCCGACGCGCCAATAGCATCGACTGCCCCCAGGTGTGGCGACCATAGTGGTCACGGAGCCTTGGATCCTCGCGGGAAATATCAAACGCGATCCGGGACTGGTGGGACCGGACAAAATCGAGTGCCCCCCGGTCGAAACGATCCATCGCGTCCAGGGTACCCGATTTATCAAGGCTTCGATTGAAGGTATCAAATGTCCGGGAAAGTCCGGTTCGGTCTTCCAAACGGCGGAAATCGAGACCCTGGGCCAACTCCAGGTTTTGAACCTTGAAACCATCAGCGTTGGGGTCGCCTCCGGGCTGGAACGGGTCATACTGTTTGCCAAGGAAATGCCCGCCAAAATATCCTGGCGTTAGGCCTATGCTCGCCGCATGGGGAAGACCAACATATCCCGGAACCCCTGGCTTCCGGGAGCCCAATTCCCTTTCGATGATACTTCCGATCGAGGGGAATTTTCCGGCAGTGTTTGCGCCACTAACCCCCAAGTCCTTGGAAGTCAGCATTCGGTGCCCGCCCGCGAAATGGTCGCCTGTGTCGTGGTGAAGGCCACGGACAAGGGAAAAGAGGTGGGCAAGTCGGGCTTGCCTGGGAAAGAGTTCGGTAATCTGCATCCCGGGAACCGTTGTCGAAATCGGTTTCCATAATCCCCGATATTCCTCCGGGGCATCCGGTTTCATGTCGTACATATCCAAGTGGCCTGGCCCGCCATCGAGCCAGATCAGAATCACGGACGGATCAGAACCCGCCTGGTTTGTTTCCTTGTTTTTGGCCCGAAGAAATCCACCAAGGCCTGTGGAAGCCATTCCCGCCGCCCCAAGGGTCAAAAAGCTTCGACGGGATAGTCCATCACAATAACCCCTGGTTTTGCCCAGATCGACGCGAAACATGGAAAGCCTCCCTTGGAAAAGGGCAGATCCCGGTGAGGAACCAGGATGTATGAATTGCGGGGGACGCAATCCTATAAAAATTGTAACCCATTACAGGACATGGGAAAAGGCGAAACGAGCCTCAAAACCCAAGGCAAAACCAAGCCAAGGGAAATCCACTTCCGCCAGGATCTTTAGCCCCAAAAAATGGGACAGCTAAGCATCAACAATCGGGAAACAAATCAGGCAACAGCAACTTGCCCTTGAAGCCAAACGGTTCCTACTGGGCGCTACGCTCCGGCAGCGCTGAGTCCGGCTTGCTTTTGAAAAAACGCTTTGTCGCGGAAGGATCGCGCATCCAGCCATTGAGCTTATCTTCCACATTAACCGGCTTGAATTCTGTCAGGCCCTTTTCAACCGCTGTAAGGAAGTCGATGTAAATAGGCGCCATTTCCTGAATGAATTTATTTTTGGGATACCGTAAGCGGAAGAATTCGATCGACTCGTTCAAACGGGCTGCTTGGGTTTTCCATGCGTTTGCTTTGTCGAATTCATTATTTCCCTTGGTGCTGTAGCGTTCCGCGTATTTTTGCATGAAACGGCCAATGAGCACGAAGGAATATTCGGGCGAATAGTCTGTGTCATTTTTGTCCAGCGGAGCCAACCGGGCAAGACCGGCCGCAGCCTCTGCCAGTTCATCCAGACGGGCTTCGGGATTTAGTCCGTTTTCATTGATGCAGGTTCCCAGAACCTGAATGGGTCGAAAATCGCCGGGAAGCATGGGGGAGCTGGCGTTCGCCAAAGCGCGAATCGCCTCTCGGCGCAGTACACGGAAACCTTCCAGTTCAGCGCTATTTTTGGGTAATTCCAGAGCATAGGCAGGAGGAGCCATGATCAACTTTGCAGCGGACTGGAGACAGGCGGCCTCTTTGACTTGGTTAAAGCTCTTTGCAGGCTTGTTTTCACGGAGAAGCTGATTCCCTTTAAGGGTTTCCTTTACTGCCCTGAGAGCATAGTAACGCGTTGCTTCGTCCTGGGCCTTATCCAAAACAGGAGCCACCTTTTCAAGGATCAGATCGCCCGACTTGATCATGGTCGGTGTGTCAATGATTGCTTTAAAGGTTGCATCATCACGGGTGGAAAGCAGAGAGCCCGCCGATCCCATCAAGCGCAGGGCATTGGTGCGAGATACGATATTTTCGCTTTTTGAAACAGTTGCGGCGTTGGTAACGATCGCCCCGTAATAAAGGTCCACCAGAGCCTGGGTATTGCGACGCGACTTGTCGCTGAGGAGGATCGCCCTCATTTGCTGTTCGGCTTCGGTGAATTGCTTGTTGAGGTCGGGGCCTTTATCTGTTTTGTTTTCCAGATAGGGAGGATAGGTAAAGGAGTACACCTGGAATTTCGCTACATCCTGGACCGAAGAGGCGGAAGCCTGGTCCTTTGGATCGAAAATGCGCTTGCCGGAGATGAGCTCATTGAGGGCAAGACGGGCTACCCCCGCTTTGCGCTGGAGGTCTTTGAAGGAAGCATCCCCAACAGGGATATCCTGTGCCACGAGTCCCGCCACAGCAAGGGACATCAGGCAAAAACCCGAAAACCAACGCCCAAACGCTCCGGAGCTTGCGACCATGGGGTGCCTCGGCGGGTACCGTGCTTGCAAAAGAGGGGAATCCTATAAGCAAATCCTATCCTCTTCAGGCCGACAGGACAGGGGCCAACAGCTTATGTTTTTCCTTATTTTCCAATGTCAGGAATTTTTTAACGGTCGCGCAGGGAATATCACCCCACAAGTTTCCCTTTTTGAGCAACAAGGGTCCATAAGGATGACCTTTCCCATGTGGTCAGCTCGCCTTCCCATTGAAGGGCCTCGGCCTCATGAAGCGCCTGAAGAGCGGGTTGGGTCTGCCCCAACTTTTGCCAAATCCGGGTCAAGTAAAGCCTTGGACGGGGCATTTGGGGCTTCAACCTTACCGCCTGGTTAAGCTGAAGCGCGGCTTTGCAAAGAAGGGTTTCCGGCTGATTTTCCACCGGAGTCCCAGGAGCAACGGGTTGGTTGGCCAGGTAGAAAAGCCCAATACCCCGATGAAGATGTTCTTCATAGGAATCATCCGCTGTCTCCGCAATTTCAAGCAGCCTCCCGTGCGCATGAAGGAGAATGCCTTCATGTTGGGCCTGTTTTTGGGCCTCGGCGACAAACCGGTCGAGTTGCATACGGGCTTCGGGAAGACGGCCCAGTTTGACCAATAGGTCCCCATAGTGCTGGCGAACGGAGAGGTGACCGGGTTCGCGGTCGAGGTAACGCTCCATCGAATCGGCCGCCTGTTTGTCCTCGCCAGATTCCAGATAAGCGGCAGCAAGACTCAAATGGTTCCGATGAAGGGTCGGATCGACCGCGAGGCTTTGCTTATAAAGCCGTATCGCAACCTCGGGATTCCCATCGGTAATCGCTTTTTGCCCCGATTCCCAAAGTTTCTGTGCCGGAGAGATTGTCGCCACAGGGAAGAAAAAGGGCATTTCCTGGGGAAGACCAAAGGCCGCACCCCCAAAACCCGCGCCTACAATTCCCAATCCCAAACAGGCAAACCACCGACGCATGTTTTAGCCCCGAAAGGGGGATCAGAGGCGACAGGGGATGCCGCATTGATTCCACCGATTTGGGTATCGGCCAAACTAAGGGGTGGGCAATGATGCAAAAAATGACACGGCCCCCTGGTTCCATTTTTGAAACCAGGGGGCCTTAGCGTTGGGAAACAGCTACCGGTCAGGAAAGATGGGTAATTAAACCTCGATTTGTAAACTCACGCGAAGTTTACCAAGGGCCTCACTCTCGATCTGACGGACCCGTTCCCGGGTCAATCCGAGGCATTCCCCAATTTCCTTGAGGGTGCGGGGCTGCTCATCATCCACACCAAAGCGCATCCGGAGAACTGTCGCTTCGCGTTGATCCATCTTTTCGAGCAGTTCCATGACATGGGTCAGGCTGTCCGATTCGACCAGTTCGGTTTCGGGAGACTTGGTGTTACCGTCTTCGAGCATCTCATCCAGCGACCAACCCGAGTCCGATTGATCGGCTTGGGCGGGGGCGCTGTATACGCGTATCGCTTTCTTGATTATGGCAAGCTTCTTTTTGGGAAGCTCCATAAATTTGGCGACTTCTTCCTGGGTTGGGGTCCGGCCCAGCTCATCAGTTAGCTTCGCCGTGGCCCTTCGCCATTTCGTGAGGAGCTCAACCATATAGGCGGGGATGCGAATGGTTTTTGCGGTATTCACCAAAGCGCGCTTGATGGATTGCTTGATCCAATAGCTGGCATAGGTGCTGAACCGGGTATTCATTGTGGGGTCGAAACCCTCAACGGCCCGGAGTACGCCGAGGTTGCCCTCTTCGATCAAATCCTGAAGAGCCAAACCCTTGCCGGTGTAGTTTCGGGCAATGTTTACAACCAGACGAAGATTCGAACGGACCATTCGGTCGCGTGCTTCGGCATCGCCTTTGCGGATGCGGAAAGCAAGGGCCTTTTCCTCATCCGCCGTCAAAAGCGGAGTCTCATTGATCTCGCGGAGATAAGTCTCCAGAGGTGACTGTACGCTTTCGGAAAGCCGGCGTGTACGCGACATGTTGCAAGTTCCAGCACGGTGTCGGCTGCGGCAAAATACCGCAAATGACTTTGGCCTAGGAGGGAGCCAAAGGCACCCCCATCACAACCATTTCATCGACCCGAATGACCGTTTTTGTGCTCCGTGGAACCCCAAGTTTCGCCAGCAAATGACCTCGACTGCCGTCAGGGCAGAATCATTCGTTCCGACTCCACTTAATGGTTCGATCCGGACCACCCCCAATCCCGTTACGACCGTTCCATTCGGCGCCCCGGAAGAGAGAACCCTATCTTCGCAAAAAAAAGGGATATTGAAAAGTGAGAAAGCCCGCACTTTCCAAAAGAAAATGCGGGCTTTCCATTTTTTTAGATATTAGCAATTAACCAATGCTATTCGGGCATGTTGATTAGATTGCCAGCAGCACCACCGGTTCCACCGCGAAGTTCGCGTTGGGGAGCGCGGGACGCAGGAATGCCACCCTCAGGAGTCGCAGCCTCGGCGGCGTCTTCCTCGGTCCAGTCCACACGGCGCTTGCTAAGGCCAATCTTGCGCTCAGCCGCATCGACCCGCAGAACGCGGACTTCGATGTCATCGCCGACCTTGATGTGCTCTTCGGGATTCTCGATCTTCTCATCAGCCAGTTCGCTGACATGGAGCAGACCTTCAAGTCCAGGTTCGAGCTCGATGAACACACCAAAGTTGGTGACCTTGGTGACCTTGCCGGTCTTGAGATCGCCGGGACGGTACTTGGAGGGGATATCACCTTCCCATGGATCACCCTTCATCTGCTTGAGACCAAGGGCAATGCGTTTGCGCTCCTGATCCACATTCAGCACGATACAGGTGACGGTTTCACCCTTCTGGATGACTTCGGAAGGATGACTGACCTTGCGGACCCAGCTCATGTCGCTGACATGGAGCAGGCCGTCAATTCCCTCTTCGATCTCAACAAACGCACCATAGTTGGTAAGGTTGCGGACCACACCGCTGACCACGGTATCCTTGGGATAGCGCTCGGCGACCTTGTCCCAGGGATTGGGGGTCACTTGCTTCATGCCCAGGGAGATTTCCTGCTTGTCGGTGTTGATATTGAGGACAACCACTTCGACCTGATCGCCAATGCTGACGATTTCGGAGGGGTGATTGATGCGCTTGGTCCAGGACATCTCGGAAATGTGGACCAGGCCTTCGATACCCGATTCGAGCTTTACGAAAGCGCCATAGCTCATCACATTGACCACTTCGCCCGAGTGGCGGCTGGCCACAGGGTACTTGTCCTTGACATTCTGCCAAGGGCTTTGGGTCTTTTGCTTGAGACCAAGAGCGATCTTCTCGCGATCCTTGTCGACGGAGATGATATAGACTTCAATCTGCTGATCGATGCGAACCACTTCGTGAGGATTGCTGACGCGGCCCCATGTCATGTCGGTGATGTGGAGGAGACCATCGATTCCGCCGAGGTCGACGAACGCACCGAAATCGGCGATGTTCTTGACGATACCACGACGAACTTGTCCGGGCTCGATCTCCGAAAGGAGTTTCGATTTCATGTCTTCGCGCTGATCTTCGAGCAGCTTGCGACGGCTGACGACGATGTTGCGGCGGGCTTCGTCGATCTTGAGGATCTTGCAGTCGATCGACTTGCCGATGTACTCGCCGATATCGGGCGGACGGCGGATATCGACCTGGGATGCGGGCAGGAACACATTCACGCCAATATTGACAAGCAGACCACCCTTGATCTTCTTGGTGACGAGGCCGGAGATGACATCTCCTTCCTTGTGCTTCTCAATGATGGCTTGCCATTCCTTGAGGCGCTTGGCTTTGCGGAAGCTGAGTTGGATGATACCATTTTCGTCTTCGACAGAGTCGATCAGAACCTGGATCAGGTCGCCAACCTTGGGGAGAACGACCTGGTCAACGCCTTCCTCCTGCCATTCATTGATCGGGATCTCACCTTCGCTCTTGTGACCAACATCGATAACGATGCGATCGCCAAGGATGTTGGCAACGCGGCCGGTGACAATCTTGTTCGCATCGAACTCCTGCTTTTCGGCAGGCAGCCAGTTTTCGATATCGCCGCCGATTTCCTCGTTAAGGAACGCGGCATTCAGTTCGTCGTTAAGATCCTGATCCGAAAGATCAAATTGGCGTAGAAGGTTACGGTTGACCATGAAAAACAAAACCCCATTGGAAGGCGCCCCCCCAAGCCAAGGGAACGGGACGATTCCAAATTGTTCGCAGGACTCACAACCGGACAGGCAGACACCCATCTTCATCGATTGGAAAAGGTATTATAGACCGAAACCCCATCCAAATCCAATAGTTAGGATGAATCCAAAGCAAAAAACCCCGGCACAAGGCCGGGGTTTTGTATGTTTCCGAAAGAAAATCCCCAAATTAGCCCACAAACACCCCACCCTGGAAGCCAAATTCAGAGAGGACAAAGACCGTATCGATGAAGTGGGTGGTTTTGCCATCGAAGGTTTTCACCTGCGAGGGGAGCCCAGGGCCGTTGCCGACAGCAATCAGCGGTCCCGGTTCGTTTGTTCGGTTGACAATCGCAACCCGGCTACCGCCCCGGAATGTGTTTGTAAATGCCAGGAATTCCTGGTTTACCGAGGTCATGGCCCCTGTAAAGGTTCTCACCAAAGGCTGACTGCCTTTATCAAGCGAGGCGACAATCTCCGCCTTGCCATCCCCATCCAGGTCTGCGGCGGCGACGAACACCCCGGCCGTAACCCCCGGGCCGTAAGCGAAGAAGCTCCGGATGACGGTGTTGAAACCACCCTTGAAGACCTTGATATGCCCCCGGGTTCCGGCACCCGAGCCAGTGATGATTTCCGCGATTCCATCTCCATCCACATCCGCGGCGGCTACCCGAACTCCACCTGTGAATGAGGCATCGTAAGCGAAGAAGCTGCGGATCGCGATATTGTCTTTGCCCGAATAAACCCGGACATGGGGCCGTGCGTTCAGTCCCGATCCAACGATCACATCGGCATAACCATCCCCGTTGATGTCCCCCGCGCCAACATTCACACCGCCGGTGAAGGAGGTCGCAAAAGCGTAGAAGCTGCGGATGACCTTGTAGTTGGTTCCCGAGAAGACTTTCACATGAGGCGCCACACCGCTAGCCGCTCCCACAATGATATCCGCGACGCCATCGCCGTTGATATCACCCGCCGCCACCGTCAAACCACCCCTGTAGTTCGAAGCAAAAGGCTGGAAGGTTGTGACCGTGCCATCCGGGGTGATCACCTGAACCATGGGTAAGCCAC
Source organism: Singulisphaera sp. GP187 (assembly GCA_945868575.1). GTDB lineage: Bacteria > Planctomycetota > Planctomycetia > Gemmatales > Gemmataceae > SYLG01. The sequence goes on along the minus strand of CAMBMH010000046.1, from coordinate 3,258 downwards.
CGGCACCCAATGCGGCGACGGTGGGAAGCGCCGGGGCGTAGTTGACAGATACCGATCCACCCTGGGCAAGGGCGTTTCCATATGCGTCGACGATCCCCGCCTTGTTGAGGGTCACGGTCATCGAACCTTGACGCGCAGCAACCAGATTAAAGGTCCAGGTTGTTCCGCCATCAGTGGTTTGGAGGTTGGTGATGGTCCCTGAACCGGCTGGGGTGACGGTGAAGCTGGAAAGCTGAACACCCGTTACAGGCTCGGAGAATGTAAGCAGGAAAGGTGCCGATTTGCTTGTCGGATTGTACCCTTCCAGGGACTTGAACGATGTGATGACCGGCGCAACGGTGTTCACATCAAAGACAACCGTGCTGGTGAAACTCGACTGGAGTTGGTTCCCCGCCTGATCAGCCAGCGTCGAATTTTCCGGTACCGAAAGTGCAACCGTTCCGGTGCCGCTGAGATTGGCGATGGTAACCAGGAAACTAGAGGTGGAGCCTGGGACCGCAACAACGGTCACGGTCTGCCCGGTGAGCGTGCCTGTGAACACAGGTACAAAGTCCTGGGGCTGAACGGTGTCCAGATCCATCGGTTGGGAGAAGTTGACCTGGAACTGGACTGTGGAGCTGTTGGTTTTCGTCGCCCCAATGGTGGTGATGGATGTTACGAAAGGCGCCTGGGTGGAGATGGTGATCGCAGGACCTGTGACCGGGTTACCCACAAAGGTGTTGCCCGCGAGGTCGGCAATCAAACCATTGCCCAAAACCTGCAGAGCAACAGAACCTTCGCCATAGAGGTTGTCAACGGTAACACGATAAATGTTCCCGAATGTGTTTTCCACAAGCGCGACACGACCAATCAGATTGCCTGTGGTCACCAGACCAAATGCCGCGGGAATCTGCGATTCCGGAGCGATCTTTTCTGTGAAGGTTACCAGGAAATTGACCGTGGAGGCGTTGGTCAGGCTGTTTCCTTCGATGGCAATCGAGGAGACAGCCGGGGGAATATGGTCAACCTGATACGATTGTGATTCGAAATTGGGATTGTAGCCGAGAACCTGTCCCAATTGGTCCTTCATGGTGTTGCCATTTTGGGGCATCAACACAAATGTGCCGTTCCCAGTGACATTGTCAACGGTTACCCGGAAGCGGTAAGAGGAATCATCCAACGGTACAACACGGGAAATTGTACCAATAACAGATCCCTGAGTGCTTTGAATCTGGAAGGCTCCAGGAACAACCGTTTGGGGATCCATCGGCAAGCTAAAGGTGACAGTGAAGTCCATTGATGGAAGACGGGTAGGGCTTTGTCCATCAATCGTTGCAAACAAAGCAATTGGGGCGTCAGCCGAAACATTATAAGTTTGACCGCCGGCAAAACCCGCCACAAGCGAATTGCCTGCGGAATCGCGGGCCCTGCCCACGATAGCGTCAAGTCCGAGCAATCCGTTTCCGGAATTAATCGTGGTCAGGACATCAAACTCGTTGGGTCCTGTCAGCGATACCGTGGTGATGGATGCGTTTACGCTGTTGGCCGGTTGGGGAACAAGCTTTAGCGCGTCGGCGGTAACCGTTGCGGGATTCATTGCTTTCGAGAAACCGATCGCAAAAGTCGCCGGTCCCTTGCCAATTAGTTCCGGATCTTTGATGGCGACACCCAACACGCGGGGAGGCGTGTAATCAACAATTGTTTGATTACTAATGTCCCCAATGTCCAGGGTGTTGCCAGCCAGGTCCTTGATCATTCCGGGCAACACTTGCAGGCCAAGCGTCCCCATACCCTCAACCACATTCGCCGTGATCTGGTAAACTGAACCGGATCCATTGATGGAGGCGAAACCACCCCGGGCCGCGCCCGACTCCAAAAGCAGCAGCGATTCGGTGGTGACGGTGGCAGGGTCCACCGGCTTGGAGAAGGTCACACGCCAGGTTACCTGGCTAGCCGAAGTCAAGGGACCATTCAGGCTGACAATGCTCAAGACTGTCGGAGCGACCGTGTCGATATTGTAACTTTGCCCGCCGACATCATAGGCATTGGTGCCGTTGCCTGCCTGGGAAACGATACCGTTGGAGGGCAGGACATCCAGTCGAAGCTGACCGGCACCGGCAAGGGCACCAACTTCGATATCAAAGCGGGTTGCGTACCCCCCCACCGCGTTTTGTGGGACCGCGCCGAGAACCGTCCCGGACGGATTGCCGGAGACGGCGGTCAGGTCAAAATCGCCTATGACCACAGAGGAGACCGCAACAGGCTCCGAGAAGGTTACATGGTAAACCAAACGCCCATTGATTCCCCCATTGGTAACACTGGTGGTGTCTACCGTCGAGGAGACCACACTAACGCTCGTGCGATTGAGCGTTTCACCCGCGTAGAATGACAAACAGGGATTGGAAGGATTGGTCGCATCCACAATTCCCGAAGCCGGGGGAATATTCAGCCTCAGATTTCCATCGATCTTGACAGCCTGGCTGACCGTGACGGCAAATTGGGTTGGACTGATCTGGGTGACCAGGTCCACGGTTACCGCGGGAATTGTGGTCGTAAAACTGGTCTTGAGCACACTGTTGGGATCAACGGCCTTGCTGAAATTCACCAGGAAGTAGGCTGATGTCGCCGTGGCAGGGCTATTTGGATCCAGGACCACCGAGGTCACCAGCGGATTGGCTACCACAGGAGCATTGTTGACGGAGTAGGCGTTGGCGCTTGTATAGGTGCCGTTTTGGGTATTTCCCAAACCATCGCGGATGCCCGAACTGGCCAGGAGTGAAAGGCCCAGGTTCCCCGAACCGGACACACCCTGAATGGACACATTGAAGGCGCTAGCAAGCCCATTAACCGGAGAAACCGCCTCAACTTTGTAGATTTGTCCCTTGCCACCCCAACCGGAAAGGGCAAAGGATGTGGGCTGAACACTGTCAACGACCACATTTTCGCTGAAATTCACCCGGAATCCAAGGTTATTTAGGGCTGTCGGATTGGGGGTGAGGAATGGGGTTCCAACAATATTGGGAGCCTGATTATCTATGGAAACCAGCGGACCAGCGACGGGCGTTGTGAGTATCTGCCCTGTGGCATCACGGATGATACCGGGTTGGACCGCGATTTGAACAGATCCGGAGCCCTGGATATTGGAAATCACCACCTTGAAGGTTGTGGCGGTGACAGCATCCCCATCGAGTGGAATGATTCCGGCGGAATTGATGGTTCCGCTAATACCGCCAACCGTTCCCACCTTGAGAGAAGTCGGGGTGACCGTGGAAATTTGAA
>CAMBMH010000045.1 GCA_945868575.1 Singulisphaera sp. GP187 | reverse complement strand
GATCCCGAATTCAAGGGCACAATTAGTGACATTGGTGGTCCCACCGCAAATATGTACCGTATGCGTTGTACGAGACCCGAAGTTGAAGCCAAATGTCATCGCTTATCCTGCGTCCATCCCACCGTCTGCAAATTAATGGGAACCGATCACAATCCACTAATTCAATTAATGCGCAAATCCAGGGAACAAAAAGGGATCAAAAAAGTCCTTATAGCTAGTGGCGTACGAATGGACTTGGCCCAGCTTTCCCCGGATTACCTGGAAGAACTTGCCACACATCATGTTGGGGGACACTTGAAGGTTGCACCTGAAGCGGTTGATCCCCATGTCCTTGACTTGATGAAGAAGCCAAGGAATGTGAATTTCCTTGGGTTTGCCAAAGCATTCAAACAGGCGAGCCTGCGGGCTGGCAAACCCAAACAGTACCTGGTCCCTTATTTTATCTCCAGCCATCCAGGCTCCGACATTCATGCAATGATTGATTTGGCCGTGTTTCTTAAGAAAAATGGTTATCGTCCGGATCAGGTTCAAGACTTCATTCCAGCTCCGTATGACCTTGCCACCTGCATGTACTACACTGGAATAGATCCCATGTCACTCAAGGAAGTAAATATTTCCAGAAAATTGAAGGACCGGCAAATGCAGCGGGCTTTACTTCAGTTCTTCAAACCGGAAAACTGGTTCGAGGTTCGGGAGGCACTAATACAGGCGGGGCGAGTTGATCTTATTGGCGGTGGTTGCGATGCCCTCATTCCGGCCAAACCGCCAGAGCAAGCCCTAAAAAAACGCATGGAAAAATCGGCCCAGGAAAGCAGCAAATCTCCAATCAAGGGCGATCATTATCACCGGGTTCCCAATCCCTCTGACAATACGAACAGCAAATCCCCACCTAAGCCCAAAGGTTATCGTCCCGGGCGGGCAACCGCAGCCCGTGGAAACAAACCCGGGCGCAATTCGGGAAAAGGCCCAATTCAACCATGAGCAGCCCCGAATAATGAGCAAAGAACTCTTTGAAGTGGAACCAAATTACGAAGGGGCCACCGTTGCGGCGTATGTTCGGGACAAAAAAGGACTCTCCTGGGCAAAAGCCAAACACCTGGTCGATGCTCGTATGGTCGAAATCTCTGGCACTGTGTGCCGTGATCCGGCCCGTCGAATTCACCCTGGCGAAAGCGTTGTCATCCTCTCCTCGCCGGCTCCCAAAAAGGCCGTGGAACATGGGGTGACTATTCGACATTTGGACATTCACCTGGTTGTAGTTGAAAAACCCTCCGGTATCTCCTCTGTTAGGCATCCCACAGAACGGGAGTGGACCACGGAACGCCGGGCGCTATCGCCAACTCTTGAGGAGATTCTGCCCGACCTGATAAAAAGGCGCGACCCCAGGCCAACCGGTGGGAAAACCCACAGGCTTAGAATTGTCCACAGACTCGACAAGGAAACAAGTGGTTTGATGGTCTTCGCCCGAACCGTTGATGCCGAAAGAGGCCTTGGAGTCCAGTTTCGGGATCACACCATTCACAGGCGCTATGTAGCAATCATTCCCGGACAAATTCGCGATCAATCCTTTGAAAGCCATCTGGTCCGGGACAGGGGTGATGGACGCCGGGGTAGTACCACATTACCGAGTGTAGGCAAGCATTCTGTCACTCATGTCAAATTGCGAAAGCCAATTGGCAACTATTCCATGATTGAATGTCGTCTCGAAACAGGAAGAACCCATCAAATCCGGATTCATCTTTCGGAAAACGGCCATCCTCTTTGTGGCGAACCGGTTTATCGAAAAACTCCTGGTGGACACGAGGTTCCCGACCACAGCGGAGCACCGCGCTTGGCCCTTCACGCCGAGGCCCTTGGGTTTGTACACCCGGTAACTGGCTCCAACATGAATTTTGACATGCCCCTACCCCCCGACTTGACACGCTGGCTCGATAGCCTGGAGAACCAATCGGTATGAGCATTGAAATCCAATGGAACGAACCCCATCCCGAAACAGGCGAGAAGTGGTACATAGAAGCAAGGCACTTCGCAAAGGTATGGACTTTTTATGTCCGATACAAAAGGCGAAGCGAATGGGAACTTTATCGTAACCCAAGCCTTGCAATGTGGGAGAATGTGCTCAGTACCCTCCGACGCAAGTACACGCGCAGGGATAGTGTTGAAATCGAGGACATCAAACACCTCGAAAAGCATATTAAATCCATTCGCCCGGCACTCCTTGCCTGGGAAGAAAAAAAACGGGCGAAGAAAGAAGCTCAAGAACAAGTGGACGAAACACCCAAGGATGAAATAGACTCCAAGGTCCCTGAAATAGCCTCTCAATAAATTCACTACCCCGGCTTCGCAGGGGTAATGCTTCGCCTTTTCAGGTCGTTCCATTCCGTCATGCCGCGTACTGGATCAAAGGCATCATCGGATTCAATGTTTTCAGACCACCATGAGGCCCTCTGCGCAGATGGAAGGGAATTCATTGCTTTTTCCAGCAAACCCCAAACCATGACCAGGTACCTTTCCTGGGTTTCTGGGCTGGCGACAATGCCACCCCTGGGCGGATTCTTGGCGACACGGTAGGCCTGGGCCATCCCCGCTGCGGTATTTACTCTTACATGCCAGGGCACACTGCCCATGCCCCCTGTGGCGATTCCAGCATCCTTAGCAGCAGCTTTATGATTTCCTTCTAAGGCTTCCACATAACAACGGCCGACATAAAGTTCCCTATCATTTGGGTTAAGTTTGATCCCCTGATTGAAATCTTCCAAGGCGATTGCCCGCCAATTGGTTATGAGATTCATACCCCTTCGGGTTCGCAATCCTGATTGGTTCCGGTTAAGCTCCAGACTGCGTGTATAATCTGCAAGTGCGCTTCCATAATCCCCAAGCCGGTCCTTGATAAATCCCCTGGCCCTCAAGAGTTTTGATTCGATACTTTCCTCCTCAGATTTTGGGCTTAATTTCTTAAAGTAATCGGCCATTACTTTTGCGCCAACTTCATCGGACTTGCCCTGGGCAGCAAGCTCAAACCCTCGGTTGTAGGATTCTAATGCGAGCTTGTAATCCGCTACCGAGGATGAACGATTGACAAGATCTTTTTTTGATGCAATCTCATTAACCACCCACCCATTCAGCAACCAGATCAGCGCATTTTGCTTGTCATAGCCAAGCGCCTTGTCCAAAATCGCCCGGGCACCATCAAGGTCCATTTCAGCAATTTTTACTCGCGCCAATGCCATCAGGTCGTTTGCAAGCTTGGAGGGGTCCTTTTCCCGGGCAACTACCTTTTCAAGAATTTTCCCACTGTCGTTCCACCGCGGGGGATCCAGCTCACCCATAATTCCGGCAAGGTGACGCATCGGCCCAAGTTCTTTTCCAGCAACCTTTTCTGCCTGAAGAAAGCATGTTTCGGCCTCCAAATATTTCTGTTGACTACGGAGCAAAACCCCGAGGTTATCGAGGGCAATCCAATTGTTTGGCTCCAGTTTGATCGATTTGCGAAGGTCCTGTTCGGCATTTTGGAGTTTTCCCTGATCAAAAAACATCGCGCCACGATTTACAAGAACGCCCTGGGTTTCACCTCCAAGTAGGGCCACAGCCCGGTCAAATGAACGCTTTGAATCATCAAATTGTTTTAGCTTGCCTTCGGTAATTCCAATAAGCACATGACAAAAACCAAAATTATCTTTTTTACCAAGACAATTAAGAAGGAGTGCACGCGCTTCCGCCCAGGATTCGGTGCGAATGGCACTCACGGCCTGGTAATAGGTCGGCCAAAAATCTATCGGCCTTAGGCGTGAAGCCTTGGCAAACGCCTCGGAGGCTTTTTTAAAATCTCCCTTTCGGAAAAGTTCATCGCCAAGAAAAAACCATTCCCTGGGTCCCTGTGGATCCACTTTGCTTGCTTCCAAACGCTCTGCATCAGCCAGCGCTTGATGTTTTTTATCACCCCGATTGGAAAGCGCCTGGTGATATTGGGCCATGTACAAATGCCGTATTTTCTCACCGGACCCAGCCTGTTTTGCCAAATTCAATACCGCTAAAGCCCTTTCCAAAGATTTGTTTTGATTAAAATCCTTATCCAGTTGCCTTGACGAAATCAAAAGCAAAAGTGCTCCACACTCTTCTAAAATTCGTTTTTTTTGCGCTTCCAGAAAATGCTCACCAAATTTTGGATGGAATTTTTCATCCCCCAAACCGACCCCAAATAACCTTAGCGCACCTTCAGAGTATTCAAGGACATCATCGGTGTTTTGAAATGGGGTTTTCCCAGTCAAGTCCGTCGCTGAAAAATATGCTTTTTCCACAAGGGCATCAAACTGCGCGGCACGCGTGTCTGTCTCAATGTGGGCTTGTGAAAGGTCAAATTGTTCTTGAATCCGCTGGCGAATCTCATTCAAGTCTGTCGAGTCCCCTAGGGCAACCAATGCCAGATTGCACCCGGCAAGGGATTGACCCCAATCACCCTTTTCCCCTTTGTCAATCGCACCCAGGAGAAGGACTTCGGCATCTTTTCTTTGGCCCTCAATGGTTTCAAATCGTTCGGCCCTCAGCCTTTGGTTGTGCGCATCCATTCCAAGAAAAACAAATCCTGATGTAATCATTAAAAAAAACATGGTAAAACCCATGGCAATCAGGGCCGCCTGCGGTTTGTTACGACGAGCCCATCGGAGTGTTTTCTCCAAACGACTGGTCGGCCTTGCCTTTATGGGATCTCCCCTAAGGTAGGCTTCAAGGTCCTCTGCCATTTCCTCCGCCGACGGATAGCGCTTTGCTGGATCCTTTTCCAGTGCTTTTAAACAAACAGTTTGCAAATCCGGGGGGACGCTAGGCTGGAGTTGGCTTGGAGCCACCGGTTCCTTGGTTCTTACATGCTGTAGGGTTTCCAAAAGTGTCCTTCCCTTGAAAGGGGGACGACCTGTAATGAATTCATAAAGCAGAGCACCGAGACTATAAACATCCGCCAGGTTGGTTAAATCCTTGGCTTTTCCCTCTGCCTGTTCGGGAGGCATGTAACTTGGGGTACCCATAATGGACCCGGCTTTGGTATGCCCCTCGTCCGGGGCGTCCATCTGCTTTGCCAGGCCAAAGTCCGTAATTTTCGGTTCACCCCCTTTTGTTAAAAGGACATTGGCGGGCTTGAGATCGCGATGCAAGATTTTTTTGGAATGCGCAAATCCCATGGCCCGACAAACCTTGGCCATAATCGTTGCGGAAAATACTGGATCCTGCGGCTCATTGTTCAGTTTGGAATCAAGCGGTCCACCATCGACAAATTCAAGTGAAAAATAGGGGAGACCCTTATACTCACCAACATCATAAATCTGGACGATGTTAGGATGCTCAACCGTTGCAACGGCATGGGCCTCAAGCATAAAACGATCCAATTCCTCCTGGCTTGCCTGGGAATTTAGAACCATTTTCAAAGCGACCATGCGCCCCAAGCCACGCTGACGGGCCCGATAGACCACACCCATTCCACCACGACCTAATTCGCCTAAAAGCTCATAACCAGGAACAATCGGGAGCCTGGCACCCTTTGAGTCAACAGCCTGACTTTGAGGTTCGGTTTTACCACCCTTCAAATCACCCATACGAACAGTTGACGACCTCCCTTTCGCTCCATCGGCTATAGGAAATGTCTTTGCTTGGCCCCCCCCAGGTGCAAGTGTTTTTTCATCATTGGAATTTGGAGATCCAGCAGGCCCAATTGTTGCCAAAGAATCCGCCCCAGCACCTTGGATAGGCAAGGTCAAATCAGTCTTGGACTTGGAAAAACCCGGCGGAAGGGTAGCATCAGATCCTTGATCACCGGCCAGGTAATTGGGCGGAAGGGTAGCATCAGATCCTTGACCACCGGCCAGGTAATTGGGCGGAAGGGTAGCTTGAGAATCTACCTGAAGTCCGCCCGGGAGCAGAGTCGGATCGGATGCTTTGCTGAAATGGAATTCACCTAAGGGAAGTGTTGAATCGGTAGCGTGGGATACTTTGCCCGAACCACCCACAGGCAAGGTGCGCTCGCTTTCATTGGGTCCATTGGCGGTGACTTGATTTGCATTACTCAATGATTTCGGATGATCAAACACGGTGCTCCCGGGCGCCAATGTTGAATCCTGATTGTCGGGCTTGGAATCCCTGGTGAATTCTCGCAGGTCACCAGGAGCAAGTGTTCGATCATCCTCTGGGAAGCTCATGAGGAACCTTCGCAATTTAAAAAAAGAAAAACCGCCCCGAAATTCCAAAGCGCATTCACTTTTCTTTCCTATAATTTTGCCAATAAGGCCAGCTAAGTGGAGGCCACTTTCAGGGAATTCCAATTTCTTGGCAGCCAATTGACTAATTGATCCCCCAGGTCAAAGGACCGTAATCCGTGAGTGACACTTACCTATTCACCAGCGAATCTGTCTCGATGGGCCACCCGGACAAGGTCGCCGACCAAATTTCCGATTCCATTCTCGACCACTGTCTTGCAACGGATCCGATGAGCCGGGTGGCTTGCGAAACCATGGTTACCACAGACTTAGCTGTTGTTGCCGGAGAAATAACCACAACTGCCGACCTTTCGCGGGCCACGGTGGACAAACTTGTACGCGACACTATCCGGAAAATTGGCTACACAGACCCAAAAATTGGGTTCGCTGCTGACACATGCCAGGTTATGTGCCATATTCACTCTCAATCCCCTGACATTGCTGCAGGTGTTGACACCGGCGGTGCGGGCGACCAGGGAATGATGTTTGGATTTGCTTGCACCGAAACCAAATCCCTTATGCCACTTCCAATTTACCTGGCACATCGTTTGGTTGAAAATCACGCCAAATTGCGTGAATCAGGTGAACTGCCTTGGGTTCGGCCAGATGCCAAAAGCCAAGTAACCGTTGAATACAAGTCGGACGGCACCCCACTCCGGATTCACACTGTTGTGCTATCCACCCAACACGATGAATCCGCTATGGTCAACCATGGTGGCAAGCGCCTTTTCTCCGACCAGGCTCGCAAGGTCCTTCTCGAAAAGTTAATCCTTCCCACCCTTCGAGCAGAACGGCCTGACTTGGTTGATGGAATGGGGGACCATTATGTTGTCCCCGTGGGCGACAATGCAGAAAACAGCCAAGGTAAACTTGCCTTTCACATTAACCCCACCGGAATTTTCCTCGAAGGCGGGCCCCACGGCGACTGCGGCTTAACAGGCCGAAAAATTATCGTCGATACTTACGGTGGTCGTGGTCGTCATGGTGGTGGCGCTTTCTCCGGCAAGGACCCAACGAAAGTCGACCGCAGCGCGGCATACATGAGTCGCTACATTGCCAAGAATGTGGTTGCTGCTGGCCTTGCGGATCAATGTGAGGTCCAAGTTTCCTATGCAATTGGTTACCCTGACCCGCTCAACATTTGGGTCAGCACATTCAATTCAGCCAAAGGTGGCTTAACTGACCCTCAAATTGCCGAGCTTATTCGGAAAAACTTCAAATTGACCCCCAAAGGAATCATTGAGACACTAAGCCTGCGTCGCCCAATCTATCGGGAAAGCGCTCGCCATGGTCACTTTGGACGCGAAAATCCTGAATTCCTTTGGGAAGGAACGGATAAGGCTGCCGATCTGCGAAAAGCAGCAGGTATCTAACCTGTTTTGCTAAAGAAGCGATCAGAAGGGGTGGAGGCGTCGGCCGTTCGCCCCTTTTGATTTATGATTATGCAAAATAATTTTTTAAGGCATTCCATTAATTTCTCTTGCTCCCGATTAACCCAATCCGCTAGCATTTGAAAATTATGATTCCGCGTGTTCGCAAGGAGGCGATTCGTGGGCAATTTGCAATTTAATGAAAGTCGTGAATTCCGGTTGGCCTATGGCCTTTACAAAACAGGGCTTTGGGAAGCTTCCATAAAAGTTGTTAATCGCAATCGTTTTTCCACACCTTCTTCAACCGAAAATGATTTGAATTGGGATAAGCTGGCAATTCGCCTTCACTTGCGTCGCAATAATTGGCGTAATGCCCGGGAAATCGCTCAATTGGCGGTCATCAATTTTCCTCAAAATCCAACTCTGATTCACCTTTTGGGTAGGACCTGGGAATTGCAGGGAAAATCTGGCCGGGAGCAAGCTAATGCTTGTTTCATGCGAGTTTGGGAAATGGCCCCAAAGTGGCTAACTAATCTGAAAAGGTTGGTAAGCACCATGAGAAAATTGGGACGCTTGAGGGAAACGATTCTGCACCTTCGCGAATTGGTTTCCCTAGACCCTGGGTGCCCAAGAGCATTGAGCAACTTGGTACTGTGCCTCCGACAAATGGGTCATCACCAGGAAGCAAACACTTTGGTAAAGCAGGGGAGATTCCTATTTGCTTCATGCCCAAATTTTGCGTTCATGTACAACGCCCTTCAATGTCCAAGCCATAAAACATCAAAGGAAATCGCTCACACATTACCATTTGTTAGGCTATTTGATTCAGTAGAATCCAAAAGCTACTCGATTCCCAATGAAACGCCGATTTTGAGAATCCAGGATCATCCAAAATTTCGTGTGATGTTTGCTTTTTCGATAGGCGGACTGCGTCGAAGTTAAAGCTTATTTTTCAACCGCTAGAGGTTGACATGTTAATAAAAATTTCACAAACAAAACCAAAATCAATATTCAATCTGAAAAGATTAAAACATTGGCTAAATAGGCCAACGAATTGGGCAAATGTCACGATAAACAAACACCTTCAATGAATCTTGAGCCCTTTCGTGGTCGGACGGCTAGCAATAGTTAAACCATCTAAGCTTAATATCAAATCACATATATCATATTAATCAATACTCACCTTCATGGGTTTAAAAAAAGGTGACAGACCCGTACCCCTTCCAATAAAATTCCAGGATGAGACCTCCTAAAAATCATCCCAGGCTTGCTGAAACACTAGGTACACTTGCCTTCATTTCGGCATTGGCGCTTTTTCTTATCCAACCTGTGGTTGGAGAAATACTTACCCCATCCTGGGGAGGCACTCCAACCGTATGGCTTGCCTGTCTCCTGTTTTTTCAGATTGTGCTTTTCATTGGATATTTTCTGGCATGGATCGGAAGTTTGCTTTATCCACGCGGTGCATTCCTGATCTACCTTTTGAATCTTGTATTTGGACTCTTATTACTAATTCTGAACCCACTCCCCCTTGAGCCTGAGTCCTATTGGATCAATTCCCAGTCAACAAGTTTGGGAGTTGTGGGGTACCTTGGTGCACACTTGTTTGTAATTATTTTGGGCCTCTCAACAACCTCCACATTGCTGCAACATGTTTTGAGTCAATTAAATTCTGGAAAGGCAACACAGCTATATGCCTATTCCAATGCGGGGAGTTTCCTTGCCCTTTTAGCTTTTCCCCTAATCATAGAACCAAATACTTCCCGCATACAACAAATTCAATTATTTACATTTCTGGTAAGCTTTCAAACCATTTTAGGATTCTTTTTTTGGTTGCAAAATCGCAAGTCGTTTCTTGTAATACCGGCCTCGGGAATCAGCTTTTTCGAAAACTTTAAACTGGAAAAAGATTCAAAGTGGTGGATTCTAATCCCGATCTGCACTTCTGGTATTCTTTGTGGAGTAACAAACCATTTAGCAACAGAAATTGCATCAGTTCCATTTCTTTGGATACTACCCCTCGCCATTTATCTACTCAGCTATGTCATTGCTTTTAGTAACTTTCCTGACACATTTATTTTTTTAATTTACCGATATTTTCCAATTTTTTCATCACTTCTTTTTTTTCTTTTATCATTAACAGGCTTGGAACTTGCATCTGGAACGATTATTGTTCCACTGTTCATTCACTTTGGCTGCCTTTTTTTCATTTGTGTACTTTTGCATCACCTTTTATACGAAAAGCGTCCAAAAAACGAATCAACTGAGGGTAAATCGCTTGGATTTTACTATTGCTTGATAGCCCTTGGCGGACTTTTGGGAACCCTTCTTCAGGCAATAGCATTTCCTGTGGTTTTTGCCCGCCTGGGAGTCTGGGAATATCCACTGGCAATGGCGGCCGGGATATTTCTTCTTGGGTGTTCCAAAAACCCAAAAATTCCGGTTCTAATCGAATGGGCCATTCCGGCAACTATACCTTTTGTCCTTATTGGCCTTCGAATGGTGGTTGGACCACTGGACACGACACATTATCCGACTCTAACCTCTACCATTTCTGGTATTCTTTTTTTCGGTTGCCTTGCTTTGGCAAAAGATGGCCGCATTCTTGGAACAAGTTTAATTATTAGTTTTTTGTGTTTAATTCTTTTTTTATTCACTCCGGAAGCCGAAACCGAAATTCGTCGCAATACATTTGGCGTTTTAAAAATTTCCAAAACGCAAAAAAATGGATCGAATCAAACATTGCTTTACCATGGAAGCACAATCCATGGAATCCAATCGGAAGCGCTAAAGGATTCGGAGGGTCGATTTATCCCCCTCTCCTATTATGGTTCAGATGGTCCCGCAGGGGATGCTTTTTCAAAACTACAAAAGGTACATTCCCATGGAGTCAATATCGCGATTATTGGTCTTGGTGCAGGATCAATGGCTTGGTTTGGAAGACCCCAGGATCAGATTCATTTTTTTGAACTCGACCCGGCGGTTGGCGAGATCGCCGAAAATCCAAAGCAATTTCAATTTCTAAGCCAATGCGCGTCTCCCTACCGAATTCACTTCGGTGATGGCAGACGCATACTTACCGCAAATACTGACAAGTATAATCTCCTTATACTGGATGCGTTTAGTTCGGATACGGTGCCTATACACCTTCTAACCCTGGAGGCATTGGAAGGGTATTGGAAACATCTGGAGCCAAATGGCACCCTGCTTTGCCATGTTTCCAACCGTCATTTTGATCTGTTACGACTAATGAAAGGCTGGGAAAAAAGCATCGGAATAGCTGGTCACCTTTTTGATAATAGGGACCTCATGCCTGAAAAAATCGCTCAGGGTTTTAGCCCATCCCAGTGGGTGATTTTTACCAAAGACAGAAATCTTCAACAGCTTATTCATAAGAGTGGAAGTTGGCAAAATATACCCGACACTCTTGATCCGGTCATTTGGACTGACGATCACCACTCAATCCTTGGTTTACTCAAATGGTAAATTATCCAAGAAGATCAAATTTTTCAAAAAGCTGATAATCTTTCAAATCGCTTATAAACATATGCCCGGGCTTGTGGGTAATCGCGAAATCCAGGTTCGCTTGTTCCAGGATGACCTGCGGGGTAACCCCACAAGCCCAAAAAACTGGTTCCTCCTCCGAAAAAAAGTTGACAGACTCACCAAAATCAGGACTTTTGATATCGTTGATTCCGATATCTTCCGGTTTTCCCCAATGGACCGGATCACCGTGGCAAAGCGGAAGTTTACCCGAAATCTCCTTTACGGAATCGGAATATCTCGGATGAATTGGCCTCATACTTACGACCATATTTCCCTGAAATGGTCCCCAGGGAACACATGGAATATTGGTACGAAACATTGGCACATTCCTCCCGGAATCTTTGTGGCGAACAGGAATTCGCGCTCCAGACAAGAGATTGTCGAAACTGAAACTGCATCCAATCAAAAAGGAAACCAGGTCGGCATTCCAAATCTTGTTTAGGTCACCCAATTCTTCAATTAAAGTTCCTTTTTTCCATATTCGGTAAGCCGGAAGATCCGTTCGAATATCAGAACCCGGAGCAAGACTTTGTATTTCTGTTACGCCTGCGGGTAGTACCGCAAGAAGGGGGCAAGGTTTTGGATTTTTCCTGCAAAAAATCAAAAAATCCTCGGCAATTGAATTGGGCAGGATTACCAAATTGGCTTGTACATAACCGGGTGCAAGATTCGCGGTGTGGCTTGTATGTTCACGCTTTCTGATGGATTCGCGTGCCAGTTGCGCGGGAGTTTTGGCGATCATGGTTTTTGTTCCCTGAACAGAAGGGTAAGGATGGAATGGCGGGAGAATTCCGCGCGATTATGAACTTCAAAACCTTTGGAGATCCACTTATCTTTCTGATTTTGGTCACAAAGGATCCAATTGAAAAATTTATCATCGGATATCCTGGTCACATTTGGAATCCGTGTCAGCCATACAAACCCATCTTCCTTAATCCGGTCGAGGCCCAATGTTTCCTCACCAACCGCAACTTCCATTTCATGAGCCGATTCCACCAACTGATTTAGCTGTGTTCGCTGGTTGGCTGTTCCAAATGAAAGAATTCCCTTAATAATACCCAATACCAACAAAATCACTCCAACTCCAACCAACCTTGTGCTTCCAACTTCCAGGAATTTACGCAACATCGGAACAGATAAAATCGCCAAACCAAGGGGGATCGGCAGCGCGTGACGTGGCCTGTGACCTGGAATAAGAGTCCAAATCAAAAGCGAACCCGCCAGAACAAATGGCCATGGTTTGATCATCAATTTTATCGTTTCAGCGCCTTTCGAAAATAACGGTAAAACCAAGGGTAGTGCGGCAGGAAGACTCATGGCTACAATCTGAATGGGAAATGTAATCCATTCAGCAAAAGGGTATGACCTTGTGTGGTGGACAGGGGAAAGGTGTGGCAGGGCTTCCGACATGATGGCATCCTGCAATACACGCCATTCCACCTGCCAGACAACGGCCCCCATCCAGAGGCCTGGCAGCACACAGATACCCAGTGCGCAAAGGATTGAACCCAGAAACTTTCTTTTCCGGGACATTGGTGAAAACAACATCAGCCAAAGCCAGGCGGGAAGGAAAAAGGCTGGGGCCGTCCATTTGAACAATACCGACACCCCACCCAAAAGCCCCAAACCCAAAACCCTGATCAAAAATTTTTCCGTCGAATCCGCGATTCCTTTTGTCCCCAAATCAATTGCCAACATCCAAAACCAGAGAATCCAAAAGGAAAATGGTATATCCATTTCAGCCGAGGGAACCTGCCCAATAGATGCCATGGTCGCGGCAAGCGAGGTCAAATAAACGGCGTACCCGGAAATCCGCCTTTCTCCCCCAAAGCCCAGATACCAATTCGCGGAAATCGCAATGCCAATCAGCCCCAAAACGGAAACCATCCGCATAACCGCCAAAGAATGAGCACCACCGATACTTTGGGCTATTGACAAAGCCCAATAAAACCCTGGGGGTTTTGTTAGAATCGGTTCGCCCCACAAATGAGGCACCACCCAATTCCCTGATTGGGTCATTTCTTCAGCGATTGCGATGCGCAAACCTTCGGTCCGAATTGGCACTGGCTGGTTAAGGCCAGTAAACAACAAGGCCCCAAGCGACACCACCCATAAAAGGCAAAGGAAAGGATGTTTGGCAACCATTGGGTTCCGACTTTAAAAGGGGAAAAGCAATGCATCACTCCTCTTACCCTCAGTGATATGGTAACCGTTGGCGTCACGGAAGAGGCATCCAAACCGCAATCAGATTGAGCGGAACTTTTCCGCAATATTACATTCTATTTGTAATAAAATATAATTTAATTAAATTTGTATTATGATAAAGCAGTTTGTTTCCTTTGGGGGCAAGGTTTCCTGATCATTTCTTCGCAAATCCGCATGGAAAATTCGCTAACCTGCTAAAATGAAGTTTGAGTCCTTTAGTGAGGCGAAGGTGGAACCAGACAAGAACGATTTATCCCCGCCCTCTCCGGAAGCGGATGCACTCCTTTTTGCTCAAAGGGAATCCCTAAGGAGAATGATTGGTCTACGGCTAGATCCCGCTATTTCCTCAAGGGAGGATGCTAGCGATATCGTCCAAAATGTAATGATTGAGGCACATCGCCGACTGGGTGAATATTTAAAACACCCAACGATGCCGTTTCCATTGTGGCTTAGGCACATTGCAATGGACCACATCATTGAGGCACATCGCCGACATCGCCAAGCCCAAAGGCGCAGCCTCGACCGCGAGCAATCGATTCATTCTCCTTTGGGCAAGGATGATTCCGAGGCCGATTTGGGAGATCCCTTTGTCGATCGTGCCATGACGCCTGCCTCCGCCGCCATTCAATCGGAGATTCGAACCAGAATTGAAGAATCGATCGAAGCCATGCCGGAAGAGGACCGGTTGATTTTGCGGCTTCGCCACAAGGACCAACTTTCCAATCAGGAGGTTGCGGTCATTCTAAAAATCTCGGAAGCCGCCGCTTCCATGCGTTATTTGCGTGCCATCAGGAAATTAAAAACTGGACTTACAGGGGCAACCGGAGGAATCCTGGAATGAATCCCCCTCAAGGAACAAGGGATGAGCTCCTGGCGGACCTCCTTGAGAGGCTCTCCAAACAGGTTGATAACCCTGCCGGATTTGACCTAAGCAAACTAAATCCTGAAGAAATGGAATTGGCAGGGGAGCTTCGAGAGCTCCTTGGCACGATTTCAATGACCCGAACCTGCCTGGAAAATTCACAAATTACACCCTCCCCCCTCCCCTCTCAGACCGCTGGTCCACTTCCCAGGATTTTTGGGGACTATCGTCTTTCGGCCATTCTAGGTGAGGGTGGCATGGGAGTGGTCTACAAGGCGCGCCAAATGTCCCTTGGCAGAACCGTCGCCCTGAAAGTTATGCGCAAAGGGACCGAAGCCAATTCCTCCGATTTGGCCAGGTTTCAAAGCGAAACGATGGCAATTGCCAAGCTTTCGCACCCAAATCTTGTACCACTTTTTGAGGCAGGTGAACAAGAGGGCCAGCCTTTCCTTTGTATGCCACTTATTGAAGGGGAGACTTTGGCACAACGGCTTACTCGGGGTCCACTTAAGCCCCGTGAAGCAGCAAAGATTCTCCTTGATGTCGCAAGCGCAATCCACCATGCTCACCAGACCGGGGTGGTACACAGGGACCTCAAGCCATCCAACATTTTGCTCGACCGGAGTGGCAAACCCCTTGTCACGGATTTTGGCTTGGCAAAGTCCCATCACAATGGAAACGATTCATCCTCCTCCGGATTTGGCCATGAAAACTCCATAACAAACACCGGTGCCATATTGGGAACCCCGGCATATATGGCACCTGAGCAGGCTTTTCGTTTTTTTGGCGAAGTGGGGCCACATAGCGACATCTACTCTCTTGGAGTAATTCTGTACGAGATGCTTACCGGTCGGCCCCCATTTCGGGCTGCAACGCCTTTGGGAACTCTGCTCC
This sequence comes from Singulisphaera sp. GP187, assembly GCA_945868575.1. Classification (GTDB taxonomy): domain Bacteria; phylum Planctomycetota; class Planctomycetia; order Gemmatales; family Gemmataceae; genus SYLG01. Next base: position 8,263 of record CAMBMH010000045.1, on the reverse strand, counting down.
TAATTCTTGATCAGGAACCGGTTGCTCCCCGAATGCTCAACCGACAGGTTGATCCGGACCTGGAGATGGTTTGCCTCAAGGCCCTCCAGAAAGAACCGGAGCTGCGTTACAAAACCATGGATATCCTTGTTACAGACTTGGAAGCATGGCTATCAGGAAATCCAGTGTCCCTGAGAAGGACAGGGCTCGGCGGCTTAATGGAATTGGCCGGACGACTTTTCCGCGAAACCCATCATGCAGGGGTTCTGGAAAATTGGGGAAAGCTCTGGATGGTTCATAGTGGCATGGTGCTTGTGATCTGCATTTTTACTTGGGGAATACGAATGTACGGGATAACAAATCCCGTTATTTATTTGGTTTTATGGACAGTAGGTTGGATCCTTTGGGGCGCAATCCTTTGGCGTTTGCGGACCAGAGGCGGTCCGATTCTGTTCATTGAACGCCAGGTAGCACATGTTTGGGCGGCAGCCGTTTTGGGGGCCGTCGGGATTTTTGCAGTTGAGGTATTACTCCAGCTTCCGGTACTTAGCCTTTCACCCTTGTTGGCAGTGGTGGCTGGTATGGTTTTCGTGGTCAAAGCGGGAATGCTAAGTGGAGAGTTTTATATTTACGCCTTTCTCCTATCTGCCAGCGTCATCCCGATGGCCCTTTTTCCAGCTTATAACCAGTTGATTTTTGGTGCAGTAGCCGCTTTCTGCTTTTTTCTGCCTGGTTACAAGTACCACAAACAGGCCCTCGCCACGAAAGAATACCCCAAATCGGGAAAAAGGCACCCAGGGCGTATTCCTGCTGGGCAAAAAACCACCGTTTCCTAAACCCAACAATTGTTGGTAATTCCATGATGCCCCGACCAAGGAAGTCCTCTCCGATGTCTAATCCCACCGCACTCAAATCCTGGTCAGCCCTTGAATCACATTTTCAAAAAGAGGGCGAAATGGTGATGGCGGACCTTTTCCGAAAGGATCCTGATCGGTTTGCCAATTTTTCGCTTCGTTTTCAGGACCTACTGGTCGACTTCTCAAAAAATCGTGTGACCAGTGAGACTTTAGCCCTTTTGCGCGATCTTGCCCGCGAGGCAAACCTCTCCGGAAATATCGAGGCGATGTTTACCGGGAAAAAGATCAACACAACGGAAGGTCGTGCCGTGCTTCATACGGCATTAAGAAATTATTCGGACACCCCAGTTGAATTGGATGGCACAGATGTAATGCCCGAAATCCGCGCGGTCAGAGCCAAAATGCGGGCCTTCAGTGACAAAATCCGCTCGGGAGAATGGAAGGGCTACACCGGAAAACCAATTGCGAGCGTGGTCAACATCGGGATTGGCGGTTCGGACTTGGGGCCACATATGGCCTGCGAGGCACTGAAACCTTATTCCCACCCCGGCCTAAAATTCCATTTTGTGTCCAATGTCGATGGAACCCACATTGCGGAAGCACTCAAGGCCTGCGATCCGGAAACCACCTTGTTCCTGATTGCCAGCAAAACCTTTACAACCCAGGAAACTATGGCCAATGCGCACACCGCACGGGATTGGTTTTTAAACCAGGCAAAGGATCCTTCCCAGGTTGCAAAGCACTTTGTTGCCCTTTCGACGAACTCCACCGAAGTAGCAAGGTTTGGAATCAATATCGACAATATGTTTGTCTTTTGGGACTGGGTGGGGGGAAGATATTCCCTTTGGTCTGCAATTGGTCTTTCGATTGCGATCTCCGTGGGAATGGATCATTTCGAAGAGTTTCTCAAAGGCGCTTTTGCCATGGACGAACACTTCCGAACCGCTCCCATTGAGCAGAATATTCCGGCAACTTTGGGGCTTTTGGGATTTTGGTACAACAACTTTTACGGGGCCGCAACAATTGCTGTCCTCCCGTACGATCAATACCTCCACCGGTTTGCGGCATACCTCCAACAAGCCGACATGGAATCGAATGGGAAGCGTGTAACAAAGGACGGAACGACCTGTAAATGGCAAACAGGGCCAGTTTTATGGGGTGAGCCCGGAACAAACGGCCAACATGCCTTTTACCAGCTTATCCATCAGGGGACAAAAATGATCCCTTGTGACTTTATTGCGCCTGTCTTTTCTCACAATCCCCTTGGAGAGCATCACACGCTTCTTTTGGCGAATTTTTTCGCCCAAACCGAAGCCCTGATGGTTGGAAAATCGGCGGAGGCCGTCCGCAAGGAACTTGAAAATAAAAACATGGCTCCGGAAGAACTTGAGACACTGATACCACAAAAGGTTTTTCCCGGAAATCGCCCAACCAACAGTATTGTTGTTGAACGACTTACCCCACGATCATTGGGGATGCTCATTGCGATGTATGAACACAAAATCTTTACCCAGGGAATCCTTTGGGGAATCAATTCCTTTGATCAATGGGGAGTAGAGTTGGGCAAGCAATTGGCAACCGCTATCCTTCCGGAACTTCGCGCCCCAGGGGCGGTTTGCTCACACGACAGCTCGACCAACGGGCTGATCAACCATTTCAAATCCATCCGAACCGCCACCAACCCGGCCTAAATAATCAACATAGCCTAAATAATTCTGGGGAAAAACAACATGGGACCTCTATTTTGGCGCGAATGGATGACTGTTCCGCGTGGCGGCAAGAACCACATGGCCCGTGTAGTTTATGGCGGTACCCTCTGGGTCCTTGCGGTCACAGCATGGCTTTCCGGGTCGGATTGGAACAGGCCAACCCTGATCTCCGACCTTTCAAGACTTGGTTTGCTACTTTTTTCGATTTTCAGTTTCCTCCAACTGTCCCTTTTCCTGTTCTTTGCGGCACTTGCCACCGCCAGCGCTGTGGCCCTGGAAAAAGATCGTCGAACATTTATTCTTTTGCTAATTACAGACCTGAATAATCGGGAACTTGTTGGAGGGAAAATTCTAGGCAGCCTTCTTGGTATTTTGATGCTTTTCTTGTCAGGGATTCCTATTTCTCTTCTCCTGACGGTTCTTGGTGGTGTGAGTTACGCCCAGGTGGCCTGGGTTCATGCGATTTTATTGGCCACCATTTTTGCCGGGGGCGCCTTGGGCGGGCTTGTCGCTCTTTCCAGGGAGCGCACTTTTCAATCTTTGGCAATGACGGCCCTTTATCTTGTCCTAGGACTAACGGTCGTTCGACTTACCGCCGCCCTGGATTATTTCCTTCCCCAGTATGCAACACTTTTAAAAGGGATTCGGGCTGCATTTGACCCGTTTCAGGCTTTGGGAGAAATCCTCGGCTCCCAGTCAACGGGGTTTAATGGCGCCTATGCCTGCCCGTTAGTTCTTATGGGATTGGCGATTTTCTTCCTTGGCTGGGGCATTGTCATGGTTCGACGATGGAACCCTAGTGGTGAACCAATTATGCAACGCGAAGCTTCCCAAACCGCTCCTGAGGAGGAGGCGGATCGAGCGAGCGCCCACGCCGCTCCAGGAAAGGTTCGGCGAGTCGTTGGCAACCCAATACTTTGGCGTGAAACCCACACCCGCGCCTATGGTCGGCGGCCATTACTTATTAAACTCGCTTGGTTTTTTGTAACGACCTTAATGGCCTATGGGGTGTTTTCACCACTTGTTTTGGACCAAGCAAACACCCGTGTCGCATTTGTGGCCGCCTATGGTCTGCTTCCTGTATCGGTTTTAGCCCTTTTGCTGATAGCGACTCAATCCGCAACTTCCATTACATCGGAACGGGATTTGGGCGCGTTGGATCTCCTTTTGGTGACGGACATTGAGCCAAGGGAGTTTGTTTTCGGCAAATTGGGTGGTGTGCTTTACAATGTGAAGGAATTCCTGATTCCTCCCCTACTTTTTGCCATTGGATACGCATTATTGGGGTTACTGGCTTCCCCCCCTGCCGAGGAACCGCAATTAACCCGCTCGATGAATGCGACCGCACTGCTCTGCATCATAATTTCGGGCGGGGTAGTGGTAGCGTTTGTAATGATGCTTGGAATCCATGTGGCTCTTAGAACTGCTAATTCGCGACAGGCAATCCTTCATACACTGGGTACGGTATTTTTCCTTACCGTGGGAACCCTCATCACAATGGCCCTAATCCTGATTAACGGCAAATTTGAATACCAATGGGCAAGTTTTTTGTTCTTCCTTGCAGCAGGAATCGGGGGACTTTGGTGGGTACTTAATGGAGAACGGCCATCCGGAGCACTCAGTCTTGCATCCTGGCTTGCACCCTTGGCGGTTTTTTATACTGCGGCCAGCTTGGTGGTTGCAAAACCAGGAACAGGTCAATCTGCGGATCCCACAATGCCAGCTCTGGTTATTGCCATTGCCTTTGGCTTTGGGGTAGCGTCGATGCTGGTTCCATTGCTGTCTGAGTTTGATGTCACAATGGGTAGGACAAGCGGAGGGGCGGACTAAACTGGAAAGACGAGGATCAGACGGCAGATAGGTTGAAGCACAACCTATTTTTGGAATGAAACTTACGGCTTTCCAAGAAGATTTTTCGGACACTGGGCAAAACTTGGGGTATACTTTTTATGAATGGTCCACAAGCGGCCCCGATAGCTCAACTGGCAGAGCAGCTGACTCTTAATCAGCGGGTTGTAGGTTCGAGTCCTACTCGGGGCACTTTTTCTTTAGTTACGCCCACTATGCCGTCTTCCACAGATCGCTTCCACTGTCTGTTACCGACTTCCAGAGATTCTTTGACCTCGTGCCTTTTTCCAAAATTTCCTGCACCGCATTTGCCGCCCTTGCGCTTTTACGCAACTGGCTTTCGAGATCTTCAATTCGAGCCTGCAACGCGCGCCTTTGAAAGTAGGCGAATACCCCAAAACTTATTAAAGAGGCTACCAAAAAATAATCCATAACACTCATAACAGGCTCCTTTTCATTTTGTCGCCATCTATTCTACTCAATGGTTCCTTGATTAACTCCGATCCCGCCACAAGAAAAGCCCTGCTTTCCAAATTCTCAGCGATATTTCATCAAATTATGCCAAAAAACGGTTAATCTACCCCCAATGATCGGGACTTGAAACAGTGGGCGCCCTATAACAACATCTTGAACGATTCAACGAAAGGAAAGCTGGACAGATGGAACCTCAAGGTGACTTGGCGCTGATTGGGTTGGCGGTTATGGGACAAAATCTCATCCTCAACATGAATGACCACGGGTTCAAGGTTGTTGCTTTCAACCGTACCGTTGCCAAGGTTGATGAATTCCTTGCCAATGAAGCCAAAGGTACCCAAATTATTGGTGCCCATTCCATTGCGGATATGGTTTCCAAGCTCAAACGCCCTCGCCGTGTCATGATGCTTGTGAAAGCCGGTTCTGCGGTTGACGATTTCATTGCCCAAATTGTTCCCCACCTCGAAAAGGGGGACATCATTATCGACGGTGGAAACTCACTTTACACCGACTCAGCCCGCCGGGCCAAAGAACTTGAGGCCAAGGGTTTGCTGTTTATTGGAACAGGTGTTTCCGGTGGTGAAGAAGGCGCTCGGCATGGTCCAAGCATAATGCCAGGTGGCTCGCCTGAAGCATGGCCGTTTGTTAAAGAAATTTTTCAAAGCGTTTCAGCCAAAGTTGAGGGCGGAACCCCCTGTTGCGACTGGGTGGGAGAAGGCGGTTCTGGCCATTTTGTAAAAATGGTCCACAATGGCATCGAATATGGCGATATGCAGCTTATTTGCGAAGCATACCAGCTTATGCATCAAGGCTTGGGTCTTTCCAATGATGAAATGCACGAAGTATTCAAGGAATGGAATACAGGCGTTCTTGACAGTTACCTAATCGAGATTACGCGAGACATTCTGGCTTATAAAGACACGGATGGTACCCCCTTGGTGGACAAGATTGTTGACACCGCCGGACAAAAAGGTACCGGAAAATGGACCGTCAACAGCGCCCTGGACTGCGGAATCCCGATTACCCTCATTGCCGAAGCTGTATTTAGTCGTTGCGTCTCTGCCCTTAAGAATGAACGGGTAGAGGCTGCCAAAGTTATTGATGGACCAAATGGGAAAATTCAAAATCCCGGGGACCGCAAAGAATTTGTAGACGCCATTCGGGATGCGCTTTACGCCTCCAAAATTGTTAGCTATGCCCAAGGCTACATGTTAATGAAGGCCGCGGCAAAGGAAAACAATTGGAACCTAAATTATGGAGGTATCGCCCTGATGTGGCGGGGTGGCTGCATCATTCGAAGTCGCTTCCTTGGCAAAATCAAGGACGCTTTCGACACCAATGCCCACCTTCAAAACTTGCTTATGGATCCCTACTTCAAGGGGGAAATTGACCGGTGTCAAGCCGGTTGGCGGAAGGTTGTTGCTGCCGCCGTAAATGCAGGAATCCCGGTTCCGGCTTTTTCCACAGCTTTGGCCTTTTTTGACGGATATCGGAGTGCAAGGCTGCCCGCAAACCTGCTACAGGCTCAGCGTGACTATTTTGGTGCTCATACTTATGAACGGTTGGATAAACCCCGTGGAGAGTTCTTCCACACCAACTGGACCGGTAAGGGAGGCAACACAGCCAGCAGCACCTACAACGCGTAGGCCCCTCTAACAAATTGAGCTCCAAGAACGGCCCGGAAGGAAGTAATTTCTTTCGGGCCGATTCATTTAACGGGCAACTTTACTGCCAAAAGTTCCTTTTCATCGCGAATCACCAAGATTCCATCCGCCAAAGCAGGGTGGGCCCAGGTTGCCCCACAGAGTTGCGAAGACGCCAATTCATCAAATTTTTCCCGGTTCGGGCGGAATAAGCGCACTTTTCCAAAATCGTCCACAAGAAGCATATTTCCATCGCCCAGACGCAAAAGGGCGGCATGGTATTTCCCGGATTTTGGCCTACTCCACAGGATCTTTCCAGTCTTGGTGTCGACACATTTCAAAGTTGAACTGGGAGGGGGAAAAATAGATCCGGTGACCATATAAATTTCATCACCTGAAGAGCTGACAACAGGGGTAGAAAAATAACAGGAGAGTGAAGTGTTTTTCCAAATTGGCTTGAGAAAATCAGGACCCTCTTCCCTGTTGACAAAAGCTCCCCCATAGGTGACTGATGAAACGAAAATACCATGGGGGGTGACAACCGGTGTTGTGGCACTTTCGTTCAGTTTGTCGACCAACGGAAAATGGCCCTGAATATCACCTTGATTGGGACCAACCGCCTGAAGACCCTTTTGAGACAGAAATAACACATTTTTTCCCATAATTACCGGGCTGGAGTAGGTTGCCCGATCATCAAGGCTTTTCCAAGCCGTTGACCCATCGGATAATTTCAATGCCACGATTCCGGCATCCTTTCCACCAACCGGGATCAGAAGCTGCCCCCCCCAAATCAAAGGGGAAGCTGACGCACCAAAATAGAGATTTTTTCCCTCCATATCCTTTAGGAGGTCCCTTTTCCAAATCACCTTTCCATCGGAAATGGAAAGACAAGCAACCTGCCCTGACGCACCGTGGGTAATGATGTTTCCCTGATGGATGATTGGGGTCGACCTTGGCCCGTTTCCAAATGTATTCGAAAAAGGAGGACGATCAAGCGATGTCTCCCAGATCTTTTTTCCGTCCTGGATTGACAAGCAAAGAAGCGTTTCAGCCTCTTTTCCGGGCGTTTTAAAATGAAGGAAGACCTTGCCCTGATTTACCACAGGACTGGAATGTCCTTCACCCACCTCAGCATTCCATAATGGCCTTAGATCACCCTTCCAGGGTACAACAATCTCGTTGGAGCTGTTGTCTCGGTTAGGCCCGAGCCAACCCGGCCAATCGCTTCCCCGGCAGCTACTGCCCTCAAAAAACCCAAAAGCGGCAAATAGAACAAACCAAACTTCGGGAAGTGATTTCATGTCAGGAATTCCTTTGGGTTGTAGGTTGCAAACCAACCAGATGTTCGTTCAAAAATCGATGTAAAGGGCCGTAATCCCAGCCTTCATAATGGGAATTAGAAAGAACTTTTAGCCGGGTAATGCCCAGCTCCATAATATCCTGCATTTTATCCTGATATTGTGGATCACAAAAATAGACTCGACACCCCAATGGGCGATGTTCCCGCGCCATACACAAATTTTCTACCTGAAATGGACAGAAAGAATCGTCGATAGGACCTGTAAAAGTTGGCGCACCCGAAAGAAGGTATTCCGCCTCAGGCCTGCTTAAATAGAGGGTGTGCCCCCATTCCCGAAACCTGCAGCAACGTCCACTGGACCTGCATACAGGCCCAGCGGCTCTCACCGCAGAATCCGCCTCCTCATAGATCATCCGAAGCGAAAGAACTTCAGGGAAGGCTTGTGCCATATTT
>CAMBMH010000044.1 GCA_945868575.1 Singulisphaera sp. GP187 | reverse complement strand
ATCAAATCCTGACCCACAACGACAGAGCGGATCTGAAACCTGGCCAATACCTCCTTGAAAGCGCCAAACCCATACCCGCTTTTGCTCGTGGGATTTCAAAGGAAACCCGGGCATTGGTTTTGGATCGAAATGGCTTTACATGTTAAATGTGTGGGGCCGTCGCCGGGGAACCCCACGCGGATGACTCGAGCCGTAAAACCCGCCTTCACATTGGCCACATCATAGATAAGACATTTGGAGGAAATGATGAACCGCACAACCTGAAAGCGGTTTGCTCCCTATGCAATGAAGGTGCGTCAAACATCTCTCCTCAACGCCCTTTGCTAAACAAACTTCTGATCCAAGTTCGACGAGCCACCGCAACCGATCAATTGGAAATCCTTCGCTGGCTTGAAAAGAAATTCAAAGGAAATCGATAATGCTTGCAATTGCCATTCTTTCCGCGCTTTTGACACAATCCCCTGGGCAAATAGCAAAAGGGGCCAACCTGCCTCCTTTGAAAGTCCATGTCATCAAGGAGGATTCTTCCGAGGAAAAGGATCTCACCAAGGATCGCCCTGAAAGAAAAACGGTTTATCTGTTTCTTCCCGGAGATCGCTTTGACCGACCAGCGGCAAGATTCCTCCGGTCTCTTGATCAGGACTTGGTCAAAAAAAAGGAGTTCACCGACATCGTGGTGGTCTGGCAAGCGAAAGAGCTGGAGCCCGCGCAAAAACGCCTTCCGCTGATCCAGAAATCCCTTCAACTTGGTCAGACAACCTGGAGTGCTTTTGTTGCCGAAAACCCCAACCCCGAGGGGTGGGCCATCAATCCCGATGACATCGCAACACTGGTGATCGCGGATGGCGCGAAGGTGATGTTTTCCAAAGGGTACAAGGTTCTAAACGAAAAAGACCTGGAGCCTGTGCTCAAGGTCCTTGGAAAATAACTTCGCTTATGTGAGCAGAAGGGTGGCCCCTATTTTTTCTTTTTCAGGCGCGGGGCAATATCAGGCAGGCCCAACGCCTTGAGATGGTGCCTTTCGGCCTCCCGCATTTTAATCGCTTTTGTGAACGATTTGTCATCGTATCCAACCAGGTGTAGCAAGCCGTGGATGGTATAAAGGGCCAGCTCGGCCTTTTCGTCGTGACCTTCCTCGCGGGCCACACGGCGGGCGACCTCAACACCAATCACCAGCTCCCCTTCCAGTCCCGACTTCCCCTTCCCCATGGGAAACGAGAGGACATCAGTCGGCTCATCATGTTCCAGAAACTGATTGTTGAGTCTGTGGATGGTTGGATCATCGACATACGCCAGGCTGATCGATGCCCTTTTTATTCCCTCTTCCTCAAGCACGGCCTGAACCAATTGCTTGAAGTAGGGTTTGTTGATGGGGACAATCTCCTGCGGAACCGCAATGGAGACTTTGATCAGGGATTCTGCCATGATTCTTGCTCTGAGGCGAAAGCGGGGGAGTGAATGGCCTGCGCATTTTGCGCAGAGGCTATTGCGGAATTATGCGACAGACTCGATGGTGGGGCCAGATCGTGGCTGGGATGAACCAGGCCGCCTGGGATTTCGGCCTGAAAATCGCGGGCCTGTACCATGCGAACCACTTCCTTGCACAGGTTGCCATAATCCTCCGCGCCATTGCTGTTGGATTCGTAGTCAAAAATCGACTGTCCAAAGCCAGGCGCCTCGGCAAGCTTGATGTTCCGGCGGATTTTGGATTGAAAAACCCTGGCATCCGCCCAAGGGAGTTTGGATCCACGAGCCTTTTCCAGATAGCCAACAAGATCTCCGGTAACCTCCTGGGCTAGCTTGGTATTGGCCTCGTACATGGAAAGCAGGATACCCAAAACCCGTAAACCCGGGTTTAGCCTTTTGCTGACAAGGCTGGTAGTCTCCAACAATTTCCCCATCCCATGCAACGCCAGGAAATGCGGCTGGAGTGGAATGATCACATCGCGGGCAGCAGACAAGGCATTCAGGGTGAGGATGCCCAAACTTGGTCCGCAATCCATAATGACCCAGTCAAACGAGTCCCCTTCAGGTGTCCGAAGAAGCTCAAACTGGTCCTTCAGGATAAGTTCCCGACCAACAACCCCAGCCAATTCGACCTCGGCGGCCGCGAGATTGAGATCCGCGGGAAGGATGTACAAATGGTCCGAATGTTTTTGCAAAAGGCTCGACAATGGCCTTCCACCTACCAAAGCATGGTAAAGAGTTGGAAGGTTGGCCTGCATGGCAACCCCCAAATGGGTGGTGGCATGGGCTTGGGGGTCTAGGTCGGCCAAGCAAACTTTGCAGCCCAGGCGGGATAATCCGACGGCGAGATTAACGGAAGTAGTGGTTTTACCAACACCACCCTTCTGATTTAGCACTGCAATCCGTTGCATGGGCCACCTCGATTAGGGAACGGGCCAAGATAAGCCGAAAGTATACGCTGGGGGGAGTCTTGGGTGGAATCCCAACGGGGGCCGCCTCCCATGGATTTTGGAATGGGGAGAATCATCCCCCCATCCTTCACTTTTCCCCGCACCGCCACGGAGGCAATGGTGGCCGAAAAGACGGGCGACCTGGTTCTGGAAACAAATCAACTCACGAAGATTTACCAGAATCGCCAGATTGCCCTAAATGATGTGACACTCCAGCTCGAGCCGGGAACGGTTTTGGGTTTGCTTGGCGCCAATGGCGCCGGCAAAACCACTCTCTTAAGGCTTGTTGTCGGACTCCACAGGCCTACGGCGGGCTGGGCAAAGCTTTTCGGCGAGGTAATGACTCCCAACTCCGCGGACCTTCGTCGAAAAATAGGGTATATACCGACCAATCCCCAATTCCCCAAGGGAATGACCCCGATCACTTATCTCGATTACATGGCGAGATTGTTCGGACTTCCCCGCGATGTGCGCAAGCCCCGTTTGGCCTCGCTTATTCGCGCCGTCGGACTTTTGGGCGCTTCAGGCGATGCCATCGAGGGCTTTTCCAACGGCATGAGCGCACGCCTTGCCGTGGCGACAAGTCTCATCAATGAGCCCGAACTCCTTATCTGGGACGAGCCAACTCATGGCCTCGACCCTGAAGCGCGCCGAAGCATGCTTGAGCTGATGAAGGGACTGGGGCAAGCCAAAAGCCTGATTGTTTCAAGTCACAACCTCGGCGATATTGATGAAGTCTGTAACCATGCGGCCGTCCTCAGCCGGGGTCAACTGATTTACTGCGGTTCCCTCCAGGATCTCAAAGGCAAGATGCGCCGCAACCACTATGAAGTGGATCTCGAGGGGGATCAGCGCGCCATCACCAAGCTATTGACCATGGTGCGCGGCATGACCGAGGTCAAGTCCGCCGAACTCCAACATCGCAAACTCACTCTACACTTCAACGAAGAAGCCAACGCCGCAAATGGCATCGCAACGGTGATGATGGCGCTGAACGATTGCAAGGTAACGCTTGTTGGCGTTCGCAGTGTCGGCCAACAAACAGAACAGGCCTTCCTTGACCTTGTTGAGAAGGACGAGTCCGCAGGCTTCTCAAGGATCTACAAACAACCACCCAAGCTGGCAGCCTAATTACTTGCCGCGAACAATTCCATTGGTCCGCTTCCCGGTGTAAGCAGGGAGCCGTTTTGAGAAAGACAAAAGGGATTGCAAATGGCTCCACGGAGGAAGGAATCCATGGCTGAATCCCGCGCCGTTGAGGTCGTAATCAACAGATGGCTTCCCTATTGGGCCGTCCTCCAGGCAGATTTCTTTCAGGTGATCCGTGGTTGGGTTTGGCGAACCTGGGTAGCTGTTTGCCTTTTGGCCACCGCCTGTTGGCTCGTCTATCGTCTTGGCGCCCACAAGGAAGCCGGCCTCGTGCAGGAAGCTTCGGTTTTCCTGACCCAGCTTGTCCGCTGGATATTGACGGGTTCGGTCGGCCTGGTGGTGATCCTTGCCGCAGGAGCGATATCCTCCGAACGGGGAACCCTGGCGGATAGCATCCTTTCGCGTGGGATCAGTCGCCGACAATACTATTTGGGAAAGTTTCACGCCCGACTAGGGGCGGTGCTTTGCGGGTTCTTTCTGATCAGCATTTTGGCGACAATTTTGGGTCAGTTTTTCCTGAGAGAGGATCTCGATCTCAAAGGGTGCCTGGTGGCGACCTGGGAGGTGGGGATGCTGCTTGCGGCGCTTGTTTCCATTGGAGTCATGGTCAGCGCGATCCTCAACAACACCCTGGTTGGAATCATGGCCCTTTGGCTGGCGGTCTATGGTGGCGGAGCGGTTTTAAGCCTTGTTCCGGGAATCGTTCCACAACTCAATTTGGTATGGAACCGGATCCCTTATGTCATCAAAGGACACTACAGCCTCTCAAACCTTGGGGAAATCACCGTATTTAGCCTGATTATCTGTGTCCTGACAAGCCTTTTCGGAATGATGTATTTTTCCCGCCGGGATGTTTGATCACATTCAATTGCCTGAAAAAAGCGACAAGTCTCAAACCGTCTTCAAAGCAAGACGCACCGCCCAGGCTGTGGCTTCGAGCAGACTATCCGGGTTGGCGATCCCTTTTCCCGCTATGTCGAATGCGGTGCCGTGAGCGACGCTGGTCCGCACAATGGGCAGGCCAGCGGTAATGTTTACGCACCGCCGTCGGCCGACAAGCTTCAGGGGGATATGCCCCTGATCGTGATAAAGCGCCAAAATTCCGTCAAATTCCCCATCAAAGGCCCTGATAAAGACATTATCTGGAGAAATTGGTCCGGTCAGATCGATCCCCTGGGCACGGGCCATTTGTACTGCTTTCGCCAAAATCCTTGATTCCTCATCGCCAAAAAGCCCACCGTCCCCGGCATGGGGATTGAGACCAGGTAAAGCGATTCGTGGTTTCCCTTTTCCCAATCGCTCCAAAAGCCCACTGAGAAGCCGGGACTGGGAAACCAGATGTTCGGGAGTCAGGCGGGTGAATATATCCCGAAGCGCCATGTGAAGCGTTGCGTGGAGAACGGCTACTTCACTCGTGGCAAGAACCATGGCATGGTCCGCCACACCACAGCGCTCTGCGAGGATTTCCGTGTGACCTGGATGTTTTTCCCCGGCAAGGTGGAGACTTTCCTTGTGAAGTGGTCCGGTGACAATGGCTCCGATTTTACGATCGAGGGCCAGGTCAATCGCTTTGTGAAGACAATCCCTGGCAACCGCCCCACCCCGGGCATCAATTCTACCCCAAACAAGCTCCGTTAAATCAACTTTTGTTCCCTCAAGGATATCCATCTGATTGAAAATCCCAAGGGCCTCGGAGGGTTCCGTGATGGCTCGAAGGAGGATTGGATTTTTGGCGGTAATTGCCCGGGAAATCGTCTGGTTGCTGGCTACCAGAACGGGCCGACAGGTCTTGCAAAGCTCCGCCCAGCCCGCAACAAGGATCTCCGGACCGATTCCGGCAGGATCACCGGGAGTGAACGCAATAATGGGCCTGGAATCGGCAGTCAAAGTCGGTGAACTCATCGTCTTAATCCCCCGGCAGGAGCGGGAGTTGGGGAAGTGGCCGGAGTGGAGGCCAGCTTGAGGATAAGCCTTTCAAGCTGGGTCCGTTCCGGGAGCGCCGATCCCCCCTTGAGCCCACGGTCCGCCTCGATTAGCCATGTCAAAATTTTTCTTATACGGGATCCGCCAAGGCTCTTGAGCTGGGCCATGGCTTCATTTCTGACAAATGGGAGAATTCCAGCGGACTGCATCGCCTGATCCTGGGAAATTCCACCAGTTAAAAGTCTTGCAAGCTTGGCCAATTTGCGAAACTGGAAGGAAAAAGCGCCCAGGCATTTGTAGGGTTCGTTTTCCTGGTCGAGGATCTCGTGGAGCATGGTGATGGCGCGCCCAACCTGGCCCTTGGACATAAGGGAGAAAATGCCCCAGATCTGGTCGACTCTCGAACGATTGATCAGGGGTCGGACGGTTTCGATCGAAAGCGTCGTCCCCGAGGGAATACTTGCCGCCAATTTGGACAATTCCTGATTTAAAAGGCCTAATTCAGGTCCGGCCGATTCCACCAGGTATTCGGCGGTATCCATGGGGAGGGTTCGCCCATAGGCCGATTTCATCCACCGGACACACCAGCCCGGAACAGTCACGGGCTTGGGCGCCTTGCAATCAATTATCATTTCCTTCTTATTTAAAAGCTTGTAAAGATTGGTATTGGACGCAATAGTTTTGGCCGTTATCAGCAACACACCAACCCGCGAGGGCTTGTTTACCATCCCCTCGACAAGGGACCGGTGGGAACTTATGAAAGGATCCGCGTTTTCCAGAATCACCAGCCTTTTTCCTCCAGAAAACGGTGCCATGTCCAATTCATCGCGGACTTCTGCGAACGGGGTTTCGGGACGGTCAAAAACCGAAAGCGCCAGCGAAGGATCCTGGTCAGCGACCACCCAGGATTTGATGCGCAAAAGGCATTCGCGCTTGAGAAAGGAGTCGTCTCCCGCCAAGGCGTAAATCGGCCCGGGTTCGCCCGTTAATGCTTTGTCCAAAAAATCAAACGCGTGCACGGTCACTCCCGGGGGGGCAGGCTTTTGTCATGATGATATTGGCAAAATAACACGGGCAACCCAAAACAATTCAAAGCAACGATCAATTGGACAAGCCCGGAAAAACCGCCGCACCGACAGGACCACCCGCATTTCCGGGGCTGTTAAGCTGCGGGGGCTCAGTCCCCTGGATTTTAATCCCCTCCTCAAACAGGATCGGATTGGCTCCAAGTTCGGTGGCGGTGACCTCTACCCGGATGCGGGCCTCGGCCGCTTTGGTGGCTTTGCCATAAACGGTAAAAGTTGGCTGCACGCCTGAAGTGACGCTTGAAAGCGGAGCAAACACAACCCGCTGACCCTTCCGATCCGCGGCGGTTTGCCCACGTGCATCAACCACCTGCAATTCCTCGGGAAGCGTTACAGCCACCACTGCGGCCGTATAAGGCTGGTTCGCGAAGTTGAGCAACCGGACCGTGTAGGCCGATTGCTCCCCGACTAACACCGGGTCGGTAACCTTGTCGAGTTCCACCATAAGCCCCTTGGGCGATTCAAATCGGGTGGATTTCTCCGCCTGGAGTCCCGCGGATACTTTGTCGGCAACAACCTCGGTACGACTTTTTAGTTCGCCAGCCCGAAGTGCCCTTAGGACAAAGGTGACCGTTTGCTTTTGGCCTGGCCCAAGCGTGGGCAGTGTCCATTTCAGATCGCCACCCTGATTGGCGCCGCCTCCGCTGGCCGAAAGGAGCTCAATGTTGGGATCGAGCTTGTGCGAGATTTTCACATTTGTGGCGGCGCTTGTACCCTTGTTGGCCACGGTGATGAAATAAGTTGCCGGGCGCCCCACGGCCCGACGATCCGGGCCACCCTTGGTAAGCTCAAGACTCACTTGCCCGGCAACCAACCTCAGATTGGCTTCGCGTTTTTGCGTGCCGCTGGTAACCGTGGCAACCGTTTCAATAGGGCCGGATTTTTTGGCCACAAGCTGAATCTCGATTCGTTTCGTCTCACCCGATTGCAGTTTCCCCAATCGCCAAACCAGGGGGCTGTCCCCGGCGGTGGAAGGCTTGCTGTTGAGAAACTCGACACCCAAAGGCAGCGTCTGGGTAAGGGTCACCTCGTCCAAAGGCGCCGATCCGGCGTGAGCTACTTCCG
Organism: Singulisphaera sp. GP187; assembly: GCA_945868575.1. Classification (GTDB taxonomy): domain Bacteria; phylum Planctomycetota; class Planctomycetia; order Gemmatales; family Gemmataceae; genus SYLG01. Next base: position 15,816 of record CAMBMH010000044.1, on the reverse strand, counting down.
TGACAAGAGTGAAAGTGTCGCCCACCAGGATCGATTGGGGTCCGCCGGTGCGAACCTGAAGAGCCGATTCAATTCGGGTTTTTACCGATTGGCCATATTCGAAGGAAACTCGGGCGGTGCTGTCCAGGTCGCCATTGCCGTTGGCCAGAAACACTACAACGATCTCTTTCGTGGCTCCTGCCTCCATGGTCGCCAATTGCCAAACCAGTTCCCCATCCTGACTGGTAGGCGATGGTGTGCTCCGAACAAACTTCCCATTATTGGGCAACGATTGCCGGACCCGGACCTGGTGGGCCGCGGCGGCTGTGGGGTTATTGAGATTGATGCGGTAGGTTACTTCCTCGTTTGGACTGGCAATTCCCGCTACGCGGGTTCGAAGTAATACCTGGGGAAAAGGGGGATCCACTGGAAAAAAACTGGGGGCCGGATTAGTTGCCCCGAGATTTGAAGGGCCGGGGTCTTTATTGGCTAATTTGGGATCGCCTGAATCCCTCATGGAGCGGGGGCCCACAGGAGGAATACCACCACCAGACCCCGCCAAAGGTGGCTCGGATGTGGATCCTCCGGGAAAACCGGGCAAGCCCCCGGGCGAACCACCTGGCAAGCCCGGCAGGCCCGAGGAGGGAGGGGGAGCTCCCAAAGGTGGAGGCTGGGAAGCAGGATTAGGGGCCGCACCCGGAAGACCAGGAAAGCTAGGCAAAAGAGGGGGCTCTTGGCTCGTTTGAGCCCAACTCATCCCCATGGGAAGAATCACCCAACCAAGCAGGATCCAGATTTGGCGCATTTGGCGCATGGCAACCACTTTGATGGGAAGGCGGGAAAAAGAACCATTGGGAAATTCTACAAAAGGCTTTCGAAAAACTCATCCCCAACCTTGAGGAGGGGATTTTCCTAAAATGGACAAGGATCCATGGCTGCACGAAAGAATCTTTGAATGAAGGATTTCAGGCGTGCAAATCCCATTTTTCACAAGCAATCAGGAAATCGGACCGGTAAAATTGCTGAAATTTGGGCTAATTGCATGGCTTTTGCCTTGTCTTACCCATATCAACCATCCTTCCCAATTTTACTGTTATCACACCATGGGACGATGCGGAAGCGGTGACTTGGGGAAAAATGGCGGCTGACTCGATAATATTTGCCGAAGGGTTACATTAAGGGTTACATTTTAGTGCGGCTGGCAGGGAATCGGCGAGGTAACTTTGAGTTCCTTGCAATAGCAGAGAGGCAGATCCTATATGGGAAGAATTTTTGAGAAGCGAAAGTATTCGATCTTCAAGACCGCCGCCATGAACTCAAAGCTCTATTCAAGATACAGCAAGCAACTGTATATGGCGGCCAAAAATGGAATCCCCGACCCGCACGCGAACCCGACCTTGCGCAAGATTATTGAACGGGCAAAGAAGGAAAATGTGCCGAGTCATGTGATTGATAAGGCCATTCAGAAAGCCTCCGGGTCCGGAGGCGAGAATTACCAAGTTGCCCGTTACGAAGGGTTTGGTCCCGGCGGATCCCATGTCGTTGTCGATTGCCTGAGCGACAACCCTACCCGGACAATCTCCGAAGTTCGCAACTGTTTCACAAAAACAGGCTGCAAACTGTCCACCAACGGTTCGGTTACAATGTTCTTTGATCATTTGGCTGTGATTTCCTTCACCGGCAATGACGAGGACAAAGTTATGGAAGCCCTGTTTGCGGCGGATGTCGCTATCGAAGAGATCGAAAACAAGGACGGCACAATTACGGTCTTCGCTCCTCCCGGCGAATTCTACAAAGCCAAAACCGCCCTTCTTGCCGCATTCCCAAATTTGGAACTGGATGCTCAGGAAATCACTTTCCTGCCGAAAGAATCCAAGCAACTTAGCGGAGATGAATTGGCTTTGTTCGATAAATTCCTGGGGATGCTTAATGAATGTGATGATGTGCAAGAAATTTACCACAATGTAACACATTCCTAATCCGGAAAAGGAGTTTACTGGGCCTTGGTTGACAATTGGTTCTCCTTGGCCTGCTTGAAAGCCTTGCGTTTAGACGGGTGCCCGCCGAGTCATTTCGGCGGGTATTTTTATTATTGGGCCAGATTTTCAGGTTGCTTGCGATCGAATTCGAAGTCAAACCTCATCTCGCTCAAACAACTCAATCCTATAGCTGCGCGTGAAAGGTTATCTTGGGTGCCTGTGAGGGTACACTGGGTTGTAAACGAATCCTTGCTGGCTGGTTATAGTTTTTTCCCCCGCGATTTCTTGGCAGGATTTTCACCCACTCGCGCGCGTCTCAATGAATTACAGGTCAATGACTTTTGCAAGGCATCAATCGACTGGATAACCCGTAATACCATGGCTGGTTATTGGGCTTCAATATTTTCTCGTTGATTGAATTCAAATGCGAAGACGCTACCCATCGCCCTCATTTCATGTTTTCCACTTTTTCCTGTTCGTCTTTTGCTACAACCACCGCGCCTCCGAGTTCCGTCCAGGCGACCCCGGCCATAATTAATCCGCCGCCCAAAATCACAGGAAACAGAAGTTCATCATGCCCAAACCAGAGCGAAAAAAGGAGCGAAAAAATCGGCTCCAAAAGATAGATGATCGCCGCGCGCTCTGCGCTTAGAAGGGGCTGAAACGCGTTCATCAACGAATAGCTCATCAGGGTGGGGAACACCACCATCAGGCCAAGGTCACACAAGGTTGGACCATCGGTCAACCGCTCAACAATCCATGCGCCCCAGGAAGCCAAGGCCCCATTCCAGGAACATACAAAAACCGAAAAAATCAGCGAAAAAAGTCCATTGACACCAAAAAGGACAGGAGAAATTCGGTTTCCATCCATCCCCTTGCCAAAGCGGTCGAGACCGATGATCTGAAAAGCGAAAAGGACCGAACACCCAAGCGACAAAAATTCCCCAACGCCCCAGCGCCAGCCCCCTTCCACCAACACCACCAGCCCCACAAACGCCAATCCATAGCCCAACCAGATCCATAGAGGTATCCTCCGACCCACCAACAGGTAAAGGAGAGGAACCCAAAGACTTCCCAGCGAGGTGAAAAAAGCGGACATGGCCGGGGTGGTGTAAACCAGGCCCCAAAGCTGAAGCACAAAACCTAGCCAAAGAGGAATACCGACCATGGCCCCTGGAATCAGGTCTTTGACACCAAGTGAGGCCACCAAACGGGGTCGGATCAGCGCAAAAAGCAAAAGGGCAAATCCCATCCTCAAACCAATAAGCGTGAGACTCGAAACCAGACCCGGCAAGGGAACATCGGGCAACGGGGCCGTTTGCCAATTGCGCATGAGGCTAAACGATATGCCCCAACCAGCGGTACAAATTACCAAAGCAGCAACAGGCAGCCATGGTTTGGAAGAATATGGGGTTGGGGTCAAGGAACACTCACGCCAAAAGTTCTGGGATCACCTCTCCATAAGGTAGAAGGCCGATGGGGCGATCGTCCTTCCCGTGAAATTGGGGATCCTGGATTCCCGCGGCGTGATAGATGGTTTTGACAATATCTTCTGGAGCAATCGGGCGATCCCCGGGATAGGCGCCATGCTTGTCGCTGGCTCCAACGACGCGCCCCCCCTGGATCCCGCCTCCGGCCAATACGGCCGACATACAGTGTGTCCAATGATCGCGCCCTGCCCCGCCCGCGCCACCCGAACGGGGATCGCCAACTTTGGGTTGGCGCCCCATTTCGCTGGTGACCAGAACCAGGGTCGAATCGAGAAGCCCCCTGTCCGAAAGATCCGCCAAAAACGCAGAGAAACAACGATCAAACTCGGGCAATAGCCGATCCTTGAGGCAGTTGAAATTGTTGCCGTGCGTGTCCCAACCGCCACCGGATTTGCAAAGCTTGTCGAGCTCGGGCTCTTCCATCCAAAAAACAGAAACGACTCCGACACCAGCCTCAACCAAGCGCCTTGCCAACAAAAGGCTCGTCCCGTTGATCGAATTGCCGTACCGCTCACGAAGGGAATTAGGCTCCTGATCCAAACGCATGGCTTTGGCAAAAGCCGTGGGCTCCAAAAACCGGTAAGCTTTATCCAACATTGCAGAAGAAAATCCGGCCCCCGTTTCAACCGACCGGGCTTGCCCCGACTCCAGCGACCGCTTGAGACCATCCATCGCGCTAACAAGCGATTTGCGCCCACCGAGCCGATCTGGCGTCAGGGAACCGTGGAGAGTGACCGAAGGAGCCTGGAATTCAAGGGGTTTTTCCCTGGTCCCGTACAGGTAAAGCGGGTCATGGATCGCACCCAGGATTCCCGCAAACTGCCCCGGCCTGGTGTATTCGGGGAAACCCGGCTTCTGGGGAAGAGTCACAACCCCGGGAACAGAACTTTTGTTCTTCCGCTCAAAATCGATGACCGTTCCGAAATAAGGCCAATCGTCCGGGTACGGTTTGCGGTTGTTTAAAAGGGCCTTGAAGGTGGGATCGGGATGGCGACCTGTGAGGTTGTAATAGTATCCCGCATGGTGGTCGCCTGTCCCCCGTTGAAAATGCCCAAGGGAGCGGATGACAGACCATTTGTCGGACAAGGCAGCAAGGCGGGGAAGGTGTTCAGTGGTTTGAATGGCGGGTGATTTGGTAGAAACAGTTTTGAACGGGCCCCGGTATTCGACAGGGGCATTCGGCTTGGGATCAAAGGTGTCAATGTGGCTAAGTCCCCCGCTCAGCCAAAAAAGGACGACAGACTTTGCTTTTACCGGCAACGGGCCTGGATTCCCGGGGGACAAAACGGGAAAGACACCATGTGCGCGTGTTCCGGGCAACCCCGCCGATAGGCCCCAAGGCAAAACCGATCCCGACATCGCAAGAAATACCCGGCGGCTGACGGCAAATCGGCTCAAACCGTGCGACTGGATCATTGGGTTAACCTGTGGTGACTCAGGTTGGGAGGAGAGCTGGATTTCTCCAGTTGGAGGGTCTGGATTTCTCCAGTATCGGTATTCTATTAATGGAACATACTTTTTTTGGAGACCAACATGACCAAAATCGACTTTGCCTATTTGCGCCGTGGTTGAACGACTGTGCAAAAAGCCCAGGGGTTCCTTGGGAAAGTGGCACATGAATTTGTCAAAACCGAAGACGCCGCCAAAGTCCGCAAGGGTCCGGCCGAGGCTTTGGAACTTGCATCCAAGGCAAAAAAGCTTGTAGCTGCCAAAGGCAAAGGGGTCACCCGGCTGGATCTTGGAAAAAAAGGTGCCAATCCAGAAGAGATCACCTCTTTAATGATGGGGCCAACGGGCAATATGCGGGCGCCCACGCTTCTTGTTGGTGACACTCTTTTGGTGGGTTTCAATGAGGAAGCTTACACGGAAGTATTCGGCGCCTGATTCCCCCGACTGCAAGGCCCTGAACCAACCTAAAAAGGTCTAAACCTAAAAGGGTATTAACAAAAGCTAACACCCTTCCAGCCGTGTTCCTTCGTTTGTTGTTGAAACCGAAAGGAACCCGACGTACGTGAAAATTGGGCTGTCTGGTTCCTAACATAACTGAGGAACCTTTTTTTATCACGGAGAAAAGCAGTTATGTCCCTTGTTACCCGTCAGGCCCCAGATTTCTCAGCTCAAGCCGTCGTTAAGGACCAGATCACCAATGTGCATCTTGGTCAATTCCGTGGCCAATATGTTATCCTTTTCTTCTACCCCCTCGACTTCACCTTCGTTTGCCCCACCGAAATCATCGCTTTCCAGGAGCACCTCGAAGAGTTCACCAAGCGGAACGCCGTTGTTCTTGGCTGTTCCGTCGATAGCGTTTTCAGTCACCTCGCCTGGAACAACCTCTCCCGCAAGGAAGGCGGCCTCGGCGGCGTAACCTATCCTTTGGTTGCCGACCTGAACAAGGAAATCTCCAAAAAGTATGGCGTCCTTCTCGAGGGAGCCGGTATTGCTCTTCGCGGCCTGTTCCTTATTGACAAGGCCGGCGTCGTTCGCCACAGCGTCGTCAACGACCTCCCACTCGGCCGCAGCATCCCCGAAGCCCTTCGCGTCCTGGAAGCTCTCCAGTTCGTGGAAACCCACGGCGAGGTTTGTCCCGCCAACTGGAAACCAGGCGAAGCCACTATGAAGGCGGATCCTGTCGGCTCAAAGGAATATTTCACCAAGGCCAACTAGTCCGTTTGGGGGCTTTTCGAAACCTTTCTGAAATTACTCATTAGGCATGGCCGCGACTTGCGGCTGTGCCCTTTTTTTTGGAATCGTTCGTACCACCCGACTTTTCGTCATACCCGCCCCATAACCCTCATTTATTTGCCAACACGGGTAAGAATTCCTTTTTATAAACGAAATGGAACGGAGAAGATTGACTCCCACGCAGGCTTTGTTTGGGACCGAAGGTTGGGGGCGATTTCGTGCGCAAGTCTCTTGGAATGTTGCTTTTGGTAGGTGCGGCCCTGGCAAGTATTGCCGCATTGCCTCCACTTGCCATCAAACGGCCGTTCAAGCTCAAGCTGATCAACCGTGGTTTGGCTGGCGAGGTTCTTGACTACACCAATAATCATCATCGGGATAACCGTATTTGGTCGGAATGCCTTGGCCACAAGACCGATCTTTATGTCTACCTGCCGCCCGGATACAACCCCGGGAAAACTTACCCGGTTTTCTATTGGCTTCACGGTTTCACCCAGGACGAAAATTGCCTCATCGACCACATCATCAGGCCGGTGGACAAAGCCATCCGTGATGGCAAATTACCCCCAATGATAGTTGTTGCCCCGGACGGAAACCTTAAGGGTGATGCGGTTCTTGTTAGCCCGGGAAGTTTTTTCGCGAACACGAACGCCGGCCGATATGAGGACATGTTCCTGGATGACATCTGTTCGTTTGTGGAAGCAAATTTTTCCGTCGCGGCGGGTCGCCAAAACCAGGCCATTGGTGGAGTCTCCATGGGTGGTGGTTCGGCCACCCGGATTGCCCTTAAATATCCTGATCGCTTCGCCACATGTCTGACTATTTTTCCACCCCTGAATATCCGCTACGAAAATACTCGTGGCGACTATCTGGGCAAATATATTCCCGGCTATTGGCAATACCGGGAGGACTTTTCCCGTGGGATGGAACCCATCGGCAGGTTTTTCGGTGGTGCAATCACAATCCGCCTTTGGCACATGCTCGACCCCCTCTACGACCGCAATGACCCCAACCTCCCATCGATTTTGGCCTCGGAAAACCCGACTGAATTGGTGCCCTCGTACAACAGCGAAAAATACCCATTAAGTCTTTACATCGCCTCGGCTGGACGGGACCAGTTCAACCTCGACAGCCAGACCGACACATTCATGGACGCCGCCGAGGGCTCGGGAATCGACATCACTCGTGTTCACGACCCCCGTGGCACCCACAGTATTCGTACTGCCAATAAAATGGCCCCCGATGCGATCCGCTGGCTCGGACAAAAAATGTCGGAGTAATTGACCGGGCAAAAAACTTGTCATCCGTTTAGCGGCCTAAAACAGGTTCCCGGGTTGCATTAATCCAAGGCAATCCGGGAGCCTTTGCTTTTGGGATCCAATGCGTCCCCGCAAAAAGAGTGGCTTCAATTTCGGGGAATCCCATCGGATCCCTCGACCTGGATCGCTGTTCTAGGGATAATATTTCCTATGTGGATACAGTGGGAAGAACTTGTCAAGGTTGCCGTAACCCTGTTTGTGGTCATCGACCCGATGGGGGTTTTGCCGCTTTATCTTTCGATCACCCGCGATTCCACCGAGGTACAAAGACGGCGAATTGCCCGCAGGGCGGTATTCATCTCATTTGGGGTTTTGGTCGCGTTCCTTTTTGCGGGTGGAGCGCTTCTTTATGGTTTGGGGATAGAAATCAATTCTTTCCGAATTTCCGGGGGTGTCGTGATGTTCATGTACGCCTTACAGATGGTTTTTGATACCCAAAACCGGCACAAGGAAGGCGCCCCTGAAGCGGGACACGACATTGCCGTTTATCCCCTGGCCATTCCCGCGATTGCCGGTCCTGGCTCCATGATGACAGTGGTTCTCATGGCCGAACAATACGGCAGCTCCCTGGTCATGAACATGCTGATATGCTTCATCATGGGGATCATTCTCCTGGCAACCTGGCTATTTTTGCGTTTTGCGGGCAAAATCCAGCTCCTCATCGGATCTACGGGCGCAAGCATTATCAGCCGCGTCATGGGTCTTATACTTGCGGCAATGGCGGTCCAAACCGTGATTACTGGAATCAAGGATGTTTTTGGATTCGGCCAGGTTCTGTAGAACTTGTCGAACCAATAAAAAACGGTCGACTTTTCGACCTCTTTGGTCAAAATCGAGGGATCCGGAGGAACGGCATGAGGGGTAAAACCCCTGGAAACGGGGACCATCCGGGCTGGAATTGCCGAAAACCCACCGATTGCCTAGATTTATAGGTGGATCCGAGCCGTTTTGACGGAATCCCTATTTGGTTGCTTACGCTGGTCTTGTTGGGACGGGCAAGCAGCCCCGGCCTCTTGAAGGACAGCGTTCATGGCTTTTACCTGTGTGGTGGGTTTGCAGTGGGGCGATGAGGCCAAGGGCAAGATAGTTGATGTCCTTACCCCAAAACATCCCTTTGTTGTTCGTTTCAATGGTGGAGCCAACGCCGGCCACACAGTAAAATTCGAAGGTAAAACCTTTAAACTTTCGATCCTGCCCACGGGTATCCTCTGTCCAACAGCCACGGCGGTTGTAGGAAACGGTGTCGTGGTATACCCACCCCGAATTCTCGAAGAGCTGAAACAATTGACGGAAGGTGGCGTCGATGCGCTTCCCCGCCTCAAAATCAGCACCTCTGCTCATGTCATCCTCCCCTACCACTTTGAACAGGAGCGCCTGAGCGAAACGGGCAAGGGGTCCGGCGAAGCCATCGGCACGACCGGCCGCGGAATCGGGCCCTGTTATGAAGACAAAGCAGGACGCCGTTGGGCTATCCGAATGGTCGACCTGCTGGACGAGGCTGCCCTACACCAAAAACTGATCCCCATTGTCGAACGCAAAAACCGTCTTTTCAAGGCCCTTGACCCCAACGCCAAACAATTTGATGCGGCCGAACTCGCACGCGAATTTGCAGGCTACGGTAACATTCTTCGGGAAAACATCTGCGATACCCAGGCGCTTATGGGGGAATGCTCTGATTCCAGGGTAGGGGTCCTTTTCGAGGCCGCACAGGGGAGCCTTCTGGATCTTGACCATGGATCTTTCCCCTATGTAACCAGCTCCAACAGCTCCGCCGCAGGGATCTGGAGCGGGTCGGGCTTCCCCGCGCGAAAACTCGACACAACATATGGGATCGTAAAGGCCTATACCACCCGTGTGGGCGGTGGCCCGATGCCTACCGAGCTTTTGGATGGTCCCGAAGGGATAGGCGAAAAAATCCGCCAGGTTGGTCGCGAATTTGGTACCGTGACGGGTCGCCCGCGCCGCGTAGGCTGGCTTGATGCCGTCGCTCTCAAACATACCGCCCGGCTTAACGATGCCGATGTGCTATGCCTTATGCTTTTGGATGTGCTCAGCGGTCATCCGGAACTAAAGATCGCAGTGGGTTACGAAATCGATGGCAAGCCCTACAGCGGCTTCCCTTCAGACGCTGCCATCCTCGCCCGGTGCAACCCTGTTTATGAAACCCTTCCTGGTTGGTCCGAAGACATCACCGGGGCTCGCAAGCCATCGGATCTTCCCCAAGCCGCCCTAAACTACATCCGGCGGGTGAGCGAACTTGTTGGACGCCCCGTCGCGGTCGCCTCGGTCGGTCCTGACCGCGCGCAAACCATCTGGATGAATGGTGGTGAGGGAGCATGATCCAATCGGGCGGCACCAAACTGACTTCCGAAGAGCCCTTTCGAGGACAATCTTCCCAGGCACACCCCGATGTGACTGAGAAGAATGGTTTGATTACGCCCCAGCTGGATCCAGCCCGGATGCCCGAACATGTTGCCATCATCATGGATGGCAATGGCCGTTGGGCCAGACGGCGGGGATTGCCCCGCGTCGAGGGGCACGCCAAGGGGACAGATGCCGTTCGCGAAACAGTTGAGGAATGTGCCCGTCTGGGTATTCACCAACTCACCCTTTATTGCCTGAGTAGCGAAAACTGGAAGCGCCCGCCCGAGGAACTCGAATTCCTCATGACCCTCTTTCGCCACTACCTTTTGGCGGAACGCCCCAGAATCATGGAGCAAAACCTTCGTTTTTCGATGATCGGCCGTCGCGAGGGGCTTCCCGCAGATGTCCTGGCCGAAGTCGACAAAACGGTCGACCTAAGCAGGGACAACACCGGCATGATGCTTTGCCTTGCCGTCAATTATGGTAGTCGTGGCGAATTGATCGATGCATTCAAAACACTCGCCCAACAGGTTCAAAAAGGTGAACTGTCCCCCGAGCAGATAAACGAATCGACCATTAGTGGGGCCCTCTACACCTCCGGAATGCCCGACCCCGATCTGCTGATTCGCACGGCAGGCGAGATGCGCGTGAGCAATTACCTCCTATGGCAGATCTCCTATGCCGAAATCTGGGTGACCCAGAAATGCTGGCCCGATTTCGACCGGGCAACCCTCCACCAATCCTTCGCTGATTACGCTTCCCGCGAGCGGCGTTTTGGCGGCCTGCCCAGCCCCATAGCCGGCCCTAGACCGGGGAACCCTGGTTCCTGCCCCACAACCAACCCGTCACCTCCTTCCAAACCCACCAGCCTAGGCGCAAATCCCGCATGACAACCCGCATCATCCTGGGCCTGTTGATGCTCACGGGTTTTGCCGGACTCGTGTCGCTGGATACCCAAATCGGCCCGCCATTCCCATTGCTTCATGTGCTTTTTTTTGGCGCCTGCCTTCTGGGCGCCCTGGAAATCCGATCCCTTCTGCCCCCCGAACAGCGGTCTCATCCGTTTATGATTCTTTGGTGCCTCGGGGTGGTTATTCTCGCCCCTTTGGGGATCCACCTTGTCTCCTTAAACGCCACAGGCGGATCCTGGATCCCGCTATCCTGCTCGCTGGCGCTCGCTCTTTGGAGCGGTTTTTTAGGGGAAATGGCGTTTTACCGCGAGCGCACCAACGCTCTTCCCCGGATTGCTTTTTTGCAAATGTCGGTCCTTTACATTGGACTTCCCTGCGCGCTCGCCCTTCAAATTCCTGAGCTTTTCCCCCAATCCCCACGCTCCGGCCTGGCAGCGCTCCTTTTGGCTTGTCTGGTTCCCAAGGCTTGTGACATAGGCGCTTATTTCACCGGGCGCTTTTTCGGGCGGACCCGCATCACCCCGGTGCTTAGTCCCAAAAAAACCCTTGAAGGGTTCTCTGGTGGAGTCCTTTTGGGCGCGAGCATTTGCGCCCTTTTCCAGTTTTATCTTGGCTCCACTCTACACATTTTCCCAACGATGGGGCATGCCCTTGGTTTTGGGATACTGGTAAGCATTGGTGGAATTCTCGGAGACTTGGCGGAGTCCCTATTAAAACGCGACCTCCATGCCAAAGATGCTTCCGCACTCATTCCGGGCTTCGGCGGTATACTGGATGTGATCGACTCGATCCTATTGGGTGCGACGGTCGCACTCGGTTGGTTCCTTGTCACATCTCCACCATAACCCGACAGGGATTGTGTAAACAACATTCGCCGATCCCCATCGGGCCAGGCGAGGAAGGTCCAGATAAAATGGCCCTTTTTGAGAAAAGCACTATCGATCCCATTTCCAAACCCATTTGAGGTTTTGCCCAGTGAAGGATATCGCCCAGCGGGAAAGCACCATCAACCTCGACAGCCGCGAGGAGGCATTCCTGATCTTTGGTATGCGAGACCAATTCCTTCGCGAGATTCGCACCGCGCTGGGACTTCAGGTTACCGGTCGGGGCGACCACATCATCCTCAAAGGGACGGATGAACAGATCACACAGGGGGAACGGGTATTCACCATCATCCGTCAAACCCTCCGCCAACATGGGACTTTGCAAGCAGAAGATGTCAGGGCGGCTTTGGAAACGGTGGTAGGCGGAATCGAGGGGCGTGTCGCCCCGATACAGACCGAAAAAGCGGAAGGGGGCCCCGGCCCCTCCAAATGGGTTCGCGCCCGCACGGAAGGCCAAGGCCGCTATGTCCAAGCCATGCGCGAAAACGATATCGTCCTTTGCGTTGGTCCCGCGGGTACGGGAAAAACCTGGCTCGCCGTCGGCATGGCCGTAAGCCTTTTGCGCCAGGGAATGGTTAAAAAAATCGTACTTGTTCGCCCCGCGGTCGAGGCTGGGGAAAAACTCGGCTTCCTCCCGGGAGACATCGCCGCCAAGGTCAACCCCTACCTCAGGCCCCTTTTTGATGCATTAAACGACATGATGGACCCCGAACAGGTCAAAAAATATTCCGAAAACGACATCATCGAAATCGCACCCCTGGCCTACATGCGGGGCCGCACACTCAACCAGGCTGCCATCATCCTTGACGAAGGTCAAAATACCACCGTCCAACAGATGAAGATGTTTCTTACACGCATGGGCAACGGCAGCAAAATCATAGTCACAGGCGACCTTACCCAGATCGACCTGCCTCCCGGAACCCGCTGTGGTATGGCCGATGCCGTTCAGCGATTGCAAAACATCGACAAGGTCGGAATTGTCCATCTGGAAAAATCGGACATCGTCCGGCATCCGCTCGTCCAGAAAATCATCAATGCCTACGAGGCGCTTCCTGGTGGCTAAATCCCTGGCGGCTAAAGCTTTGCATTTGGCCTCTTTCGATCACCCTAAACCCAAATTGACTCCCTGAAAAACAGTATGGAAACCACAAAACCTTCAAGCAGTACTTCGAACCTGATTTGGCTTGTGCTGATTGGGGCCCTTTTGGCCATTCCGGTTGGCCTATGGTTCGTGAACGACCCCAATAAAAAACTCACCAAGGGTTGGGTCAACCCAAAATTCGAAAAGCGTTCCGAATACAAAGCCCGAATGGCCGAACGAGCGCGACCCAAAGACGAGATGTTGGTGATAGGCGTGGTCGAGAATGGCAAGGCAAAAGCCTGGTCACTGGAATCGCTCCTTCGTCCCGAGAACCATGTCTACAACGACCAGCTCTTTGGCTCCAATGGCTTGAGCATTACTTTTTGCGATATTGCCGATTGTGTAAAAGTGTTTTCCCGCGAGGATGGAAAGCCCACCCGCCTTGGCCAAGGCGGTCCCCACTCTTCGCGACCGGGAAAAATGCTTGTTGTAGCCGATGGCAAACAATATTGGCAAGACACAGGCGAGCCCCTTTATTCCGGCGCTCCTGCCTTTCCCCTCAAGGAAGTCCCCCACGAACGAACCACCTGGGGCGAGTGGAAAGCCAAACACCCCGACTCCGCTTTGTATCACGAACCCAACGGACCTCCGTCGGGGAAGTAGAGGGAAACGATTAAAAGACGCTGGTTGGTATCGTTTCCACAATCCGGGAAATCAAAACCTAAAACCCGTCAAAAATTTGCAAAATAGGCCGCCCACCATCGACTCTTGTGTTTCGCCCGGATTTTTATTAAATATTGCACTTTCTCAGGCAATCAACCGGATTACAACATCGGTCAACCATTGAGTAAAAGACATTGAAGACCTGTGCCAAATGCAAAGCGGAGATGGATAACAACGAACGGATTTGTCCGCAGTGTGGTCACAAGCCACAACCTCCGGGAATTTTCCGCAAACTCTTTGGCTTGTTCCAGCCAAAATCAGCTTCCTGGTATCTGGATCGGGCAAACCAATCTATGAAGCGCCAGGATTTCAGCCGGGCAATCGTCGCTTATTCCAAAGCATTTCAACTGGATCCTACCCTGTTTCCACTTTACCAGACGAAGCTGCTGATGTCGCACCAGTACAGGGCGGACAATTACATGAGACAACGAAATGCCAAGCGAGCGATCGCGGATTACAGCGAGGCGATTCGCATGAACCCCGCCTCAGCAGTATCCCTTTATGGTCGGTCGATTGCCTACATTCGGCTGGATCTTATTGATCAGGCAATTGCTGACTCCACAGAGGCAATCCGAATCCAGCCTGATTACTATCCCGCATACATGAGTCGAGCCGAATGTTTCTACAAGAAAGGTGATCTGAAAGGGGCGATAGCCGACGACACGGAAGCCATTCGGATCCAGCCCAATAATGCTGTCGCGTATCGGGGACGCGGTCAACTTTACAGCCAGCAAGGCGCCCATGAACAGGCAATCGCTGATTTCACCGAGGCCATTCAACTCGACCCGGACAATCCTCAAGGGTATATTTTGCGGGCGAAGCAATACCGAAAAGTTGGCGATGCCTCCCGCGCCACCATGGATGAACGCACAGTCAAAGCAATAGGGAAGTGAAATTACACTATTTACAACAGCTTCCCATTGGAATCGGTAATTCCTGAATAATACTTTTATTTGCTATTAAAAATCTTAAATTAAGCTATAAACCTTTGTGATTTATGGTGATCTGGGGCGGCAATCCGCTTATCCGGCCTGAAACCGCTTTCCCTACCAAAAGCTTTGGACAAAACGGATTCGAAGCTATTCTTTATTTATCAATTTTATTTAAGTTCAATATTTCTGATTGCCATACCAGAGCCAATTGCTCATGGTTCTTGATAAAATGGTTCTTTCCAGCCATGTAGTCAACTATACTGTTATTGCAGTATTTCTCTAATTGTTTTTTTAACAAACTGTATTCTTCTGCAATTTTTTGATGACATATCAAATAATCCCGAAATGCAAGATGGCGCCTTACTCCCAAAGTACCTTGCTCAAAAGCGTGGACATTATGGGTTCTCATTCCATTGATTCCATTTTTTCGAAAATACCGACGGCCGGGAATGCCGCATTCACCCATCGGTTCGTAGCCAAACGAAATCATACGATCATTCCTGCCATCAAGAGAATCGAGGCTCGCCACAACCAATAACAGGTCAATGACAGGCTTTGCATAAATTCCCGGAATCGCGGTACTACCAATGTGGTGAATTTCCAATTGGATGGAATTCAATGCTTTGCGAATATTGGCCGCCTCGGAATCGAATGCTTCTCTCCAATTGGAATCATGGGGAACAACGCAAACTTCCATTGGTCAAACTCCTGGCAATCGTGGTTCACCACCAGTTTCCCGAAAAGTAAACATTACAAGGCACCCTGATCCTGACTAGCGCTGCACTTGCCGCTGGGGCCGTGTGGGTTTGGTGGAAGCGACGACACAAAACTTATTTACAAAATTGTGCCTTAGTCTCCTAAATCGCTTCATAGACCTGGAAACCAAGCTCGACACTTAAGAGCCAATTGGCCCAATAGTTACATTGTCCTGGCCCGATCGGTAACGCCTCAACAGAATCCAAATACAGATTCCTATACCCCCAATGAAGCCACCGCCATAAGCGGCCAAGTGCGCCCATAGGTCCGCCAAAAACAAGGAATGTTTTTCACGGGGAACCCGGGTCGAAAGGGGTTCCAACAGCCAGACACCTCCCGCCTCGGCAACGAAAAACCCAATAACCCCGGCAATCAGGGAGAAAATCCCCATCGCTAAAAGAAGGCAACAAATCGGCCGAAGAAGGCTGGTTGTGGAATATTTGGGTAATGACCCAACACGGCAGACAAGCGCCAAAGGCAATCCAAGCGAAAGACCCACCCACCATGTTGCCAAAACACCCCAACCCAGTGCAAGAATGCTAGGTTCATCCGTTAAAAATATCGGAGGATGGCCCATAGTAAAATATTCGACACAAACCCGGACAGTCACCTGATCATGCAGGACGCCATAAAATATGGCCGAAAGTATGCAAATTCCGACAATTTTTAGGGTTTCCATCCCGAACCTTTTCCAGGTTTGCTTTGGTTTGCCTGGAACA
>CAMBMH010000043.1 GCA_945868575.1 Singulisphaera sp. GP187 | reverse complement strand
CTGGTTTTTCCCGGACGGGAGACCTGTCCCCGGGGGAACCAGGTTGGGAACCTGGCTAGCAGGAACCCAATCTTTCATGTTGGGACCGAATACCAGGGTGGCCCCGGTTAGTTTTCCAGCAAGGAATATGGACTTTAGTTGCTTCAGGGAAATTGGTCCCTTTTGGGCAGTACCCTCGGAATAATACCATTCATCCATTGATATCCAGTCCTTTCTGTTTTCCCTTTGGCCGGTTCAAAGCAAAGAGATCCCAATTTCGTGGTTCCTCACCTTATTAAGCGTGCGATTTTCCAAAATGTCCCAAAAAATTTCCGGATTTCCTTTTTTTGTCCCAAGATTCCAGGAAGGATCCATTCCCTGGAGGCTAACCTTGGGTCCAAATTGCGATTATGGGGCGGAACTTTCCCTTTCCCAATCTTTCATGGATTCAAGCGGATTGGTTTTTTTGGCTCACTCTTTCCCTGTGCTTTTAGTCACAAAGTCCCGTAACCTAAGCGGTATCAGATAATTTGTTCTGAATGATTCCTTTCTTTGAAGGTCAGGCCACCCCATGCAGGTGAACAAGGCGGTCATCACGGCGGCGGGTCGCGGGGCAAGGCAATTCCCCGCAGCCGATCCGGTTCAAAAGTCGATGCTCCCCCTGGTTGATCGGGACGGAGCCAGCAAACCTGTCCTCCAGATCATTGCCGAAGAGGCGATCGAAAGCGGCATCGAGAAGATTTGTGTGGTATGTGGACCAGGCGATGAGGATGTCTATCGCCGCCACTTCCAGGCATACGCCGCCATGCTCAAAGGGGGCGCGATCGACACTCCCTGGGCCGCCAAGCAAGCGACCCGCGTCGCCGAAATCCAGGACAGGCTCGAATTTGCCATCCAACAGACACCGGAGGGGTATGGACACGCCGTATGGTCGGCCAAATCGTTCATCAAGGACGACCCGTTTCTGGTGCTTTTGGGAGATCATGTTTACATTTCCGGAGTCCAGAGACGATGCGCCAAACAGTTGATTGACACCGCAACCGAGCACAATTCGGCGGTCTCCGCGGTCAAGGCGACCCCCGAACACCTGATCAACCTTTATGGAACCATCCAGGGGAAGCGGGTTCACGGGAAACCTGGTCTGTACCAGGTTACCGAAGTCATTGAAAAACCCAATCCCAGCCTCGCGGAGCTTCGGCTTACGGTTCCCGGGCTCCGTCAGGGGCATTACCTTTGCTTTTTCGGAATGCATGTGCTTCAACCGGCGATTCTCGAATTACTCGAGGCGGTAATCAAGGATCCTTCAAGAGACAAAAAGCCGGTTGGTCTTTCCCCTTCGCTTAACCGGTTTGCCCAGGGGAACCGGCTTTTGGCGC
This sequence comes from Singulisphaera sp. GP187, assembly GCA_945868575.1. Taxonomy (GTDB): domain Bacteria; phylum Planctomycetota; class Planctomycetia; order Gemmatales; family Gemmataceae; genus SYLG01. Next base: position 22,282 of record CAMBMH010000043.1, on the reverse strand, counting down.
TCGAAGCCACCGGTCAAAGGCACAACCTCGGCACCAAGTTCGGGGTCGTCGATGCGCAGATTGCCATGGCACTTTCGGGGATCGACCGGGACGAAATGATGGAGCTACTTTTGGGCACCGTTCTCCGAATCCGCCATCAGGCCGATGGTCGGGAACCAGGAACAGGCGCCGAAATACCAAACACCACCAACGGACCGAGGGGAGATGCTCGCGCATGAACCCCTTTGTTGCCCTGATCCTTTCCGATGATCCGGCCATTCGGGACCGTGCCGCCCTCGAAATGGCCCAATCGATGCCCACGCCTGGGCTTTTGCAAACACTCACGGGTTTGGAGCAGTTTCGCAAGGATTCGACCAACCTCTACCACCGGGTTCGGGCTGCGATCATCCTTCATGGGGTTTGTCGTTTTCGACTCCAGGAAGACCCTGCCCTTCCCTCGGATGGCCTATTGGACAAAGACGCTTTCATGGCGCTTTTTGACCGCCGGTTTGAGGAAGCGATATCCCGTATCCCAATTTGTCCAAGTCTCACCCGGGCGGGCGCAAGCCTTTTGGCCCAAGCTTACGAACAGGGCGCGTATCAGGACCTTGCCGATCAGGTTCGCCAATCCGTGCGCCAACTGCGGGGTAACCGCTGGATGTATCGGGTGGGCGCCGCCTCGGAACATCCGCTTCGGATTGTTTCCGATCTTTTGGAGCGGGACCGGGCCACCGGGCTTTTTCCGCTTTTGTGCGAAAAAACCCCGGTTCGTCTGGACCTGACCCACTCTTGCTGGTCGGACATCTTCTTTTTGGGAATGGATATGCCCGAAGGGGCCCGGGTGGTCAACATCTCGGTTGACCTGGGGGTCCATGGCCGGGACGCCTCGCCTGTCGCTCCGATCACGACCTGGCTTCGTTTGATTCCCGAGCCTGTGCTTCGTCTGACGAGCATCGATTTGGACGACACAAAAGATATCCAAAATATTGAAGAGCTTTTTAACTTTGGCAATGATCATCTTGGACTGATCAAGGCGGCCGTGGTCGCCTCGGGCCTGATCCCATCATCGGTCGAGGGGACCGATCTTTCCCTTGCCGAAATTTTGGCTCGGATCGTTCGCCCGGGTTACGGAATCGAGGTAGCAAGCCGCGTCGGTGGTATCCCCAAGGGTTCACGCCTTGCGGTTTCGACCAATCTACTTTCATCGCTGATTAGTCTGCTTATGCGAGCGACAGGTCAGGCGGCGTCCCTCGAAGGGGGCCTGGGAGCGGATGAGGCCAGGCTTGTTGTTGCAAGAGCGATTCTTGGCGAGTGGCTAGGCGGTTCGGGAGGCGGATGGCAGGATTCAGGTGGTGTGTTTCCGGGCATCAAGCTCATCGAAGGCCAAATTGCCACCGATGACGATCCCGAATGGGGGATAAGTCGTGGACGGCTTTTGCCCAAGCACACCATCCTCCATCAGGAAGATTTGGCTTTTAACGCCGGGCTTTTTGCGGAGCGGCTTTCTCAAAGCCTGATCCCGATGCATGGGGGGATGGCGCAAAATGTCGGGCCCATTCTCAACATGGTCACGACCCATTATCTTTTGAGGTCGGGGCCACAGTGGGCCGCCCGAAAGCAGAGCCTGGAGCTTTACGGAAAAATCCTGGCGGCTGTGCGTTCGGCCGATATACACCAGCTCGCCGGCCTGATTGATCAGCATTGGAACGGTCCGCTGGCGACCATTATCCCCTGGGTGACAAACGCTTTCACCGAGGCGGTAATCGCCAAATCAAAAGCCAAATTCGTATCCGATTTCTGGGGTTTCCAGATGCTGGGCGGAATGTCTGGCGGTGGCATGGGAATTTATGTCGATCCCAAGCGTCATGGAAAAGCCAAGGATGAACTTTTGGAAATCCTGGTCAGCACCAAGCGCCATATGCAGGATATACTGCCTTTTGCCATGGATCCGGTAGTGTATGATTTCCGGATCAATCCCAAGGGGACTTTTGCCCAACTTCTAAGAGGGGCGGATGCCGTGATGGGCGCCCCGTATATGGAATTGATGATCCCCAAGGTTTTGGCGGAAACAAGGGTGACGGGCCGTTCGGTAGATCCCCTTCGGCGTGCCGAGTTCAACTTTTTTGCCGCTCAGACGGGAACCACGCCCCACCTTGGCGTGTTTCGGGGAATGACCGCGACGGTATTTCCGGGTGAACACACAGGCGGCACCGGGCACCCTCCCGAATGGGACACCCAGGCCAACACGATCATGGAGCGTTTTGGGTTCGACCCGATTCAGCATTCCAAGAATCGCGAGGACCTTCTCAAGGGGCGTATCGGACTTGCACGCAATCGTTTGCCCATAGATGTCGACATCAAGGATCTTGAACCATCTGATTGGATCGATGCAGGGGGCACTGCTCTTCGGCCCGATTCGAAACGGGGTCGAGAAATTATCGCCCAAGGGGGCATCGGGGTGGTCAGCCTCGCCGGAGGTGTTGGTTCGCGCTGGACCATGGGAGCTGGAGTTGTCAAAGCGGTGAACCCTTTTGTGGGGATTGCAGGCAGACACCGGTCTTTCCTTGAGGTCCATCTTGCCAAAACCGCGAAAACCCAGCGCGACACCGGCGGCGTGATTCCCCACTCGGTCACAACAAGCTACCTCACCCATGATGCCATCGAAAATCATCTTCCCGAGGTGGGAGGATTGCTCAAGGAGGTGGATGTCCGGCTCTCCCCGGGGCAATCGATTGCACATCGCCTGATCCCGACGCGTCGGGATCTGATGTTTCTGTGGGAGGAATCGGCCCAGGCGAAACTGGACGAAAACAAGCAAAAGGTCCGGGACGCTTCGCGGCGGGCGATTATGGATTGGTGCCAGGCGGCCGGTGAGGCGACAGACTATGTCGATAATATTCCCCTGCAAAGGTTTCATCCCCCCGGGCACTTTTATGAGGTTCCCAATCTGATTCTGGGTGGAACGCTAGGGTCGATGTTGGCGGCCCATCCAAACCTCCAGTGGTTGATGGTGCATAACATTGACAGTCTTGGGGCGACGGTTTGTCCGGGAGTGGTGGAAAAGGTCGAAGCATCGGGTGCGACCATAGCTTTTGAAGTGATCCCCAAGCGAGTCGAGGATCATGGTGGCGGTTTGGGTCGGGTGGCGGGCAGGCCCCGGATTATCGAGGGGCTCGCGCAGCCTGATGACACGACCGAGTTTCGTCTTGGGTTTTACAACAGTCTCACCACCTGGGTTCATATCGACAGCTTCCTCGCGTTCCTTGGGCTAGACCGAAAAACGGTTCTGGCGGGGGATAGGGGAGTATTGGGCAGGGCCGTAAGGCACCTTGCTTCGCGAGTGCCGACATATGTCACCATCAAGGATGTAAAAAGGCGCTGGGGATTGGGTCACGAAGACATCTTCCCTGTTGTCCAACTGGAAAAGCTTTGGGGAGACCTTTCCAACCTCGAAGATCTCTCCTCTGCCTACCTGCGCGTTGACCGGTTGAGGGGTCAACAGCTCAAGGATCCGGCCCAACTTGATGGTTGGTCCCGGGATGGAAGCCTTGCCCATATCCAGTCTCTTTGCGGGTGGTAAAGGGGCCGGATTTTCCGGGGTAGGGCCTTTTTCGAAGCAATCGGCTGTTCTGACGGTTCAGGAATTGGTCTGGTTACTTTGTGCGGGAACAGGATGTGGAATCATCACGGGGCTTGTCCCCGGGTGTGCTTTCCCATGAAATAGTCTTTCATGCCTGCTGTGCCGTGCCCTCTCTTTTACCATGGAATCTTTCCCATGCGCACAATCGCGATTTTTTTCTTGGGCTTTTGCTCCCATCTGGCTTTAGCCGTCGATCCCGCGCCCACCAGCCTTAAGCCCGCGATGAAGTACAACGAGGTCCGCGAGGTCGCCCCGGGGGTTTTCTTTCGGTTTTCACAAATTTCCGCGACGGATCCCAATCTCCCGTTCGGGGGGAGCAACAACGCATGGGTTGTTTTCAAGGATTATGTGGTGGTGATTGACGCCAACTTCCCCAAGGAAGCACGGGATGTGATCGCCGAGATTCGGAAAACTACGAATAAGCCAATCCGTTATGTCTTTGACACGCATCACCATGGCGATCATGCCTGGGGCAATGCGGTCTGGGCCGCCGAAGGCGCCGCGGTCATTGGGCACCGTTTTTGTGCGGAACGGATGAGGGGAGATGCCAAAGAGTTTGCCGACGCGGGTAAGGGCCCCAATGCGCGCAAGGATGTCGCTGAAAGCACCTTCCGGGTTCCCGACCTTCTGTTTGATGACAAATTGGTCCTGGATGATGGAACCCAACGGGTGGAATTCCTTTTTATGGGTCACGCCCATACCTCGGGCGATGCTTGCGCATGGATCCCAAAAAATGGAATCCTTTGCACCGGCGATGCCTGTGTCAATGGCGCGTTCAACTTTATGGGGCATAGCGACTCGGGATCCTGGGTGCGCGCCCTGGAGCGCATGGAGGCCCTGGCTCCCAAAATGATCTGTCCCGGACATGGTCCGGTTGATGGCCCGGAATTGGTCAAAAGGCAAAAGCGCTATTTCGTCGACCTGCGCGAAGCCGTTCGCAATTCGGTCAGGGAGAACAAGACGCTTGATGACGCCAAGATGGCCATCCGTCTCCCCTGGTACAAGGAATGGACCGGGGTCGATGTCAAAGCGGACAATATCACTCATGTTTATGGGGAAATGACCGGCACCATTGCGCCTTGGGATCTTCGGGAGTCATTCGGGCTGGTCGAGGGAAAAAGTCCATCCAAGGATGACAAGGACTGGAAAGCTCCCAGGCGGATCCTTGTGCCATCTTCGCTTTCCCCCAACAAGCTCCGTGAACTCAAACGGGTCGCTCCTGATGTCGAATTTATGGCGGCAAGAACCCCTTCGGAGGCCGTCGAAATGAGCCGCTCCAAGGAGTTCCCCATCGATGCGATTATTGGTTTCGCCACACTTCCGGAAAAACCCCAAACCAAATGGGTCCATGTGGCAGATTCCTCCGATGCGTTTCCACTTTTTGGCGAATCGACCCTGACCATCACCGGAAACGAGGGGATCGCGGCTCCCGAGCGCTCGGAATCGGGAATTGGAATTATAATGTCGGCGATTGGCAAGTTGCATGCGCAAAAACCCGGGCGCATCACCATGAATGGAAAAAAGATCTATATTTTGGGTAATTCGCCCAGCAGCGAAGTCCTTGCTCGCAGGCTAAGCGCCCTTGGCTCACGGGTGATTCTTGTGGAAGAATCCACCGGGCCAGCGCCCAAGGGATTCGCCAGGCGAATCGCGATCAGTGCGCTCCCCGAGGAGGTAGGCGAGGCGGATGTTTTGGTTGCCTGCTCGCCTTTGGGAACCCGCCAAAGTCTCATTCCGCAGGAGCTTCGCGAACTGAACAAGGACACGATCCTTTTGATCCTTGGCCCAGCCGCGCTTGCCGCAAAGGACCTTGTTCGCCAACACGAAAAGGCGCGGGGCTTTGTCGGAACGGATTGGCCCGCAAGGCAGGCACTTTCGATGGACATCGATCGGGAAGAAGGCCCAAACCCTTTTCAGACATCGGGATATCTTGATCGCGCCTGGCGTCTGCAACGGGAAAATGTCCGCCGGTTCGCCGCAGGGGAGAAGTTGTTGGGAGTGATTGATCCCAAGGTAGGTTATTAGGAGACGATTTCGTAAAAGTGGCCAATATGCCTCGGTAGTGTGCAAATTAATCCGTTATGGGGATTTTATGGTAGCCTGTGTTCTGGTTACTGTGATATTGCTCGGTCCGGTCCAAAGTCCGCAAGTCGCGGGCGGCCAGGATGCGCAAATCCGGAATGCGGATATCATCGCCTATGGAGCCACTCCGGCGGGGGTCGCCGCCACGATCCAGGCCAGACGGATGGGCAAAACCGCCATCCTGATCGAACCCTCAAGCCATGTTGGAGGATTGACTTCAGGTGGGCTTGGCGCGACGGACACAGGCGACAAGTCGGTTATTGGCGGAATCTCGCGGGAGTTTTACCGTCGGCTCAAAAAACACTATGACGATCCCGCTGCCTGGAAATTTGGCGATCGTTCCAAACTCCCTGGCTATCGTCCCATGGAGGATGCCATTTGGGTGTTTGAACCCAAGGTCGCGGAGAAAACCCTTCGGGGGATGCTCGCGGAAGAGGGTGTCGAACTGATACTTGGGGAATGGCTCGACCGGGCCAAAGGCGGGGTAGTTATGAAGTCGGGAAGGATCACCCGAATCCGAACCCTTTCGGGGAAAGAATATTCCGCAAAGGTGTTCATCGATACGAGCTATGAAGGTGATTTGATGGCGGCGGCGGGTGTGGATTACGCCGTGGGTCGGGAGTCCAACGCAAAATATGGGGAAAGCCTAAACGGATGGCAATTATCAAAAAATGTCCACAACCACCGCTTTGTGAAAAAAGTGGACGGTTTTGTCAAACCTGGAGATCCTGCCAGCGGTCGCGTCTTCGGGATCGAAAAAGGGCCGTTTCCCAACCCCGGTAATGGAGACAACAGGGTACAGGCGTATTGTTTTCGGATGTGCATGACCCAGGTCGATTCAAACAAGGTCGATTTCGCCAAGCCTGAGGACTATGACGAAGCCAAGTATGAACTATTGTTGCGAAACCTCGAAGCGGGCGATCTTCGTTTTCCCATGCATCCGCTTTTCATGCCCAATGGCAAAACCGACACCAACAACAACGGGGCGGTCAGCACCGACTTCATCGGGTTATCCAACGACTATCCCGATGCGAGTTATGAACGGCGCAAGGAAATCATTCAGGCTCATCTTTCTTGGCAAAAGGGTCTGATGTGGACTCTCAAATACCATCCACGGTCCCCAGAGGCGATGAAAAAATTGATGGCGCCGTGGGGTATGGCCAAAGACGAATTTGTTGAAACCGGAAATTGGCCCCACCAGATTTATGTTCGTGAAGCAAGGCGCATGGTTGGTGCCCATGTGATGACCGAACTGGAATGCCGGGGCATAAAGCCTTTGCAAAGCCCGGTGGGAATGGGTTCTTACAACATGGATTCGCACAACTGCACAAGGATTGTTGACAAGGACGGTTTTGTTCAAAATGAGGGGGATATCCAGGTTTCTCCAGGTGGCCCCTATTCGATTAGTTATCTATCCCTTTGCCCCAAAAAGGATCAGTGTCAAAATCTGCTTGTTCCCGTTTGTCTTTCCTGTTCGCATATAGCGTATGGGTCGATCCGGATGGAGCCGGTATTTTTCATTCTGGGTCAATCGGCTGCCACGGCCGCTTGCCTTGCGATTGATAACCAACAGATGGGCAAAACCCAGGCGGTTCAGGAAGTGCCCTATTTCCAATTGCGGGAAAGGCTGATCAAGGATGGCCAGGTTCTGGAAAAAGCAAGACGGCCAAACCCTCCAGGCACGAGCAGGGCTGTGCCCCCTTTGGATCCGGCAAAAATGCAAGGAGTTGTGATCGATAATCCTGATGCAAAAATTACCGGGATCTGGAGCGAAAGCAGTTCCGTCGGTGGTTATGTTGGGACGGAATATCTCCACGATGGGGACGCCAACAAAGGGAACCTTGCGATCCGTTTTGACGCCCAACTCCCCACCGAAGGCGCCCTCCATGAGATCCGCATCTATTACAGTTCCAATCCCAATCGCTCCAAAAAGGTTCCTGTCACGCTGATTTCAGATGGGCAGCCCCGGGAGTTTTCCCTGGATCAGACCAAAGCCACAAAAGGTGGATATTTTGTTCTTGGGGTTTTTCCTTGCGGCATAAAATCGTCTGTGGTCATCAGCAATGCGGGGACAAAAGGATATGTCGTTGTCGACGCCGTGCAGTGGATTCCCGTAAAACCTGAATAACCCTGGTCATATTCCCCCCCGATATCAATCCCTCCGCCTTACCCTGGCGAAAGGTCCTCATGGCCGCCTCCCCCCCGGATCACTCACAAATTGTCACTTCCACATCGGCGCGGACCATGGCCCTTGTCGCGGCGTTGTTGGGTTGGCTCTTTGATGGATTTGAAATGGGGCTTTTTCCAGTAGTGGCCAGGCCTGCTGTTATGGAACTCCTTGGGAACCAGGCCTCCGACCAGGTCTTTGGCCGCTGGTATGGAGTCATTACCGCCGCTTTTCTGGTTGGCGCGGCGACTGGGGGCGTCGTGTTTGGTTGGTTGGGAGACCGGATTGGCCGTGTTCGCGCCATGACCCTGAGTATTCTCACTTATGCGGTCGTCTCCGCACTGGGAGCGTTTGCTATGCACCCCTGGCACCTTGTCGCCGTCCGTTTTTTGGCGGCACTTGGCATGGGAGGGGAATGGTCGCTTGGCGTGGCGCTGGTTATGGAGATCTGGCAGGGGAGATCCCGGGGACTTCTGGCTGGATTGATCGGCGCGGCGGGCAACCTGGGTTATGTTATCGTGGCATTCTTAAGTCTTTTTCTCAATCAGGTACAGACCGCGCTGGCATCTATAATGATTGCATTACAGATCCCGCAAGAGTGGATTGATCGGTTGGCGGCCAACTCCGGATGGAGGATGCTCATGTTGATGGGGATCCTTCCCGCTCTTTTAACACTTTTGATCAGGTTCTTTGTGCCGGAATCGCAAAGCTGGACCGAGGAGCGGACGGGTGGTCGGACCAAGGGGTGGGCCACAAAGGACCTGCTGGGGGTTTTGGTTGGTTCCGCCGCCTGCTTTGGAATTTTGGGCCTTTGGGCCAACGATGTTATCTGGGTAGTTCGAATTGTTGGCACAATCGGGTTTCTTGGAGTGGTGACGGTTGGTTACCTTTGGCCGATCCGGAACTACCTTTCGCGAAATGCCGAGACGCCCGAGTTTCGCCGTGCGACCCTTTCCATGATGCTTATTGCCGCTGGAATTTCGGGTGTGGCGCTTCTCGGGACATGGGGTTCGGTCCAGTGGGCGCAACCCTGGGCCGACAAACTTTCGGAAAAACTTCCAGGGGCCAAACAGTGGACCCAGTTTTGGTCGGCTATGGGAGCGGTTTTGGGTTGTTTGGTTGCGGCTATGCTCGGGGAAAGGTATTCCCGCCGGTGGACCTATGGGTTTTTGCTTCTGATTTCCTTGGGCAGTGCGCAGCTTTTCTTTCGGACTAATGAAACCTGGTCGAACTGGTTTTTTGTGAGTGTATTTTTGGCTGGTGCTTGCACAGCTTCGTTTTATGGGTGGTTGCCTCTCTATTTGCCTGAGCTTTTTCCCACAAGGGTTCGGGCCACCGGTCAGGGATTTGGTTTCAATTTTGGGCGCATTCTTGCGGCAATCGGAACCCTACAAACGGGCGCCCTGATGGAGGGTGTGTTTCAGGGGAATTATGGGCAGGCGTGCGCGGTGATTAGCTTTGTGTATCTTGGGGGATTTTTGTTGATTCCATTAATGAGGGAAACCTGCGGGAAGCCGCTTCCGGAATAGCGGTCGCCGGAATGGCGCTAAATTGTTTGGACAACTATTGGGTTCCCAATTCTATATCTGATCCCGACCGGCCTTTTCTCATGGTTTCAAGGGAAATTTGGTAATAGGCAAACCTCCTATTTGATTGCGAAAGCGAAAGTTTTCCAATTGCAAATTGTAACGGGCTCCTTGTTCTGAGCTAATTGAAAAATCGCCGTCGGGATTAGAATTTTCCCAAGTGTTGCGATTGACGAACCCGATGCCCTCAAAATAGGATGAATAGTGCCTTGGATTTCTTTTCACGGTTATTGGGCCACACAGACCCAGGTTGTCCATTCTTTTTTCCTGTCCGTGTGGCCCTCGTGGTTGGTTCCAAAGCTTCTCTATTTTGTCCTTGTTTTATTTTTCCATAAGGTCTCTCTCCCGGAGTTATCCATGAATCGTCAATTCCATAAACGGGGTGGTTTCACCCTCATTGAATTGTTGGTGGTAATTGCCATTATCGCCGTGTTGATCGGGTTGCTTTTGCCAGCCGTCCAAAAGGTTCGCGAAGCAGCCAACCGAATGCAGTGTCAAAACAACCTGAAGCAATTGGCTTTGGCCATGGTCAACCTTGAAGGAACCAAGGGGCGCTATCCGGCTTGGGGCTTTGATTTCCTTACAAACCCCAACCCTTCAAATCCCTTTGGTCCCCAGACCCAGGGGCACAGTATGCTTTCCATGGTGCTGGCCTACATTGAGCAGGGGAACCTGAACAATGTGTTCGATGTCAACAAATCGGTTGCGGACCCCGCCAATCTGCCTGCTCCGCTTGGTGTTTCGGTCGGTGGCGCAACCAAGGTAAAAACCTTCGAATGCCCTTCAGCACCTGACCGTACCACCGACTACGGTCCCTACTTTGGTATTGCTGTGCCTTTGAATCTTGCCGCCGCAGACTACGCGGCCATCAAGGGCCTTCGCGGTCCGTTTCAGGCCAATTGCGCACCCGCCTCTCCCACCGGAGATAGTGGCTTCTTTGGCGCTCGTGGCAAAGGCAACAACGATGGTCCCCGTCAGGCAGACATCCTCGATGGAACTTCAAACACCATCATGCTGACGGAAATTGCCGGTCGCCAACAAGTTTATGCCAAGGGCAAAGCCGTTATGCCGAACAACCCTGGTTCGGGTGGCTGGCAGCTTAACGGCGCCTGGGCCGACCACAACATTACCAAGACCCTTCGTGGTTGGGACAGCACCGGTATGGTGCCAGATGGCGGCTGCAGTTGCATCAATGTCAATAACTTCGAAGCCATTTATGGCTTCCACACTGGTGGTGTGAATGCGGCGTTTGGCGATGGTTCGGTTCGCTTCCTCAAGGAATCCACCGACCCCAAGGCCCTGGCCGCCGCCATCACCCGTCAGGGTGCTGAAGTGCTCACCCTCGACTAATTCCCGGGTTGTCTGATAGACCGGATTCCTCCCTTACCCCCGCTTTCCCGGCAATTGCTCAGGAAATCCGGGGGTGGTTTGTTTTCATGGGGTTTTGACAGGCAGTTGAGGACCTAAAACAATAGAGGTCCCACGGAGAAATCCCCATGTCGTCCCTTTTGGTGTTTTTGCTGCTCCAACTGTTTCGCCAGTCTCCCGTTTCCCCCACAGGTGGGCCAACACCCGATCGACTTGGGCCGGTGACTTTTGCCCCGGGGGTCCGCGCCCAAACATTTTCGGATTTGGTCTCCTTTGAAGGGCATCGAATTTTGATTCAGGCCGGAATGGCACGGGCCATGGGCTATCCCGGAGAGCCGGGACTTCGGGGGGAACTCGCCCCGCAGGTTCTTGAGGAGCGGTTGGAATCAAAATATATTTTAAAAAAGGTATCGTATGTAATTGATCTCCCGTTGGGTTTATCCAGGGGGGCCAATCCTGAGCGTATCCGGGCATGGCTGTTGATCCCAAATGGCATTGAACCGGGAAAAAGGCGACCCGCCGTTCTTTGCTTGCATCAGACCAACAACATCGGCAAGGATGAACCTGCTGGCCTTGGGGGATTGCCCAACCTCCACATCGGCAAGGAACTGGCCCAGCGTGGGTTTGTGGTTCTTTGCCCCGATTATCCCTCATTTGGGGAGTACAAATATGACTTTAAACACAATCCCCATGTTTCCGGAACCATCAAAGCGGTAACCGACAACAGGCGGGCTCTCGACTATTTGCAAAGCCTTCCCGAGGTGGACCCAACAAGGATCGCCGCTGCGGGGCATTCGCTGGGCGGACACAATGCCCTTTTTACGGCTGCATGGGATTCCCGCATCAAGGCGGTGGTGACAAGTTGTGGTTTCAACCGATTCGCCCGTTATTATGGGGGAAACCTCAAGGGGTGGTCGAGTGATCGGTACATGCCACGAATTGGATCGGAGTTTGGCGCCGCTCCTGACCGGATGCCTTTTGATTTTCCCGGGGTTTTAGCCCTGATCGCTCCGCGACCCCTTTTTATCAACGCGCCAATAAACGATTCGAATTTTGAGGTTACAGGTGTCCGCGAATGTGTAACCCCGGTATCGGCTGTTTATCGCTTTTTGGGTTCGGAAAAGGATCTTGTGGCAGCCTATCCCGAGGCGGGGCATGATTTTCCCCCCGAGGTTCGACGAAAGGCCTGGGATTTCCTTGAAACAAGAATGGGTAAGCCCGGAGTTCCCTAAAAGGCGTTTTCCACCAGAAAATTTCCTCGAATCCTTTTTTCCCGCCAAAGGCAACCATGCCAATGACACTCTCAAAACAAATCGATTTTCTTTTTGTGCTCCTGGGAAGCTCGGGGGATGTCCTCCCGGGGGTAACCATTGCCCGGGACCTGCTTCGTCGCGGACACACCGCAACCATCGTGACCAATCCCTATTTCCAGGCGGATGTGGAACGCCATGGCTTGGGGTTTCTGCCCCTAGGTGACCTTGCCGATTACGAAAGGCTCACCAGCCATCCGGACCTGTGGAAGCCGATGAAGGGGACGGCTTTCCTTCTTGGGGATGCAGGTTTCGCACCTTTGATGTCAGAAATGTTGTCGATCACCGGTGATTGGATGGCTGGAAGGCCCCAGGGGACCTTTGCGGTGGTCGCCAGTTCCCTGGCTATAGCACCCCGGATTTTGCGGGATGATCGCAGTTTTCCCCTGGCTTCCCTTCATTTGTCGCCAGCGGTATTTCGAAGCGTCGAACAACCGCCCGTGATCGCCCTTGGCGGGTTGATTCCGTGGCTGCACAAGCGCTTTCCCAGGAGGTTCCGGAATCTTGTCGACCGTTTTTTGGTTGATCCAATGATGGACAAGCAGTTGGGGCCTTTGCGAAAAGGTCTTGGTTTGCCTAAAATCACAAACTGGATGACCCATTGGTGGCACTCGCCTGATTTGGTGTTGGCACTATTTCCCGAATGGTTTGCCTCGCCCGGCGACATGCCTTTCCAGGCAAAACAATTCCCGTTTTTGTTGGCGGGAAACGATGACCCATTGCCTTTGGAGCTGGACACTTTTTTAAATGCCGGATCGGCGCCTGTTGTGGTAACTTTGGGTTCTGCCATGGCCCAGGCTGGGCTGGTTTTTGAAGCGACGGCCCGGGCGGCGCGTCAACTGGGAAAGCGGGTAGTTTTATTGACCCGGCACCCCGAGCAGCTATCGCAACCCATGGATGGGCAGGTTCCGGAGGGTACATTTGTTTGTCGCTGGGCGCCTTTAAGGGGGCTTTTTGAACGTGCGTGCCTTGTGGCTCATCATGGGGGAATTGGAACCACGGCCCAAGCGATCGCCGCTGGCGTGCCCCAGCTGATCCTGCCATTTGCCCATGACCAGCCGGACAATGCCCACATCATCAAAAGGCTGAACCTTGGCGATTTCCATGATCCCCACCGGATCCGGTTTGGGAGGCTTAAAGACCAAATTCACGGGCTTTTGACCTCAGAATCTGTCGCAAACGCCTGTCAGGAGGCGCGGAATAACCAAAATCGTTTCGGTGAAAATTGTCCTGCTTCTGAAGCTTTGGTGGAAATGGTAAGGAATTTTCGGCCCTGATTCTTGAGGAAAAGTCAAAAAAATCCCCCCATTTCCCTTCTTCATCCCCCCATTTTACCGGTAGAATCGTCTTAGTTTTGTGTGAACCAATACCTTCGGGGGAGCGTATGCACCTTATCGCTCCCTTGGGGATTCGGGGATTTCGCTCATGGCCCAGACGCCCACATCGCTTCGCACCAGGAATATTTCGGCACTCTCTCTGGAAGGGTTGGAATCCCGACTGACGCCGACCGCCTCCGCTACCAGTCTGCACGACCCGTCCTCCCTCCTAATCAAACTCAGCCCTTCCGTCGAATCACAAGCCCGGGCAGGTTTTTTGCAGTTGATTCCCGGGATGACCCTGGAAAAGTCCCTTGGTGCGGTTCCTGGACTTTGGCAAGCACGGATTACCGATCCTCTGCTCACGGTCAGCCAGGCCACAAAAGCCCTTAGTCTGGATCCTCGGGTAATGTATGTAAGCGTAAACAGCATCCATACCGCCGCTTCCATTCCCAATGACCCAAGATTTTCCGCGCAATGGGAATTGAGCCCCAACCCTGTGTCGATCCATGCCACTTCCGCTTGGGACACATTTACGGGAAACGGTAACACACTTGTCGCGGTATTTGATTCGGGTGTGGACATCAATCACCCTGATCTCAAGGCCCGTATTTGGACCAATTCCGGAGAAACCCCGGGCGATGGAATTGATAACGATGGCAATGGGATCGTCGACGATGTCCATGGCGCCTCTTTCGGACGCAAAAACAGTAGTGATGTTTCGGACATCACAGGCCATGGAACCGCTGTTGCGGGGTTGATCGGCGCCACGGGAAACAATGCCATTGGAATTTCGGGGGTGAACTGGACCGCGCGGATTCTGCCACTTCGGGTGATCCAGAATGGCCAGGCCTTTGATAGCGATATCCTTGCGGCGATGGATTATGCCTCCAGGGCGGGTGCAAAGATTTGGAATCTGAGTCTTGGGGGCGGGGCTTATAGCCGGGCCATGGCCGATGCGCTGGACGCCGCCTCTGCCAAAGGTGTGATTATTGTCACCGCTTCGGGCAACTCGGGCAAGGATATCGACCTCGCACCTTCGTTTCCCGCAAGTTATACCGCCGAGCATCTTGTTGTGGTTGCGGGCACCGACGAGGCGGACAACCTTGCAGGGTTTTCCAGCTATGGCGTCGCGACTGTCGACCTTGCAGCTCCCTCAACCAACCTCCTAAGCACAAGCCCAGGCGGAGGCTATGGTCTTCAGAGTGGGACATCGATGTCCTCGGCCCTTGTCACCGGGGCGATTTCGCTGCTTTGGGATGCCAACCCGGGAGCCTCGGCTGGTGCGATTCTCGACCAGCTTTACAAAAGCATCGCCGTTTTGGATTCGCTAAAGGGGAAAATTTCCACAGCCGGTCGCCTCGATTTGGCGCCTGTTTCCAACCCCGTACAACCGGTGGTAATCCCTTCAGGATGGACTGGTGTTTCGCCTGGCCTGCCTGGGTTTACCAACCCGGTTCAACCAGGACCAGTTTCTGGAACTCCCCAAACGCCTGCTGCCAAGAATAATTCAGGAAAGGCAATCAGGGCGGATAACGAGTCTATCCCCGGCCCCGTACCAGCCGGTTTTGTCCCGCCCGCAATGATCGCACCCACTGGTCCGATGAGCCTTCCGCGAGTCAGTGGACTTCCCATATTTGGCCTGCCTGGAACACCCGGAATACCCGGAATGATTGGTGGTGCTATTGGCTGGATGGGCGGAATATCCAATGGGGGTGTTTGGGGCGTTCCGGTAAATGGCAATAACGGCACCCCGTTTGTTCCTCCGTTTCCAGCCATTCCGCTCCAGCCGGTTGGCCAACCCGTTCCCCAATTGCCTGATGGTCCCGGCCAAGTTGTTCGAGGCGCGCTTGTTCCCGGTGGAGTTCTTCCCCCTTTAATCCTGTTGCCTCCCGCTCCGGCCCCAAGCAAGCCACCGAAAGTCGAGATTGCTGATCCCGTAAGTGATGAGGTTTGGGAAGAGGTGTCCGAGGACGAAGGTTTTGCCTGGTGGGAAGAGTCCGACTTCTTCAAGGATTAAAAGTGTGTCCTGGGAGCCAGATTCGGTTTAAGGACTTGATTTAGCCTCTTCTTTGGGGAAATATGCAGGAAGCCATCCTTCCTTCTAATTACATAAAGTCATTCTGAAATTGCTAAATTTTGAGGAGATGTTGCCCATGTCGGTTTCAAAGAAAAATCGAAACGCTCGCCCCAATCTTGAATCTCTTGAGCAACGATGGGTACCCGCCGGCAATAATTGGGTCCTTGATACAAACAAGGTCGATCTTTCCCGGGTTCTGATTCATTTCAAGACAACCGAACCGGTAAACCTTGAAGCGGATGCCTATGTGAAGGGGGTTGACGTTGTCAAAACCTTTGATGTGACACCTGGGACATTTTTGGCAACGATTGATCCCAAAGCGGATTATGCCAAAACATTGGATGCCCTTTTAAGTGATCCAGCGGTTGGTAGCGTTCACCAAAACTTCTATGCTCAATTTGAAAAGGCTCCCAATGACCCCAGATATAGCACCCAATGGGCTCTCAATAACACAGGGGCAAATGGGGGCGTGGCGGGTGCGGACATCGATGCGGAACTTGCCTGGAATTACAATACAGGCACGGGCAAGACAATTGTAGCGGTTCTCGATTCGGGGATCGATTACAACCATCCCGACCTTGCCGCCAATATGTGGAAGAACCCTGGGGAAATCCCCGGAAATGGGGTTGATGACGACAAGAATGGTTACGTGGATGATGTTTACGGGTCCGATTTTGATGGATCGTCCGATCCGATGGACACAGGTGGCCACGGGACCCATGTCGCCGGTATCATTGGGGCGGTGGGTAACAACGGAATCGGCGTTAGTGGGGTAGCCTGGAAGACACAATTAATGGCCCTAAAATCGGGCACCTATGGCAGCATCATCGAAGGCATTGACTATGCTGTCAATAACAATGCCAAAGTGGTAAATATGAGTTTTGTGATTACCGCAGCAATCGGTGATCCATTTAATGTCGCAATTCAAAATGCCGGGAAAAAAGGAGTGATATTTACCTGTTCGGCCGGTAACTCCGGACTGGACAACGATACGATTGACCACTTTCCTTCGGATTTCCCCGAAGTCAATGTGATTGCTGTCGCCGCGACAACCAACCGGGATACCCTTGCCAGCTTTTCGAATTACGGTTTGACCTCGGTGGATTTGGGAGCTCCCGGAGAGGGTATCTGGAGCACCGTTCCGGTTGCGATGGGTTCTTATGACTCCTATAACGGAACCTCCATGGCTGCGCCCCAGGTGGCGGGAGCCCTTGTGGTTCTGATGGATCAATCACCTGGCTTGACCGTTCAGGAATATGTTGACAAGCTTTTGAAAAATGTGGATCCACTTCCGGCATTGGCCGGGAAAACTGTGACTGGTGGTAGGCTCAACCTTTTCAACGCTCTTCCAAGCCCTCAAAAGATCACTTTTGATCCCCTTGGTTCCGTGACCTATGGTGCCGCTCCAGTTCCCCTTTCGGCAACCGGCGGCGCATCTGGCCTTCCTGTCACTTATACCGTAATCAGCGGCCCGGGTACGATTGTCGCGGGAATGCTCAGGGTTGATGGAGCCGGCGATATCATCGTCGAGGCAAATCAGGCGGGCAGCAAGCTATTCCAGGCCGCCAATCCCGTCCGCCAAACCCTCCTGGTGGCCAAGGCAAACCTTGTCCTGGATGTGGTGGACACCAAAAGGACCTATGGCGGAGCGGTTCCGTCGTATTCCTACATCGCGACCGGCTTTGTCAACGGCGATGACCTGGGTGATCTGGCTGGGTTGACCACAATCTCCTCGGCTCTAACCACGAGTGCCCCAGGCAAATATTCCATTGTTCCTGATGCTTCCAGCCCCAACTACAACATCAATTTCCTTACCGGGTTTTTGACCGTCAATCCCGCGCCTTTGTTAATCTCCGCCAAAAGTTATTCGATGACATACGGCGGGCTATTCCCAAGCAAGCTCGAATGGACCGTGACGGGCCTGGTCCTTGGCGAGACCGAAAGCGTCATTGTCGGCCTTGGTGTTTCAACCACGGCCAAACCAACAAGCAATGCAGGAACCTTTTTCATTTTCCCCACCGGAACCAATCCGAACTACGCAATCAGCTTGGAGAGGGGCACACTGACAATTGGCCAAAAACCATTAACCATTACGGCTTGGGACGCTTCCAGGGTCTTTGGCGATCCTAATCCAGTGTTTTCCGTGTCTGTGTCTGGTCTCACCAATGGGGATACCATAGCAAACATCGCGGGCTTGGGCGCGACAACGCCCGCTGTGGTCCGAAGTTCTGTGGGAACCTATCCTATCCAGCCCAAGGGAACCAACCCGAACTATTCCATCACCTACATCGCCGCCAACCTCACAGTAGGCAAAAAGGATCTGATCGTTTCCGGAGGAAGGTTCTCCTCCACTTATGGATCCGAACCCGGTCAGGTGCCCTATGTTGTCAGTGGCCTGGTGAGCCCGGACACAACCGCAATCATCGACAACCTGGGAGCCTCTACCCCGGCCGATTCCCAAAGCGATGTCGGCCAATATCCGATTCCGGTATCCGGTTCCACTACCGATTCCAACTACAAATTGATCCTCCGGGATGGTGTGCACATTGTCAATCCGGCGCCTTTGTATTTCCGCGCCATCGATACGACAAAGGTCTATGGAGCAAGCGTTCCCAGTCTTCCTGTCGAGATAACAGGGTGGCTCAACGGTGATGATCCAACCCAGGTTTCCGGTGTTTCCGTCAATACACTGGCCCAAGGTTCGAGCCCTGTCGGAAAATATTCCCTGGAACCGAGGGGTGATTCCCTCGATACCAACTACCGAGCAGTCTACCTTGGGGGACAGTTGACTGTAACGAAGGCGCCACTTATTGTCGCTGCTGAGGATGCAACCAAAACCTACGGCCAGGGGAACCCCATTTTTACCCCTATATCCGTCGTGGGACTTGTCAACGGTGATACGGAGGCAAGCCTCGGTTACTGGGCCAAAACTCCCGTTACGGTATTCAGCCCAGCGGGAAATTATCCTTTGGTTCCCACAATCAGCAATCCAAACTATGAGCCCACCTTCAGGAATGGAATCTTCAATGTTCGTCCTGCCCCTCTGACAATCATGGCCAAGGATGCCACCAGGGGCTACGGTCAATCCAATCCATCTTTTGAGGTGACGGTGTCCGGTCTGGTTGGATTGGACACGGTCGCAAGCATCAAGGGTCTTGGCGCGACCAGTATCGCGACCATCACAAGCAAGATTGGCTCATATCCAATTGTTCCCCAGGGTCTGAACTCCAATTACCAGATCAGGTATGTCCGTAGCAGGCTGGAAGTTTCCCCTGCGGAACTTACGATTGCGGCAAGGCCCCAATCCAGGGCTTATGGTGATCCCAATCCGGTCCTGGAAACAATTGTCACCGGCTTGGTCAATGGCGACAAGGTGAGCGACATCACCGGCCTTGGAGCGTTTTCTAATTCTACCCCCTCCAGTGGTGTTGGAGTTTACCCGATCTATGCCACCGGATCGAATCCTAACTATATTGTCAAACTCGTTGATTCGACCCTGACCGTCAAACCGGCACTACTTGGCATCTATGCGGATAACAAATCGGTTGTTCGCAATGTCGATTCGATGCCCGCTTTGACATGGCATGTGGAAGGATTGAAGAATGGCGAAACCAGCGCGATTCTTTCCGGTTTGCCCCAGTTGACCACAACAGGGAACCCCGGTTCCCCCTTCGGAACGTATCCGATCCTTGTTGGCATCAAGGATGTTTCCGCAACAAACTATCAAATTTCCGGAGTGAATGGATCCTTTATCGTGGCGCCTGTCACCAATACGGCCATTCCCGTGGGAACAACCCCGGTTATCGTGCCGGCCGTGATTCCCGGATCGGGAATACTTGTGTATGGAAGCGACAACAAACTGATTGCCGCGTTCAATCCTTATCCCGGATATCGTGGACCGATTTCCACTGTTGTTGCCGATCTTGATGGCGATGGGGTGATGGATATCACAACCGCCCCGGGTACCGGATATTCTCCAGTTGTGAAAAGCTATAGTGGCCGCACCTTGGGCCAGATCAGCTCCTTTGCGGCGTATGCGCAAAACTTCATGGGCGGGGTCACCCTTACCGTTGGCGACCTCACAGGC
Organism: Singulisphaera sp. GP187; assembly: GCA_945868575.1. Lineage (GTDB taxonomy): Bacteria > Planctomycetota > Planctomycetia > Gemmatales > Gemmataceae > SYLG01. The sequence continues at coordinate 2,667 of CAMBMH010000043.1, read as the reverse complement.
GACGGAAAAAAAGAGATCATTACCGGCACCGGCCAAGGCTCCGCTCCCCATGTGAAAGCCTTCACCTCAAACGGAGCGACGGTTGCCAGCTTCTTTGCCTATGACCAGACATTCACCCGAGGGGTGAATGTCTGTGTCGGGGATGTCAATGCCGATGGCAAATCGGAAATTGTCACTTCTCCCAACGCAGGCGGCGGGCCCAATGTAAAAGTGTTCAGCGGCAGCGGGAAACAACAGGCCAGCTTCTTTGCCTATGTCCCTAACTTTACCGGTGGCTTTACGCTTGCAACCGGCGACATCAACGGCGATGGCGCCGAGGAAATCATCACAGTAGGTGGTCCAGGCGCAAGTTCGGTCCTGAAGGTCTTTAACGGTGTGGGAACCAAACTCAATGAATGGATCCCCAACAACGCCTTCTCCGGTGTGACCCGGATTTTGACGGTCGACCTCAATGGTGATGGTAACGCGGAGATTGTTACGGCAATGGGATCCCCGGGTGGTCCAGTTGTCAAGGCCTTTGACGGATCGGGTCAACTCACCGGCCAGACGGTTGCTTACGCATTTGGCTATACAGGAGGCGTTAAGATCCAGGCGGTCACCTCAAAATCGGGCACCGGTTGGGATGTTGTCACCAATCCGGCTTCATCGGCGGTCAAACCCGAAGTCAAACGCTTTGCGACGGACCGATTGGCCTTTGTCGATTCTTTTTTCGCAGGATACTATAGCATCCCGCAAAAACTGTAATCGGCAAGGTACCTAACCCATTCGCTTAGGAACCAATGGGCCCTGGCAAACCGAATCGGTAAACCTTTCGGTTGTTTGGGCCCTGTTCTTTTGATTGTTCACCAATCCATCTTTTAAGGTCCTTTCATGTCCACATTTTTCGGATTGCCTTTATCCCTGTTTGGTGGAAAGCGTCCAAAAGCTCCTGGTGCAAAGCCGAAGGGTTTTTTTGGTCCGCGTTTGGAAATCCTTGAGGCCCGCACGGTCCCCAAGGTGACCGGAATTGTAAATGCCGCCCTGCCCGTGGGGGTCACGCCGATTGTCCTTTCGCCTGTGGGAAGCGCGACAGGTGTCCAGATTTTGGGCACAGATGACAAGGAAATCGCGAATCTTGATCCCTATCCCGGATATCGTGGACCCATATTGACTGCTGTCGCGGATGTCAATGGGGACAGGGTCATGGACATCATTACTGCTCCGGGTGGCAATGGTTACCCTTCCATCATCAAGGTTTACAACGGCGCCAATCTGAACACACTGCTTGGTAATTTTTGCGCCTATGCTCCCAACTATCTTGGCGGAGTGAGCCTTACGGTTGGGGATCTGAACGGGGATAACCTCAAGGAAATCATCACAGGGACCAGCGCGGGACAAGCACCCCATGTCAAAGCGTTCAACTATGCGGGCGGCCAGATGGCCAGCTTCTTTGCCTATGCCCCGACCTACCTGGGTGGGGTCAAGGTTGCCGTGGGCGATCTGGATGGGGATCGTAAAGGTGAGATCATTACCTGGGCCAACGGCACTCCCCATGTAAAGGCTTTCAAACCGAACGCCGCTCAGGTTTCCAGCTTTTACGCTTATGCGTCCACCTACGCAGGGCCAATGACCGTCACGGCGGGGGATCTCAATGCGGATCTCAAATTTGAAATCATAACGGCAGGCGGGCCCGGGCCCAGCGCCGTGATCCGGACCTTCAACAAGGGTGGGGTGAAACTTTCCGAGTGGATACCCAACGCCGGCTTTAACGGTGCTACCAGGCTCATCGCCAAGGATATCGATGGGGACAATAAAGCCGAGATCATCACCGCCATGACGGCTCCGGGCGGCCCCTTTGTCAAAATATTTGCCGGAAATAGTGTGGAATTGCGCAACGGCCTGGTCTATCCGTTTGGGAACATGCTGGGAGTGAATATTTCGCTGGCTACGCCCAAAACCGGCACCGGGTGGAATATCATTGTCGCGCCTGCCAGCGCCACGCAGGGTGCCATCCCACAAGTCAAGCGCTTCGCAGCCAGTAACCTGAACACTGCTCTAACCACCTATGAAGTACCCGATTCCGACTTCAACCAGGGAATCGTGCTTGCGATAAACTAAACCGGGCCGGTTTGGGCGCTCCCTTGGCTGCTTCGCGATTCTTCCCATATGGGCAAAACAGCCCGGATGGGGGCGCAAAAAATAGACTTTGCGGTGCAAAATTGCCAAGGCCTATTGGGTAGGTAGCCGCCCCTGAAAAACCCCTCAAACCCCTTGAATTTGAGGTCGAAAGCCGGTTTTTGATGTGATAAAATTCGCAAGGATTCACACGGAACCTTGCGAAAAGCTGGCAAAACATCACTCCAAGACGCACGGATGCTTCGCCTGATTTGTTCGGTATTTCCCTTGCCCAGGTGATCAATCTTGACCATCCTCTGGTCAGGCTCACTTCCGAATTTGATTGGGAAGGCATCCGCCGGGAAATCGAGCCCTCTTTTTGCGATGCCAATGGACGACCTGGAGCCGATGTCCGGGTTGTGGTTGGGCTGTTTTATCTCAAATCCGCATTCAATCTCAGTGATGAACAACTTTTGGCCCGCTGGGTTGAGAATCCGTATTGGCAGTGGTTTTGCGGCTTTGAGACCATGCAGCACCAACCACCGATCGATCCCACCACTCTCTCCCGTTGGC
>CAMBMH010000042.1 GCA_945868575.1 Singulisphaera sp. GP187 | reverse complement strand
GTTAGTAAAAAAGGGGCAGAAAATGCCCCTTTTTTCGTTGAATTGGCTATCTCCTGAATGGAACGATTCAATCAGCAAAGTACCTGTGGTTCTTTGTTATGTTTGCATTTAAACTTGTTCCGTTTGATATCGCCGTGTGGTTACTTGTAAATGAAAGGCCTTAAATCTTGCCCAGTCCCGAGTCTGAATGCAAGACTTTTAAGGGAATTTCATGAACCTGTCGTGAAGGTTGGACACCGTTTCCAGCGGTACTAAGATAATGAAGGAAGGGACTCCGGGTGCTAGCCATGACGCCTCACGAATTTGATTTCAACCTTGCCGACTACTATGGGCTTTTGCTTTTTGTTGGTGTGGTGATTGGATTTGCGGCGGTGCTTCTCACACTTTCGCAGATCATCAATCCCCAAAAAACCACCAAAGTAAAAGAGTCTCCCTACGAATCTGGTATGGACCCAATTGGGGACGCTCGCCAAAAGTTCGATGTGAAATTTTATATTATTGCGATTCTCTTCCTGGTTTTCGATATTGAACTCCTTTTCCTTTATCCGTGGGCTGTGGCTGCGGGCGGCGAATTCCCGGCCATCCCTGGCGGTTTTGGAGACATTGTGTTCTGCGAGGTTTTGCTTTTCTTTGCAAGCCTTGTAGTTGCTTATATTTACGCTTACCGCAAAGGGGTGTTTCGGTGGCGCTAGAAGATTTTCTTGGTGACAACATTTTTGTTACCAAGCTCAACGACATTGCAAGTTGGTGCAGGAAGAACAGCCTTTGGCCCATGCCTTTTGCCACTGCATGCTGTGGTATCGAGCTCATGGCAACAGGCGCCTCCAAACACGACATTGCCCGATTTGGTGCGGAAGCGTTCCGATTCTCGCCCCGCCAATGCGATTTGATGATCGTGGCTGGTCGTGTGGTGATGAAAATGGTTCCGGTGCTCCAGCGCATTTGGCTTCAGATGCCTGAACCCAAGTGGTGTATTTCCATGGGGGCCTGCGCCTCTTCCGGTGGTGTTTTTGACACGTATTCGGTAGTTCAGGGAATTGATCGATTTCTCCCCGTTGATGTTTATATCCCGGGTTGTCCACCTCGCCCGGAACAACTTCTGCAAGCGGTCATCGACTTGCAAGACAAAATTCAGCGCACCGGGACAGTCCTTGGTTCTGAGTTTGATCGTCGTATTCGCCCTGAAGGCCCAAGGCCCTTGGCGCTAGAAGTTCCCCAAGAACTTCAGATTGTGGCTCCTGGAAATTATGCCTCCTCCAACAGGCTTGTTCCGGGGAGTTGCCACAATAGCCAGGCAAATCTCCTCCAGGGGCTAAGCGGTTTGAAGGGAGAGAATCTATCGTGAGTGAAGAGTTCCCTCCTGTCCTTCAGGCCCTTGCCGAAGCTGTTTCCGCAGAGTTTCCTGGCAGATTGCTGTCCCGAACAAGCTTTCGTGGCAACCTCCGCTTTCATGTGTGCCCCGACAAGGCTCATGAAATCCTCAAGTATTTAAAAACCCGTGGAGGGTTTGGAATGCTTGTGGAACTATCCGCCGCGGATTACCTCCAGTACCCAGATGCCGAAGATCGTTATGGTGTTTGGTATTGTCTGTTGGATGTGGAAAATGGTCGGCGGCTGATTGTCAAAACCAAGGCGAATGATCCCGATCCTACCCTGGATTCTGTTGTGGACCTTTGGGAAGGCGCCAACTGGATGGAGCGCGAAGTCTACGACATGTACGGCATCGTCTTCCGAAACCATCCAGACCTTCGACGCATTTTGTTGCCTGACGAGTTTGTTGGCCATCCTTTGCGCCGGGATTATCCGATGCGTGGCAAAGGTGAACGACACAATTTTCCGGTGCTCACCCGGGCGGAAGGGTAGGGGAGACCATGGCGCTCAAACTGGCGGATGTGATTGCCCCCCCGGCAGATGTTCGGGAAAAGGATTACCTGTGGACCTTGAATTTTGGTCCTCAGCATCCTGCGACACACACCACGCTCCGCATTGTTTTGAATCTCGATGGCGAAGTGATCGTCAACTCCATTCCTGATATTGGATTTCTCCATTCGGGCTTTGAGAAGTTGGGCGAGCACCTCGACTTTAATCAGTATGTGACCATTGTTGACCGGATGAATTATATTTCACCTGTTGCCAATGAAATCGCTTGGCATCATTCTGTCGAGACCCTTCTTGGAATCGACCTTACTCCCCGTTGCCAATACATTCGGGTGATTTTTTCGGAGTTGATGCGTCTTCACGACCACCTCCTTTGTGTGGGTGCGGCAGCGCTTGATCTTGGAGCATTTACTGCGTTTCTTTACGCTTTTAATCAACGGGAAAAGATTAACGAGCTTAACGAATGGGCATCCGGGCAAAGATTTCACCCGAGTTACACACGGGTTGGAGGCCTCCAGCGGGATATCGATGATGTGTGGATTGGAAAACTACGCGCCTTCATCAAGCAGTTTCCTTCCGCTTTGGCCGATGTGACGGGCCTCCTTAACCGGAATCGAATTTTCCTTGATCGCACAAGGGATATTGGGATTTTGACACGCGAGGAAGCGATAAACCGTTCGGTTACTGGCCCAGTCGCCCGGGCATCGGGCTTGGTTCGGGACCTTCGTAAGGATGAGCCATATCTTGCTTACAAGGACTTCGATTTCAAGGTCGTAGCGGCCAAAGAAGGCGATTGCCTGGCGCGCTATCTCGTCCGAATGGAAGAGATGCGCGAGAGTATCAAAATCATTAGCCAGGCGATTGAAAATCTTCCCTCAGGTCCAGTAAATGCGTCAGTGGATGAACGGATGGTGCTTCCCAACCAGTTATCGGTTTACCGATCGATTGAGGGGCTGATCCACCATTTTGAATTGTTCATGACGAATCGTAAATGGAAGCCACCTGTTGAGGAGGTGTATGCCGCCACCGAATCACCCAATGGTGAGTTGGGCTTCTACATCGTTTCTGATGGTACCGGAACGGCTTATCGTGCCCGGACCCGCCCCCCTTCGCTTGTACACTTTGCGCTATTTAATCATTTGGCTCAAGGACATACCATCAGCGAGGTTGCACCCATCCTGGGAAGTCTCAATATCATCGCGGCGGAGCTGGACCGATGATCCAAAATAACACGGTTGATGCCGGATGCGCGGGAAAACTTCCCGATTCCATTCGTGAGCGAATTGTGGCGCTTTTGCCGCGATATCCGAACAAGCAAGCGGTTACATTGCCTGCTTTGCACATCGTCCAGGACGAACTCAGGCGTGTGCCCCTTTGGGCCATTCGTGAGATTGCGGATATTCTTTGTCTTTCTCCTGCGGAAATTCATGATACCATGAGTTTTTACGGGTTCTTCAGGACCGACCAGGATCCTCTTGGTAAAACCAGGCTTTGGGTTTGCCGGAGCTTGGCATGCCACCTAAGGGGTGGTGAAGAGTTGTTGGCAGAGTTTTGCTCGAAATTGGGCGTGGCCCCGACTGAAACGACTTCCGACGGCAAAATCACACTCGAATTTGCCGAGTGCATTGGCGCCTGTGAGGGTGCTCCTGCGGTAATGATCAACGATGTTCACCGCAAAAACATTGACCAACCGGAGAAAGTGGACGCCCTCATCGAGGAACTTCGTGCGCTTTAGCGCATCGAACCGAATCCGCGAGTGCTGGTGTTATGCGCCGCCAATCGGCTGGTAGATTCAGGGCCTTGTGCCATTTGAAAGATTATCGGGGTTATATACCCTGTTTTGGGAGTGAGTGACCATGGCTTACGAGCCTGTACTTTTGGCGCGCGTCGGCAAGGCGGACAGCACCTCCATCGAGGGCTATCGCCGTGACGGTGGGTATGAAACCCTTGCCCGCGCCCTAAAGGACATGACTGGCGAGCAAGTGACAGAGGTTGTCAAGGGTGCCGGTCTTAGGGGTCGTGGTGGAGCCGGTTTTCCGACGGGTCTGAAGTGGACATTTTTGCCAAAGGGGCATCCCGGTCCGATTTATCTTTGTGTGAATGTAGACGAATCTGAACCTTGCACCTTCAACAATCGCGTTTTGGTCGAAAAGGATCCCCATCAGGTTCTTGAAGGGATCATTTTGGCTTGCTACGCGTTCAAAGCGACAACTGCTTATTTTTACATCCGTTATGAGTATGGCACCGGAATGCGGGCCATGCAAAACGCTATTGACGAGGCCTACGCCGCCGGCTTCCTGGGTAAAAACATTTTGGGATCTGGATACCATCTGGATGTGTTTGTGCATAGGGGTGCTGGAGCGTACATCTGTGGTGAAGAGACGGGCCTGATTGAAAGTCTTGAAGGAAAAAGGGCCTGGCCTCGCATAAAGCCTCCATTTCCCGCGATTGAAGGCGCCTTCCGCAAGCCCACGATTGTCAATAACCCGGAAACACTCGCAAATGTTGTTCAAATTCTGAAAAGGGGAGCGGATTGGTTTAAATCCATTGGGGTTCCTCCCGATCCCAAGAATCCTCGCGACGCGGGCAGTTATGGCCCCAAGCTTTATTGCATCAGCGGCCATGTGAATAACCCTGGGGTTGTGGAACTTCCCCTTGGTGTTACGGTCCGCCAGCTCATTAATGAGCATGGTGGAGGTGTTTGGAAAGGCAAAAAAGCAAAGGGATGTATACCTGGTGGGAACAGTATGGGCCTGATGACCGAGGCGGAGTTTGACACCCCTCTCGATTTCAATGGTCCCGGCCGTGTGGGATGTTTGGGTTTGGGAACAGGCGCGGTTACCGTTTTTGACGAAGACACCAGCATCGTCGATGTCTTGTATAATCTTTGCCGTTTTTTCCAGCACGAATCTTGCGGGCAATGCACCCCATGCCGCGAGGGCACAGGCTGGATGTTTAAAATCATGAAGCGATTCCAAGCGGGACAAGGTAGGCGCGAAGATCTGGCTGTTCTCGAGGAAGTTGCCGACAAGATTGGTATTATGCCGGGAACAACCATCTGCGGTTTGGCGGATGGGGCAGGGTGGCCTGTAAAAACCGCAATTCGGAAGTTCCGCCAAGAATTTGAGAAATACATACAGGATGGGACCGCAAGCAAAAGCAAGCCGCTCCCAATGGCCGCACACTAGCAATCACCGGGACAAGGACTATGGCCACCGTATATGTGAATGATACGCCGGTAGATATCGGCGATGAAAAGCTCAACTGCGTTCAGGCCGCTGAAAAAGCGGGTATCCTGATTCCGCACTATTGCTACCACCCCGCCCTCAGCGTTGTGGCTTCTTGCCGCATGTGCCTTGTTGAGGTGGGTGACAAAAAGCCCGACGGCACTGTTGCGATGCAACCCAAGGTTGTGCCTGGTTGCCAGACTCCCGTGAAGGATGGAACGGTTATCATTACCCGTTCTCCCAAAGCGAAGGATGCCCAGGAACGAACCCTGGAAAGCCTTCTGCTCAATCACCCTCTCGATTGTCCTGTTTGTGATAAAGCAGGCGAATGCTCCCTTCAGGACTACAGCTTCGGTTACGGCAAAGCCGAAAGCCGGATGAATGACGAAAAGAAAACCCCGCCCAACAAACCTGATATTGGGGCAAATATTAACCTGTTCACGGACCGCTGCATCATGTGCAGCCGATGCGTCCGTTTTACACGCGAAATCGCAGGTACTGCGGAACTCCACATCACCCATCGTGGTGATCATGCTGAGATCGATGTGTTCCCAGGCGACCCATTGGATAACAAACTTTCGACCAATGTTGTTGATCTTTGTCCCGTTGGCGCTCTTGCATCGAAGGATTTCCTCTACACTCAGCGTGTTTGGAACCTCAAAACGGTGGATAGCGTATGCCCGGGTTGCTCGACAGGGTGCAGCATCCATGTAGATGGGAACAAGGGTGTTGTTTATCGCCTTCGTCCCCGTGTGAATCCAAAAGCCCAAGGGCACTTCATGTGCGATGAGGGGCGACTTGGTTACCACTATGCCAACTCGGCCGAGCGCTTGCGTGAACCGATTGTCCGTGGACCCCATGGGTGGAGTCCTGTTGGACACCGTGAGGCGGTTCAAAGGACCCAAACCGGCTTCAATGAATATTCGCTCCGGAGTATTACCGGGGTTTGGGGTGTTTTGTCCCCTTTCATGACGGTGGAAGAAGCCTATCTTCTCGCTAGTTGGATTCGCGATTTCGGCAAAGAGGCCCGTTTGGTCATGGGTCCGGTTCCCGTCGATGGACAGGACGATCATTACCCGAAGGATCGTCGTGGAAACGAAATCCCGGGTGCCTCGAAATTCACAATCCGTTCCGAGAAATGCCCAAACCGCAAGGGTGTTGAGGCGATTCTTGAACACTTCTCCGGGTCTGTTGTCAGTTTTGACGCATTCCTTGCAGCTCTCCAAAAGGGACAGGTGAAGGCTGCGATTTTGGCAGGTGGCTATGTTCCTACCGGCAAGGGGCACTGGTTCCCTGCCGAGGCTGTGCCACATTTGGACCAAGTTCCGTTTTTGGTAGTTCATGAGATTTTCAAAAGCCCCCTCTCCGAAAAAGCCCATGTTGTTTTCCCTGCGGCAAGTTGGGCAGAGAAGGAAGGCACCTACATCAATCACAATGGTCTTGCCCAGGCAATTCACTGGATCTCGACCCCGCCCGGGGAATCACGAACCGACGGCCAAGCCTATCTCGATCTTTTGGGAAGAACTGGTCTCATGCGGGCCCAGCAACTCCGCAAAGAAATTGGTGAGAAAATTCCTTCCCTGATTCAACTTTCCACAGGTCATTTGGGTTCCAGCGGTGTTCTCCCGGGTGAGGTTCCTCCAGCCCAAGCCCCCAAACAAAAAATTCCGGTGCACTAAGCCATGAACATTGCGCAACTGCTCGTCGTGCTTGTGACCATCGGCATCGTATTTGCCGCGGTCATGACTCTTGTTGGCTATGGAAGCCTATTGGAGCGGAAGATTTCCGCATGGGTCCAAGACAGGCTTGGGCCAAACCGTGTCGGTTTTGACTTGAATCAGCCCATTTTGGGTCTTTTCAAGGGCTTCTTCGGCCTGGGACAACCCCTTGCGGACGGAGTCAAATTTCTTCTCAAGGAAGAATTTGCACCAAAGCATGTCGATAAATTGTTTTACTTTCTCGCTCCCGCTGTGGCGGTTTCCACGGCTTTGATTGCTTTTGCTGTGGTCCCTTTCGGTTCCACCTCCGTAATCCCACCACTAGTGGACAAGCGGATTGATCTTGCCTCGGCCAAGTCTAACCCGAATTACCAGCATCGGGTCTATCCGCGGACCAATTCGGAACTGGACAAGCTGAAGGCCGCCGATCCTTTCAGGTCCGATCTTTTGGCTTCATCAAAGGGGCGAAATCCCCAGATTGACCTCCCCAAAGTAGTTGGATTTGAGCTTGGGTCGTCCGAAGTTCGTTTTGGTATTGCACCGCAAATCGATTTGGGGGTCCTTTTCGTATTTGCAGTATCAAGCCTTGCCGTTTACGGGGTGGTTTTGGGTGGTTGGTCCTCGAACAACAAATATTCGCTTCTTGGGGCATTGCGCTCAAGCGCCCAATTAATTAGTTATGAAATCCCAATGGGTATGGCGATCATCGTGGTGATCTATATGGTTGGTTCTTTGAACCTTCAGGCCATTGTAGATTACCAGGCTGAGCATACTTGGTTCATTGTTTATCAGCCCCTTGGATTTCTACTTTTTCTGACCGCGATTTTCGCGGAGTGTAATCGTATGCCCTTTGACTTGCCTGAATGCGAACAAGAACTTGTTGGTGGATACCACACAGAATATAGCTCAATGAAGTTTGCCTGCTTCATGATGGGGGAATACACCCACATGGTTACCACAAGCTTCTTGTTAGTTGCGTTGTTTCTTGGTGGATGGCATATCCCGTTTGTTGTAACCCAGGATTTCCCTGTGGGCATCTTGGCCTGGGGGGCAAAGCTCGTTGTGTTCTGTGCGAAGATGATTTCGGTAATCGTCTTCTTCATGCTCGTTCGCTGGAGCTTGCTGCGATTCCGGTTTGATCAACTGATGGCCCTTGCCTGGAAGGGTCTGATGATCCTTGGGATTCTGAATACTTTGGGTGCGGTGGTTATCCTTCATACCAAGCCAATTGGCGAACACAGTATTTGGCTTTTGCCTGCATGGTCGATTGTTGCCCTGCTTGTGGTCAGCGGTTTGAGTATGGGGCGCAACAAGGCAGCCAATCGGTTTCGAACAGGGATTTCCCGGGTGGACCAACGCTTTGGCGCGCCAGAGGTCCTTGTGGCCGGCCGCCATTAATCTTTTGGAATAGAGACGGAAGACAAAACATGGCAATTCAAACAAAAGATGTAATCTGGGTGGAGCCCCCGAAATTGGGGATTCTTGACCAATTATATCTTCCGGCCATTGCCGGAGGGGTTGTGACCGCCCTCAAGCACCTAATCGAGACGACTACCGGGATGGGTGCGGAAAAGACCCAGCAATACCCGGAGGAGAAGCCCAAACTCCCGCCTCACTACCGCGGTCTCCACAGGCTGAACCGGGATGAAGAAGGCCGCGTAAAGTGTGTCGCCTGCTACATGTGCTCCACGGCATGTCCGGCGCACTGCATTGACATCGTCGCGGCTCCCTCGCCTTGGAAGGACCGGGAAAAGTATCCCGAAGTATTTGTCATTGACGAACTACGCTGCATCTATTGCGGCATGTGCGAGCAGGCATGCCCTGTGGATGCAATTGAACTTACAAGTGTCTTTGATCTCACCGGCATGTCTCGTGAGCAGATGATTTTCAACAAGGAAAAACTCCTGTCAGTCTTTGACGAAACGGTCAAGGCCGGGACAGATCCCGTGCGAACCCATTCGGGCAAACTTGGGCCCGCAAGCGAACCTGCTGAATCAGGTTTGACGGGTACGAGTAGCGCTCAAAGCTAATTACGCGAAACCCAACCGGGATCCTTGGTGGGCAAGACGAGCAGGGATCCTAAAAAAACAGAAGGAACGGGGCCCAAAGCGATTTGGGGAAGTAATGGAACTTTTTGCGGCAGGCCAGCCCGGCCTTTTTCGATTTGAATACTTCTTTGCGCTAGCCATTGGCGCGTTGGGGATCTACTTGCTCCTGCCCAGCCCGCGTGGCAAGGCAAGTGTGGCTGGATCCATCGCTACCCTGGGTTCGCTTGGGTGGCTTTGTTTCCTGGGGCTTGCTCCCGGTGGCTTTACAATTGAAACTGGATTGTTTCACTTGTTTGCCGCCCTTGCACTGGTTGGGGCTGTTTTTCTTGTAACCCAAACCAATCCAGCGCGTGCGGCGCTTTCTTTCGTTATGGTTGTTATCTGTGTTGGTGGTTTGATGCTGCTGCTTGCGGCGCCATTTCTCATGGCAGCAAACATGATCGTTTATGCTGGTGCAATTGTTGTCACCTTCCTTTTTGTTTTGATGCTTGCCCAGCAAGACGGCCCATCTGATGCGGATAACCGAAGTCGCGAGCCTGGCCTGGCGTGCTTTACTGGTTTGGCTCTTTCCGCAAGTTTGCTCCTGTTGCTTCAAAGGGATCAGGACAATGCCGATAGGGGATTGGGCCAAATGAAAGCCCTCAATGCTCCCGTTGCAGAACTTCGGCTCAAGCAGGAACAAACACTTCGCCGGGAAGCCAATGGCCGCCCAACAGCACCCGCCGACAATACAACTTTTCTAGGTCAAACCCTTTACACAACGCTTTTATTGCCAGTGGAACTCGCTGGAGCACTTCTTCTTGTGGCGACAGCCGGAGCAATCCTTATCGCCCAAAGGCGCCCCGGTACGGAGGTGACCCCTTGATCCAGATTATGGACCTTCCCCCCGGATTGACCCACTACCTAGTTGTGGGGGCTCTGTTATTTGTTTTGGGGCTTGTTGGATTTTTGGCACGCCGGAACATGATTCTTATGTTCCTTAATGCTGAATTGATGATCCAGGGCGTTGCCCTAAACTTTGTTGCGTTTGCTCGCCACCGTGGCAACCTCGAGGGGCAGGGATTTGTCCTCTTCCTTTTGGCGGTTGCAGCTTGTGAAGCAGCAATCGCTTTGGCCCTCATTTTGGTGCTTTACCGAACCCAGCATTCTCTTGATGTTAGCCTTTGGCAAAATCTCCGCGAAGAGGGTCTTGAACCCATTCTGGATGAAGAACCCTTGCCTTTGTCCCCTCTGGAAGAAAAAAGTCCCAGCCTGACAGTGGCAGGGCCCGGGCCAGCGCAGCCCGAGGAGACGAGCCATGTTTGAACCTGCTGCAATTGCATTGATTCCTTTGCTACCGGCATTGGCTGGTGCCTTGACTCTGCTCTTGGGACCGAAAATCCTCAAACAGCAAAGTCACTGGCCTCTGATTATTGCCTGTGTTGGTTCGTTTTTGATTTCGCTGTTGGGAATCCAGGCGTTAACGTCCCCGACACTTGAGATCAGGCAAATCGTTTATCAGGGTGGAACCTGGTTTGCGACGCTTGGTTCCAATCCGGTTAGCGTGGGATGGGATTTCCGACTCGATCCGATCTCTGCGATGATGGTCCCGATGGTCCTCTTTTTGGCCACCGTTATCGCCGTCTTTTCGATTGGTTACATGAAGGATGATCCGGCATACCCCCGCTATTTTGGGGTTTTCTCGATATTTGTCGCTGCGATGACCCTTCTGGTCTTGTCGGACAATATTGTGCTTCTTTATGCCGGCTGGGAAGGGGTGGGTGTCTGTTCGTTTTTGCTAATTGGATTTTGGTTTCAAAAACCTTCCGCTCTCAAGGCGGCCCGCAAGGCATTTATGGTGACCCGTATTGGGGATGTTGGCCTTCTACTGGGAATCCTTCTGCTCTGGTCAGGGTGTGGTTTTACCCTTCAAATCCCCACCTTGATCGAAAAGGCAAAGCTCCTTTCCGATGAGTACCTCTACCTTGCTGGTTTCCTTCTTTTTATTGGGGCGATGGGTAAATCGGCCCAGTTTCCCCTTCACATTTGGCTACCGGATGCGATGGAAGGCCCAACGCCAGTTAGCGCCCTGATCCACGCAGCGACAATGGTTACGGCGGGTGTATATCTTATCGCCCGTTTCCTTCCTTTGCTGACAATGTCGCCCGACCTACTGCTCCTCATTGCAGTGATTGGCGGCATTACGGCAATTCTGGCGGCATTGATTGCACTGACGCAAAACGACCTTAAAAGGATTCTGGCTTATTCGACCATGAGCCAACTTGGCTACATGTTCATGGCGCTGGGAGCCGGCAGGTCGGACATTTCGGGCCACAGTCTGGTCACTTTTGCCATGGTTGCCGCGATGTTCCATCTCTTCACTCATGCGTTCTTCAAAGCGCTTTTGTTCCTCTCCGCTGGAAGCGTCATGCATTCGATGGGGCATGTTATCGACCTGAGGCGCATAGGTGGCCTGAGGACGGTTCTGCCATTTACCCATATTGCGTTTCTTTCTGGCGCATTGGCTTTGGCAGGTGTTCTGCCTTTTTCAGGCTACTGGAGTAAGGATGAGATTCTGGTTGCCATTGATTCGGCATCTCATGGCCCCAACAGGGATGGAGTATACAAGATACTTACCTGGCTTGGGCTTATCACAGCGGGCCTCACAGCTTTTTACACATTCCGGGCCTATTTCCTCGCTTTTTGGGGGGAGGTAAAGATTCCTGTGGAGGCACTTTCTCACGGACAACATGGTCATGAAAACGACCATGGCTATGCCTCTACCCATCACGAGGTCAATCACGATCCCTATGGGTCTGTAAGCGACCCAACCAAGGCTCATGAATCGCCTTGGATAATGACTTTGCCTTTGCTTGTTTTGGTGCCTGCCGCCCTTGGGATTGGAGCCCTATTTGGCCCGACCCACAGGATGATGGACTTCCTCGGCTCGGCCCCTGGTTTCCATGCCGACCATGGTGATCATTCTGCAAGCAAATGGGTTGCAATGGCGTCGCAGGTTTTCGGCTTGGGCGGAATCGCTGTTGCGTTTCTTCTTTATGTGGCGAAACCCGGAATGGCGGTTTCCATCAGAAAGATGGCAGGGTCGGGATACAACCTTTCCCTCAACCGTTTTTACCTTGATGAGATTCTCACGATCCTTTTTGTTCGTCCACTGCAAATTTTGGGATGGTTGATCCAGGCATTGGATCGCGAACTATGGGATCGATTGGTAGATGCCGTTGCCAGGATCCCTGCATGGCTTGGTGACAAATTCCGGCCCGTTCAAAACGGCCTGGTCCAGTTTTACGCCTTGGCGATGGCGTTGGGACTGACCATTTTCCTGGTATTCCTCGCCTTTGGGGATCGGCTTTTCCGCTAAGGAGGCCGTAAGGACCGCTCATGAAGGAAGCTCTTTTAGCCCTGATCGGCATTCCCCTACTGGGGGCTTTGCTGACCTTGCTTACCGCAAGGTCCAACCGAGATTGGGCTCGTACTATTGCGTTGGCCTCTACGGGACTGACATTTCTGATCAGCGTAGCGCTGGTCCTTGCCGATATGGCTGGAGCAGCAGGGGTTGCCGGTCAATATCACGGAGAAACCCGCAGACTGATTTTGGGAACTGGTGGGTCCCCCGAATCTCTCCGTGGCATTTCGTTTCATATTGGAATTGATGGGATTAGCCTGGGCTTGGTGTTTCTTACTGGTCTCCTTTTCCCTGCGGCGCTTTTACTAACAAGGAAAGAGGCCAACATTAATGATTGGGGATTCCTTGCCTGGTATCAGGTACTGCAGGCGTTAACTTTTGGCGCATTCCTTTCCCTGGATCTGATCCTCTTTTATGTCTTTTTTGAGTTAACCCTGATACCGCTATTTTTCATGATTGGCGGTTGGGGTGGCAGCATGAAGATCGAAGCTGCCACGAAGATGTTTCTTTACGGCCTCACGGGTAGTCTTTTTACCCTGGGTGGAATCGTTGGCGCCAGCCTGGCCCTTGGTGGAATGGAAAAGGGCTGTGATTTCTCCATTCCCCGTCTTGTCCAGGTGGCAAAGGATCGTGGGAAACCGATGGAGGAGCTGATTGATCGCGTTGAAAAGTCGCGCGAGGCGCTCAAACACACCAAAACCGATCTTGAAAATAAAACAGCTCAAGCAAAATTTGATGAAGCCGAACACGAGCTTTTGCAAAAACGAAATGCGGCCTCCCATTGGCTCAATTGGCAAACGGTCCTTTTCCTGATGCTTATGGCTGGTTTTGCTGTAAAGATCCCAATCATACCGGTTCACTTTTGGCAACCCATGGCCTACCGGGAGGCTCCTATCGCACTCACTGTGGTTCTAAGTGCCGTGCTTGCGAAAATGGGATTGTTTGGAGTTGTCAGGATCGTACTGCCGCTTTTGCCTGAAGCCTCGGTACGCTTGGCCACACCTGTGCTTGGCACCTTGGCGACAATTGGCATTCTTTATGGCGGGTTGGCTGCCCTTGGGGCCTCAAACATCCGGACTATGCTTGCATTCAGCAGTATTAGCCACTTGGGATTCTGCCTATTGGGAATGGTTTCATTGAATGAAACCGGCCTTTCGGCTGGTGTGCTTCAAATGGTCAACCACGGAATCACCACGGGTGGATTGTGGCTTTTGGCACTTATTCTACTCGAGCGCTTCCCGACCTTGGAAATTCATACTTTCAGTGGGATGGGTGGGCGATTCAAGGCAATGGGTGTTGTTGCGGTTTTGCTGACCCTGTCCTCAGTAGGTTTGCCTGGGCTTAACAGCTTTGTTGGAGAAATTCTTTCCTTGATGGGTATGTATGCCCAAGGTTCGGATGGAAGGCAACTGGCGGTCCTGGCTTCCCTTGGGCTAATCCTCGGGGCTTGGTACATGCTTAACTTCCTGCTGCGGGTTTTTTACGGGGATGAACGAATTCCAGCTTCGGTCCCTGTAAGGGTTGCATGCGACCTTTCCCGTCGAGAATTGAGCGTTTTTGTACCAATGATTGGGCTTTGCTTCCTTTTGGGTCTTGCACCTCAGGTGTTTCTCAAAAGAATTTCGGCGGATACGCATGCTGTAGCCGCAGAGTTGAGCGAGGCTCAATTCAGGGCAACTGGATCCAGCCATTTGGCACCGTTGGAATTGGCGAATGAGTCACACGAGGCATCCGCCCACAAGGGCAAACCGGCCGCGCCGCGTAAACCCGCGCCCCAAGACAATAAAGGGGGGGCACACTAATGAACACTGATTTGACAAACCTGGCACCAAGTCCTGCCGATTTCCTTGCATCGGTTTCCCCCGCGATTCCGGAGTTTTTCCTGCTCGCACTCGGCTCCCTAGTGCTACTGGGTGGTACCTTTCGGCAGGAACGCCCCTTGTGGGGATGGATCAGCTTTTTTGGACTTGTAACTGCGATTGCACTTGCGGTCAGGCCAATCGTTTCCGTGCCCCTTGACGGAAATCCTTACAATGGTCCTCTGGTTTATGATGGCCTTTCCCAAACGCTTCGCATTCTAAGCTTTCTTTGCGGTGCGGGTTTGGTGCTTTTGGGCTGGGAAGAAGGCGATTCTTCCCATGTTGCCGAGCGTAGCGCCCTCGTTCTTTTCGCGGCGGCAGGTGCATCCTTATGTGTAGCAGCAAATGACCTAGCTACGCTTTTTCTTGCGCTTGAGCTTGTCAGTATTCCCAGCTATCTGACATTGTTCCTGGCTCGGTCCGACAAAAATGGCAGAGAGTCGACACTTAAATATTTTCTTTTGAGCATTTTTTCCTCTGCAATGATGCTTTTTGGCTTCAGTTACCTCTACGGAATTACCGGGTCGATACGAATTCCTGAAATCCTTGCTGTTCTTGCGGAAAGCAGTCTTAGCCCGGTTCCGGAAGCCGTTCCCGCCGCACGATTGGTCGGGTTGGTTATGGTGGTTGCGGGGCTAGGTTTCAAGGTCACCGCAGTTCCCTTTCACTTTTATGCTCCCGATGTCTATCAGGGCACGAGTCATTTTGGCGCGGCGGTCCTTTCGACCCTTCCAAAAATTGCAGGATTTGCGGCACTTGCTCGCCTTACAGGATTGACCTACGAGACCAATGGAGGCGTATTTCTCCCATTTGAAAGTCAGCCAAGCTACCTGTTTTGGATCCTTGCATCGGTCACCATGACTTTGGGAAACATTATTGCCCTTTGGCAGAACAACCTTCGACGACTATTTGCGTATTCTGGTATT
This sequence comes from Singulisphaera sp. GP187, assembly GCA_945868575.1. Lineage (GTDB taxonomy): Bacteria > Planctomycetota > Planctomycetia > Gemmatales > Gemmataceae > SYLG01. The sequence goes on along the minus strand of CAMBMH010000042.1, from coordinate 10,146 downwards.
GCTCATGCTGGATATATGCTGGTTGCTCTTTCTGTTGGGCGTGAAGTCGGGGCGACGGGTGCATTGGCAGCACTTGTAGTCTACCTGTGGGCTTATGTGTCAATGACACTGGGAACTTTTGCCATCTTTATTTACTTGGATAAAAAGAGCAAACATTTGGAAAAGGTCGAGCACCTGAACGGTTTGGCCAAAACAGATCCAATCGCCGGGGCCATTCTTGTTTTGCTCCTTCTTAGCCTTATTGGATTACCACTGACTGCCGGTTTCATTGGGAAATTGGCGCTTGTGCAATGTGCTATCCGCCGGGGTCTTGAGAATGCCATCACGGAGGCTCATCCAACAAGTGAACTGCGCTTGTATGTTGGTTTGGCTGTCCTGATTCTGGTAAATGCCGCAATTGGTGGCTGGTATTACCTGCGTATAATGGGGGCTCTTTATTTCCGCAAGGGGAAAGAATCTCCGGCCTCAAATCGTTCTGTTGCCGCACTTTTGACCGGGGCAGCTTGCGTTGTGGTAACGATTGCTGTTGGTGTGTTGCCAGCTTTGGTAACACGGGGAATCGGTGAAGTTCCTTCACAGATCATAAAAACGAATGTCTTAGTTGGTGAGTCACAGGACAAGCCTGTGGACAACCACTAGGGTTGGTTATGAAAACCTCGGGGCTCCCATTCTGGCCCCCCGAGGATCTATGGCGTTGTTTTCGAATTTCGGTTCCTCATAAAATTCAACGTATTCCATCCGGGTTGTCTTTGGCAGCTTTGTTTCGGGTTGATTCCACTTCGGGAAATTTTGCCCTGAAGTCGTTTCCTGACTCGAAAGGATGGATGCAAAGTCGCTTGCGCCTTCATCAGATTCTTCGGATCGCGAGTGGAATCGATCCTGAATGCATCCCTTCACCTCCCATGGTAAGTCTGGTTGATTTAGGCAGCAGAATCTGGGAACTGCTTCCCTGGATTGAGGGGGAGAACAAATCCTGGAGAGACCTTTCCCCAAACCAAGAGCGGCAATTGGCCAGGTTTCTGGCCCGTATTCATAGGGCTTTCAAAAGCGGCCATGCCAAATTCGGGGCGCCACTTGAAAAGACGCAATCCTTTCAAAACCGATCTGCCATATTGAAATTAGCGTGGCGGGATATGGATTGTGGAGTGTTCTTTTGGCCCGAATTGTTTACGAATCATCAGTATTGGCAAATGGTTTTACCAAGACTGGGTGAAATGGTCAGGTGGGCCCTTGAGGATTTGGCGCAGCACGAAAAAAAAGTTGTGGGGATTCATTCCATTCACGGAGATCCCCATTTGGGCAACTGGCTTTGGAGGGATGATCGACCGGTTGGTTTGGTTGATTTCCTCGGACCATTGGACTGTGTTGAGGCCGATATTGCCCGCCTGTCAGGGAGCCTTGGAATCGACCCCTTTGAATTCGCCCGCTTGGTTTCCCAGGAATATGCAAAGGCGGTTTCTTCGGACCAGGTTCCCGTTGTTGATATTTCGTTCTCGATGTTGTTTTCCGGATTGTTGGCCAAAATATTTCGTTGGCGGAATTGGCTTTTGGAGGGGAGGGTTCCCCTCGTAGCGGCCGAGGGGCGATTGAAGGAGCTTCTTGATCAACTCCCCAGTGCCAGCTCCTGGTATCAAAGTCGAAATTGGCAAAATAGGGATTAGGAGCCAATAAAAAAAGCGGCTGGGTATCCCCATCCGCTTTGGTAAAGCCAATTCCAAAGAACCAAGCGTTAGCGCTTGCTGAACTGGAAGGATTTGCGGGCGCCCTTGCGACCGTATTTTTTACGCTCTTTCATGCGGCCATCCCGGGTAAGGAAACCTGAGTCACGAAGACCCCGGGCCATCGAATTGGCGGGATCCTCAACAGTCGGCTCAGCACCTTCCGCTGCTTGAGCAGGAGCTGCGGGAGTGGTCAAACCAAACATGATCTTGATAGCGCGAGCCAAGCCTTGGCCAACCGCTCCGGCTTGGCCAGTAGCGCCACCACCCTTGACATCGGCTATGACATCGACGCGCTCACGCAGGTCGGTGACCAACAGCGGCCCTTCCACGAAGTAACGATCTTTATCTTCGTTGAAATAGGCAACAAAATCTTTGCCATTGATGATGATCTTGCCGGTTCCCTCGGTCAGGCGAACGCGGGCAACGGAAGTCTTGCGGCGGCCTGTGCCACGATAGAATTTGGTCTTGGAAGCTGGGGAAGCCACGATCAGTCACTCCTGGACTTAAGCTTGGGGGGTAAATGTACGAGGTTGTTGAGCCTGGTGCGGGTGGCTGGCGCCAGCGAACAATTTGAGCTTAGTCATTTGCTGACGGCCCAAACGGGTTCGGGGAACCATACGGCGAACGGCCTCAAGGAGAATGAATTCGGGTTTGCGGACGATCAAGTCCTTGGCCCGAACACGCTTTTGGCCGCCGGGGTAACCGGTATAGCTCTGGTATTCTTTGGTTTCGAGTTTGCGGCCGGTGAATTTCAGCTTGGAAGCGTTCACTACAACCACAAAGTCCCCCGTGTCCACATGGGGAGTATATTCCGGTCGGTGCTTGCCCCGGAGAATCGTAGCAATCTGGGTGGCCAAACGGCCTACCACTTGATTGGAAGCATCAATGACCCACCACTCATGCTTCACTGAAGCAGGTTGGGCCATGGTCGTCGTCGTCATGAGAACCTACCCTTTGAAAAATCCGTAAGCTGCTAACATACCAGAATTTCTGGGCGGGTCAAGCTCCCTGTAAGAATCAGGGCCTGAACCACCTGTAATTACTTGTTCGGTTGTTCGTTTCTTAGGATCGCGCGGCAAAGCCGCATCCCCTTGCGTCCAAATTATCGGAATTCTACCCGAAAAGCATAATGGTGGAAACCGCTCGTGCTATCCAGTGCATCTAATATGCTAATGTAATATTTGGTCAGACCCGACACGGGTACAACGATTTGGCGGTCCAAATCCCACTCGAACGCTTTAAGGAGGTCGCCTTGGGCGGTGTGAATCATCAAAAATGGGCGCAGGAGCGTCAATTGGTTTCCATTTGTGCCAGAAAGAATCAGACTTTTGCAACCTTGGGGGGAACTCAGGGAAAAAACATCAACATCTTTTGCAGGTGAGATGGTCCCAAGGATCAGCTGGTTAGCAACAATCGATTGGCTTTCACCAAAGCCCCCGTTGGGTTCCTTCTCCATCTGGAAGCTGTCGGTTGTCCCCATCCAGGGAAGATCAAATTGGGAAGGATTCCCCTTGGTGTGTAATCGAAGGGACTTGGGGGTGAACATTCCTGAAGGGAATTCCAGCTCCAAATGACTGTCCCCACCCTGGTTGGCATCACGATTGGCAGGCGCCCCTGATTTTTCCTTTTTGATTATTTTGATGAGAATTGGGGAGCCGGTTGCAGGGATTGCCTCCACCCTTTCGATCAGGTCCAACCCCATTCCCCGAATGGTCAATTTGACCGGATATTTTTTCATGGTGGGTGGAACAGGCCACCCATCCACCAAAAGGATCTCAACTTTTTTGGTTGGCGCAGGTTTTGGATCTTGTGCCCAAAGCCGAAAATTCGTGCAAAAAAGGAATCCGCCAAGCCCTAATGCAGGGATTATCCATCGTCTCCAGGTTTTCATGCGAATAGCTCGCGGACCACATCACCCTGATCAAGGATTTCGATCGGACGACCATCAGGACTTTGAAGTGGCGTCCTTGGATCGATGCCCAGGGAATCGAGGAGGGTAAAAGCAACATCTGCCGGTGATACGGGGCGTTTCGTGGCAAAGGCCCCGGTTTTGTCGGTAGCGCCAATGACTTGGCCGCTCTTTACGCCAGCACCCGCAAACCAAAGGGAGGCTGCCTGGCCCCAGTGATCTCTTCCTGCGTCCTTGTTGATTTTGGGCGTGCGGCCAAATTCCCCAAAAACCGCCAGCAATGTATCGTCGATTAAACCCCTTTGTGCCAGGTCATCCATCAAGGCGGAAAGGCCAAGGTCCAATTCCGGCAGTTTTTTGTTGAGACTTTCAAAGATTTTGGAATGGTGATCCCACCCTCCATAGTTGACCGTCGCAAAAGTTACCCCGCTCTCGATCAGGCGCCGTGCCAATAGACAACTTTGGCCAAAGGTGTTTCTTCCGTATCGGTCGCGAAGTTTGTCTGTTTCTTCCTCGATCGCGAAGGCCCGTCTGGCTTCCGGGGAAAGGACCATGTTTGCGGCCCTTTTGTGGAATTCGTCAAAAGTGGCCATTTGGTCATTCTTTTCGATTTGTCTCGCCAGATCATCCACTGCCCCGAGCAGGGTCTGTCGACGGCTTTGCGCTTTGACGAAATCGGAATTTGTTGAGCCGACATCCTCGACCTTGTAGCCGTTTTGGTTGGGATCTCCCGTTCGAAACGATTCGTATCGACCCCCAAGAAACGCGCTTTTTCCCAGTTCCCAGGTGAACGAGGGGTTTCGGGGAATGGCCACATACGGGGGTAGCGTACTGGTGAATCCTTTTTGCTGGGCAACGACCGCGCCAATGGCGGGGTAATCTCCAAAAGGGGATCCGAATCGTCCAGAAAGAATCCAGTTGGTTGCGGTTTCGTGGTGGTCGTTGTTATGGGAACCGGAGCGAATCAGGGTAGCCTTGGAAAGGCTTTGCGCCAAAAGGGGCACCTTGTCGGTGAAGCGGATCCCGGGGACCGCGGTGGAAATAGTCGAATATTGTCCTTTGATTTCCGCCGCTGCATCGGGTTTGGGGTCGAGGCTATCATGGTGGGAAAGGCCCCCACCAAGAAATACCAAAATCACGCGCTTTGCGCGCTGGTTTTGTGGCCGGCTCCCCGTTGCCCCTTGGGCCTGCCCCTTGAGTATCATTGGAAGGCCCAATGCTCCCAAGGAACCAGCCGAAACGAAGGATCGGCGGGATAAGGGTTGAGTGGACGAGTCGGTATGAATTCGGATCATTGTCTGGCCCCGATAGAGGGTGGCGAAAATTTAATGCTGGAAGGCAAATTCCTTGGAATTCAAAAGTGCCCAAAGGAGATCCGCAAGGACATCTTCGGGATTATTTGAAGCCAATTCCTTTTCCAGAATCAAAAGGACTTTTGGATCCATGGGTCGGCAAAGTGCGGACTGGTGTAGGGCCCGGGCAATTTCCAGTGAGGGAATTTTTTTTGCCATTGCCGTTTTCAGTACACCCTGAAAGTTGCGTATCTTTGCCTGGATTTCCACATTGTTTTGCAGGTGCAAAAGCTGTGGAAGTGTGACCTCGCCTTCGCGTTCACACGCACATGCCGTGACCCTCTCGGATCTTCCAAAAACTTTGAGGAAATAGGAGGGGAATGTGGGATCGGGAATTTGTTGGGCGCGAATACCCAAGGGGTATCCGGGGAAGGTATCCGGGATTCCGGTGACCTGGCCAATGGCATCGAGCAACTGCTCCGCGGGAAGGCGCCTTGCCGGGTAATGGGAAAAAAGCTTAAAGTCATCAGAATTGTCGGGAAGAGTGGTGCTGGATCGCTGGTAGGTTTGGGAGTTCATCACAAACCGGACAAGGTGCCTTATCGACATCCCTCCTTTATCCAGCTCTTTTGCCAATAGGTCGAAAAGTTCAGGATCAACAGGGGGATTGGTTGCCCGCAAATCGTCGACCGGTTCCACAAGGCCCCGCCCAAAAAGCTCCCGCCAGATTCGGTTTGCCATGGCCGAGGCCAATTGATTCCTGGCGGGACCGATCATCCATTTTGCAAGTGTTTTCCTTGGATCGGAATCTTTTTCAAATGTGGTTTTGGACCGGTCAAGGGGTTGCGGAGCCAGAAACTGTCCTGTCCGCGGTTGGTTGGTTCCCGGTTTCGAATCGGCTTGGTTGAAAATAAGATGTGTCAAACCTTTTTCCGGTTCCTTGCGATCGAGTTTGAGGCGTGAAAAGAACCCCGCAAAGTGGTAATAATCGTCCTGGGTATAGCGCTCAAGTGGGTGGTTGTGACATTGTGCGCATCCAATCCGGATTCCCAGAAACGCCTGTGCGCTCGAGGCAGCGATTTCGGAACGGGTCGGATCCTGATTTTCACCCACCGTCACAAGGTAATATCCCACTTGGGGAGAATCCTTTACCGATCCTTTTGCGGTGAGTACCTCCTGGGTAATTTGGTCCCATGGCGTGTCGGCCATGACCTTCTCCCTTAACCAGCAGTGAAAGGACCGGACGCCTTGAGCTCCTCGGACATCGTGGTCACGCTCCTTGCGATTTTGCAAAAGGTCGGCAAGGAAAAGGGTCCAGCGGTCCACAAACGCGGAGCTTTGCAAAAGTTGATCGATATAGGCTGCCCGCCTTTCCGGGCTTTTGTCTTCGAAAAAGATCCGAATTTGATCCTGTGTTGGGAGTAGTCCGGTCGCATCAAGTGTGGAACGGCGCATAAAGGTGAAATCGTCGCAAATGGCGGAAGTCGGTAGACCAAGTGATTTCAGCCGGGCCCCAAGGATTTTGTCAATCGGGTGTTGGGGCGGTTGTTCGGTAACAGGGCCATTCACAATGTTCTTTGTGTAAGGAATGCGAATTGCCGAAGTCGCGACCTCGCTTCCATAAGCGGAACGGATCGCGGTGATTCCCGGACGAAGTGCCCGGGCCTGACCCGATTTGCTGCAATCCAGCATTCCTGAATCGTTGGAATCAAACTTGGAAAGCCAGGTAACATCCTTTTTCGATCCATCCGCAAAGGTCGCCATTGCGGTGAAATCCATAATTTTTCCCGGTTGCATTACTGCCGATGCCGGTTGGATTTCAAGAGACTGAAGAGGAGCCTCCTTGGAATCGGGGCCGGGCATACCCGCCTCGATCCATTTGGCAAAATGCGCATAGGCCCTTGAACCTACGGAGAAAAGCTTGCCGCCTTCGTGGGGCGCAAGTCCGCATGCTTTGCGCAGGAAAAGGCTCTCTTCGGGGAAGGCGCGATCGGTTCGCCTGGCCATGAATTCTTTGGTTAACCAGGCGTGGTCCTGTTCGGGAGCATAGCCTCTTAAGGAAAGGCGAAAGCCGTTTTGTCCGGCGCCTTTACCATGGCAAGCCCCCTGATTGCATCCAAGTCTGGTCAAAAGTGGGAGGATTTCCCTGTTATACGACGGTACTGTTTCGGCCCGTCCGGATTCCGAAAGGCATGCAATCAGGAAGATACAGAGGGCCCTGGCGCTCATGTGAGGAGGATTCCAAGCAGGGCAAAGGTGGGGAAGGGTGCTAGTACGTTCATTTAAAGGATACTCTATCCAGCCCCATAATTCCAACTAGTTGGTCCCCGCGCCCCTTGGATGGAAAGCGTTGTGGATGGCTTTTAGGCGTTCCCGATCCACATGTGTATAGCGTTGGGTCGTGGTAATGCTTGAGTGTCCAAGCATCTCCTGCACGGCCCTTAGGTCGGCGCCTCCGCTAAGAAGGTGGGTGGCAAAACTGTGTCTGAGGGAGTGTGTGGTGACTTTGTGATGTAGCCCCAGCGCCCGAACATGGCGTTTCACAACATACCAAACCTGTTCGCGATTGAGAGGCTGGCCGGAAGCGGTTGAGAAAAGGGGCGTATCCGACCCTGCATGGATCGCCACCCCTGGGCGAATGTGGGTAAGGTATTCCTGAAGGGCATTGATCGCGGGCCTTCCGAGCAAAACCATTCTTTGTTTGGACCCTTTGCCGGTGCAGCGGCATAAGGCCTGTTCGAAGTTGATGTCACGCAGTTTCAGCCCGCAAACCTCCGAAGCCCGGCACCCGGTTGCGTAAAGAGTTTCAAGTAGGGCTTTGTCGCGAAGGTAATGGCGGTGGGCTGGGTCTGGTGCGTTGAGAAGCCTATGAACAGTTTCGGGACTCAAAACCTGGGGAACCCGGTGCCAAAGGCTCGGGGATGCCAAAAGGTGGATCGCGCTATCCCCAACCTTTTCCTCAAGCTTGAGAAAGCGGTAAAACCCCCTAAGTGCGGCCAGGTTTCTTGCAACCGATGGAGGAGCCAGATTCATCCCTTTGAGAAATTCCAAATAGGTTGCAAAGTCGTCGAGATTCGGGTTGAGGTGATTGCGCATGCCCGAATCCACAACCCAATCCGTGAAATGATTGAGGTCCCTTTGATAGGCCGCAAGTGTGTTTGCGCTCAATCCTCGTTCTGAAGTCAGGTATGCCCTGAAAGCGCGGATGTCCGACTGCAGTTCCAATATGCCATGAACGACTGGTTCCGGCCCGCCCCGAACTTTTGCCGGAGCAGGCATCGTTGGAAACTTCGGCTGAATTTTAGGCCGGATGCTTTTCGGGGAGGAGCCAGACGAAGCTTTTTCCAAGTCGTCCGCCATAGTTTCCCGCCGAGATTTTAATTAGGCCAGGAGTATCCTTGCAGGCGTCGATCGCCTTGAGGGTGGCCGTTTGAATGGTAGCAAGGTCCTGACCGTTCAGGATCAATTCCATTATCGACACCACTCCCTCGGGAACTTTGGATTGTTCGCCCAACTTCGTTTTCAGCGTGGGACAAAAGGCCTCATAAGTGCTTGCGATGGTAAACTTGTAACTCGAACCCGCCTTTGAACCGCTTGAAGCGATTCCGCCTGGAAATGGTGCAATAACACCAGGTTCGGTCATGGCGGCTTCGTGGGCTCGTTCTGCGGCCAAGAGTGCTGAATCAACCGAGTCGCCCATGAACCAGAGGTTGCCCCCCATCAACCCATCGCGATAACCAAATCGGCGGTCAATAATAAATTCCCCGCCCAGTATGGGTACTACCCATACCTTGCGGTCATGACGGACATCGCGAAATTGGTGGTGGTCCCCGAAATATGCCAATTTCCGACCGAGCGGGACCCAATCTCCGTCCTGCATGGGCGAAAAACAGGATGCGGTTGCACAGGTCAGGACATTTTGAGAAATTCGTACCAAAAGCGAACGGCCAATGGCCTCGACACGGTCCTTGCGAAACCGGGGAATATGAAACTGGACAAGTGCTCCCGGACGGCCGTCAGGGGTCGGATAGGATTCATCCCCACCTGGCCCCACATACCGATCAAGGCCGGCTTCGCAGTCACAAAGGATCGAGCTTGATGCGTTTCCCGTGCATGAAGCAATAGCAATATCAAGCCATTTTCGGTCCCGGGCGGTGATGAGGACTTCCGCAAAAATACTGCGGAAGCCTTCGGCATAAGTGTCCTCGATCTCTGCGGCCATGATGTCTGAATCCTTGTTTGGAGCGAGTGGCAGTTTTATTGAGGCGTTTTTTTTAAGCCTTGCGACCCAATCCCTGATAAACGGTAGTTTCCGTTATGAGCTTGTCCATGAACATGTCATGGGCTGCGGTGGGGATTTCGGGGAAAAGCTGGCATTCAAACGCAAGAGCGATGAATGGGGTGTCCTTGCGGGCATGCTCGAGAAGTTTGTCATAGTAGCCAAAACCATGTCCCATCCGGGCCCCACGCCGGTCAAAGGCCACCCCGGGGACCACGATCAGGTCGATGTCCTGGACTTCAACCTTGTGTTCCGCAAGGTCACGAACTTCGGTTTTGGGCTCGAGAATCTTGTACATGCCCACCGAAAGATCATCCATAGTTTTCAGATGAAAAAGGTGAAGGAATCCATCGACGCAATAAGGGACAATAATCTTTTTGTCCGATTGTAAAGCACTGGGAATAAAGTGGCGGGTCCGAACTTCGCTTCTGGCATCCAGGTACCACAGAATCGTTTTGGCGTTCTTGTACTCTTCGGACTCCACCAGTGTTTTGCAAATTCCCAGGCTCAAGGAATCCTTTTCGGGAAGTTCGTTGCGCAATTTGTGCGCTTCTTCGCGAATGGCTTTCTTCTTTGCCTGAAACTCGGTCAAATCGGTGGTGGACATGATTGTTAGGGATTCCCACTGGATTCAAAATGCAAAAAGGCCCGTAAAGGCAGCGCTGCAAGCCAGGAAACTTCTGGAATCCGCTTGCTGCCTGTCAACCATTTCATCCTAGCCAGAAGCGTTGGTAAATCCCTTCTGGGGAAAAATGAGTAGTCAATCAGCCCTTTTACCGTCAAAACCGTCGAACTTTTTCTCATTTTTTTAGTTTTTGTCCTTTTTTGCTTGAGAAGCGACCCCACTCAAGGGGTTAATAGATGGGACGGAGAGACTCTCATGAAAAGATCCTGGATGAATATGTGTGTGTTGGTTGTTGCTGGAACCCTAATCGAGGGGTGCCA
>CAMBMH010000041.1 GCA_945868575.1 Singulisphaera sp. GP187 | reverse complement strand
GGTCCGCAACAGCCGAACCACGACCCACCATGGGAGCGAAATAGTCGGATCCAAGCGTTTCCTGCGTCCAGGGCAAAAAATTGCCTTCTCCGGAATTCCAAAAGGCCTGGGAAGATTGGGCGAATCTTTGGCCGGGACGGACCTTGGCTATGTCGGGTTCGAGATGGCCTGATGTGGTGAAAAGGTCGGGGTATCCATCGAGGTCCAGATCACAAAAGAGCGCGCCAAATTTGAGGGGATCGCGGCTTGCAAATCCAAGGCCCGCCGCACGCGCCCGTTCAACAAGACGCAATTGATTCTTTTGCGATCCGATTTCAAAAAAAGAATCTGGTTCGCCAGCATAGTTGACGACGACTATGGCCCTTCTTCCCTGGGCGATTTCCGCCTCATCAATCCCCATGCCCGCCCGAGGCGCCCCTTCCGCGTAGGCAAATCCGCTTTCCAGACCGCGCTCGACAAATCGCCTGGTTCCATCGGGTCCGGGTTGATTGTGAAAAAGGAAGTTCCGCGCCATGTCATTGGAGGCAAGAAGGTCAGGCCAACCATCCTCATCAATATCAACCGAAAGGATCCCAAGCGTCTTGCCCACAAGCACTCCGCCCGAGCGGTCATCACGGCTTTCGCGAACAACAAGCCCGGCATACGGTCCACTGTCCCGGAACTGTCCGTTACCCCGGTTTTGCCACAATTGCACCCTTGCACCGGGAAATGCGGTGGGCGGAGCATAAGCTCTCAGTGATGTTCCGGCGAGTCGGGCATCCGCGGCAATATCCGCTGCCGGGGCCCATGTGACATATTCGCCCCAGGCAAGGTCAAGCTTGCCATCCAGGTCGTAATCGATCCAGGTTAGAGATGTGGCAAAGGGTATGGATTCATTCTGTTTGACAAGATTTTCATAATTACGATCTGTCATGGAAACATAGGGGATTCCCGAACGGACCTCGACAAAGATTCGGGACGAACCCAATGCCTCGTTGTGCAAAAGCCTCACGCCACCCAACCCCGAAACTGCAAGGTCGGGCCAGCCATCATTGTCATAGTCTCCAACAGCGACCCCCATCCCAAAAAAGCCGGGAAGGGATGCGCCCGCCGCATCAGGGACTTCGGCGAACTTGCCTCCACCAAGGTTGCGCCAAAGGGCGCATCGGCCAGGGATGGTGGTTGGTCCCTGCCACGGACCTGACTGAACAAGGAAAATGTCCTGAAGCCCATCGCCATCAAAATCGACGAATGCGCCCCCACCCCCCATGGTTTCCGGGAGGAGCTTTTCGCCCCGGGCTCCTGTTTCATGCTTGAAAAGGATCGATGATTGGCTTGTTATATCATCAAGCGACACCCTGGGAACCATGAACACCGGGTGGGATTCGGGCTCCTGTCCAGGGGGAGTTCGGGTGATAAACCATATGGTCGCCACCAACCCGCCTGTAAACAGCAATCCCAACAGGGTTAGCCAACTCTTTTGAATCAAGATTCGCCCCATACTTTTGGGGTGATAAAGCTTTTCCCTTTGGGTTTGGCTTTCGCAGCGATTGCCTCAGCAGCATATTGATCGAGTTTTGTCCGCATCGACTTGGTCCGGTCGGTTTCGGTGCTGGCCAGATTTGTCTTTTCGTAGGGGTCGTTTGCCAGGTTATAAAGCTCGACCGATTTTTTTGCCGAAGGGGCGGTCTCGGTGTCGTCCGAATCACTGACTCCGTGATGGATCACCAGTTTCCAATCACCCATCCGTAGTGCTCCGACAGAGGGACTTGTCTGGATCAGGATCTCCTTGTGGGGCGAGGGCTTCCCATGAGCAAGAACGGACCAGATATCAATTCCATCCAGTCGGTTGGGTAGTTTGCGCTCGGGATCCGCTCCCGCAAGTTCCGTCAGGGTGGGGAACCAATCGACCGCATGAAGCGGTTCCCGAATAGTGGTCGCGGAAGGAATTTTTCCCGGCCAGGTAGCAAATGCTGCGACACGCACACCTCCTTCGTAGACGGTCCCCTTCCCGGCGCGCCAGGGGCCATTGTTTGTGACCACCCCGGGCGCTGGCCCTCCGTTATCACTTGTGAATACAAAAAGCGTGTTGCTGGCCTGGCCTGATTTTTCGACCGCCTCGATGATTTGTCCGATACCCTCGTCCATTGCGGCAAGCATGCCTGCATAGCTTTTGCGATTGGGTTTAAGGTCTCCGTAGGGAGCTTTGTACTTCTCAGGAACCTGCATGGGAGCATGTACGGCATTGAAAGGCACATAAAGAAAAAAGGGGCTTTTGCCCGCGGTTTCCGTGACAAATTTAGACGCATCGGTGGCAAGCAGGTGGGTGCTGTACCCTTCGTCGCGACATACCTTGTCATCCTTGTGCCAATCAAAACCCCCATCGCGATCGTGGCGGAAATAATCGATGGCACCGTTATAGTGGCCATATTGGTGGTCGAAGCCACGCTTTGTGGGAAGGTATTCGGGCTGGAAGTGTCCAAGATGCCATTTACCAACGATCGCGGTACGGTATCCCAATTCCTTGAGTTCCTGGGCGATGGTTCGCTCCGCCAGGGGTAGGCCATATTGCGCCCAGGGACGCACCACCCCCACCTGAAGCCCGTGACGCATCGGATAGCGTCCGGTCATCAGGGCCGCCCGGGTAGGCGAACAGACCGGTTGAACATAATGGGCATCCAATATGGCGCCTTTTGCGGCAAGCCTGTCGAGATTTGGCGTGTGGATGACTTTGCCTCCCATGAAGCCGCAATCTTCCCGACCCAAATCATCGGCAACAATTAGGACGATATTGGGACTTTCGGCTGCTGCCAAATGAAAAGGCGTCAAAACCACAAATAGTATTAAAGCAGATCGCATAATGGTTCCATGTTCAGGGAGATCGGATATACCTCTCAGGGTGTGCCCGCCTTGCGCAATTGGGCATCGATCTCGGAAACCTTGAGTCGAACCGAAAGGATCCAGGGCGCCTCATTGGGAGCCCAATGACCATAGGTTGTTGTAACAATCGTCCCATCAGGCAAAAGTTCCACACCCGGATATGCGCAATCAGAACCTTTGTGGTTCTTCTTGAGCCTTAGACGATACGATCCCTGACGAGGTTCCCCTTTGGACATGGCGAGTATATCCTCCCATGTTCCGACCCAGGCCACCCAGTCGCCCCTTGTTGGGCCCTGGAGTGCCATATCCCGAAACGAGATGAAATAGCGTCCATCGCTCAAACGAACCGCGGTGTGCCTGTCTCCCGTTAAAGCTCCACAAAGTTCCGCCGGTTCGGTCCAGGTTTTTCCTTCGTCATGGCTAAAGATGACATGCGAATTCTTCAACCGACGGTTTTCCCGAAGAAGCAAAGCAATGGTCTTCCCATCCGGGGACCGAATCGCGCCGGGTTCGCATAGGTGGACCGCCTGGGATTGTTGGATAACTCTGGGTGCGGACCAGGTTTTTCCCCCATCGGCTGTCTCAATCTGGTAGAGAGTGAATTCGACCGGCTTTTTGGGAGCGGGTTTTTCACTGAAATAGCGACCATCATCATGAAACCAGGCGAGATAGTGTCCAGGACCGGTTTTTTGGGAGATCACCGATCCCATGGCCACGATGCCTCCATAATCGCCCACCTTTTCCAGCGGGGTCCAGGTTTTGCCATCGTCCCCGGAAGATGCCATCCGGACGGGATGGAGCCCGCTGAACATCACCAGGCGCTTTTTTCCTTCGGGATCGATCAACCTGTGAAGGGTTGGCGTCTCTTTGGAGGTTGCCCAATTTTCCGGAACGGGAATCCGTTCGGACCAGGTCAGACCTCCATCCGTGCTTTTCTTGTGGATTATGGCGCCTTTGCCATGCCCCTTGGGGTATACGCAAAGGATCGTCTTGCCATCCTCAAGGAGAACAGTCGTCGGATGACCCAGATATTGCCCTTTTTCACGATCCACCAATATCTGAAGATCTTTACGCTCATCCAGATCGACAAGTGGAATCGACCAACCCTTTGGTAGTGGATCGGCTCCAAAAACCAAAAGCAAAGCACCCGCAATCAAACCAACGGACATGTTGGGACTCCGAAGAGGTCTGGCTTACCAATCGTCACTGCGAAATGGGGACGCGGGGAGACCGTCCTTATTGTAAAGATTCGCACGGGCAGGATTGATGGAATAGCCGTAACGGACGGCGATTGGTTTGGCAATCGCAGATTGGGAAAGTATCACCCTATTGCCATCGATCCGCGCATCGGCCCATTTCCATCTGCGGTCGGCCCCGGCGATCGCAAATCCTCCCGGGCTACTGTCTTTGGCCTGGGGAGCATTTCGGCCATTCTTCGAAGCGGCCATAAGGCCCGATTTGGCATGGTCAAACTCGATCACAAGACGGGAATCGTCCGGGGTTGCCTTGAGGAAAAGGGGGCCTGATACTTCACTATCCTTTTTGCCATAAACATCCCGCAGGGCCCAGAGTGCCAGTCTTTCGCCCACATCCCCCTTGTTGGCGGGGTGGATATCGTCCGCATCGCCGATGTCGGTGGCAACGGCCATTCCGCTTGAGGGGATTGCTTTGAGGCAATGCCTTTGCGCTTCGCGCAAATGGGCCCAATCATCCGCCGCTGCTGGATCATCGTTTGGTTTTTGCCAGGCTGCGAGTTGCACAAAATAAAAGGGGAGTTCCGCCCCACCCCCAAAATAGTTTCGCCAATCAGCCACGAGCGCTTTTTTCTTTTCGATATATTGCGCGGCGACAGGCCACGGTCCCGCGTTGCTTTCCCCCTGGTACCAGAGGAATCCCCGGACGGCAAAAGGAATGATCGGGTGGATCATCCCGTTATAAAGCGTCACACACCGTGGCCGGAACATTTTCTCTCCGAACGGATACTCCGGAAAAGCGGGGGGCGGAGGGATCGGGGCGCCGTTTTTAAGGGCCTCTTTCACCCGGGCACTCCAGTTATCCATTTGGGACAGATCCCGGGCCAATTCCTTGCGCCATAGTTCCAACGATTCACGCATACTTTTGGCGAAAGGTTCCAGCGCCGGAGTCTCCATAAGCGTCTTTTGCGACATCCAAAGTTCGATGTTGGTCCCGCCAACCGATGAGCGGAGAATGCCGATAGGTACGCCGGTCTCCTTGTGGACCTTTTTGGCAAAATAGTATCCCACGGCAGTGAAGCCGCCCGCCGTTTGGGGAGTGCAAACCTGCCATTGCCCCTGGCAATCTTCACGGGGTGCGGACGAAAAGCTGAAATCGACCGCAAAATGACGAATGGCGGAATGGTTGGCCGAGGCGACATCCGCAGAAGCCTTGCATTGATCCAAAGGCCAATCCATGTTCGATTGCCCCCCACATAGCCACACATCGCCCACAAGCACATCCGAAAGAACGACCTTGCCGGTCTGGCCGGTCACCAGCAACTCTTGTCCGTTGTTTGAGGCTTTCATCGAAGGAAGCCTGGCCTCAAAGCGCCCATTGGTTCCAGCTTTGGTTTTTATCGATGCGTCTCCAAAGCGAACCTCGACGGCTTCACCGGGATCGGCCCATCCCCAAACGGGCACTTCGCGATCGCGCTGAAGGACCATGTGGTTGGTGAAGACGCCCGCGAGTCGGACGGCCGCAAAAGTTTTGTTATGCAAACAAAAAAGACAAAGCAAAGAGAATAAATAGAGCGGTGAGCGATTCATGGAAGCGCCTTTGCAAGGATTTTTATTATGGCCTGTTTGCAATCCCGATTGGATGGATCCTGATGGGCCGTTCGTAGCGAGCCTAAAAAAAAGGGCCCGACAGCGGGGGTTCCGCGCCGGGCCCTTGAGATTTTTGCGGGCTCCTGAAAGCCGCTCTTTCTGGGGCCGTTTCTGGGGCCGTTACTTGAGACGCTTGATCGCGGCTTGCATGGTGATTCCCATATCGGCGGGCGATTCGGCCACAAGGATGTTCGCCTTGTGCAGCGCGGCGATCTTGTCCTTGGCGGAACCGGATCCGCCCGAAATGATCGCGCCCGCGTGGCCCATCCGCTTCCCTTCGGGGGCGGTTTGCCCGGCGATGAAAGCGGCGACAGGCTTGGTCACATGCTTGGCGATATATTCCGCGGCGGTTTCCTCGGCGGTTCCGCCGATTTCACCGATAAGAAGGATCGCTTCAGTGCCCGGATCGTCCTGGAACATCTGGAGCAATTCGGTCTGGATAGTGCCGATGATCGGATCACCACCGATGCCGACGCAGGTCGACTGGCCAAGGCCCAGGGCGGTGAGCTGGTGCACCGCTTCGTAGGTCAGGGTGCCCGAGCGGCTGATGAGGCCGACGGTGCCTGGCTTGTGGATATAGCCCGGCATAATGCCGAGCTTGGCCTGACCCGGGGTGATCACCCCGGGACAGTTGGGCCCGATAAGGCGGATGCCGGGACGATCCTTGATGAAGCGCTTGGCGCGCGCCATGTCTAGAACGGGGATCCCTTCGGTGATGGCGACGATCAGCGCAATGCCCGAGTCGGCGGCTTCACAGATCGCATCGGCCGCTGCCGGCGGAGGAACAAACACCATCGAGGCGTTCGCGCCTGTCTTTTCGACGGCTTCGGCGACGGTGTTGAAAAGAGGGATTCCCTCTTTCACAGTGCCACCTTTGCCTGGAACCACGCCACCGACGATCTGGGTGCCATAGTCGCGGCACTGGATCGCGTGGAAGGTCCCGGCCTTGCCCAGGCCCTGAACGATCACCTTCGTGTCTTTATTTACCAGAATGCTCATGATCTTGTTTCCTCGTGTTTTGGATGTGTGCGGTGGGTGGGGTTACGCCTTGGCGGCCTCGACGACCTTGCGGGCCGCGTCGGTCAAGCCATCCGCAGTGATGATGTTGCGACCGCTCTCCGCGAGGATTTTCTTCCCCTCGTTGACATTGGTCCCTTCGAGGCGAACCACGAGGGGCACATGGAAGCCCACTTCCTGGAACGCGGCGAGGATGGCGGTGGCGATCGTGTCGCACTTCATGATGCCGCCGAAAATGTTCACCAGAACCGCTTTGACCCGCTTGTCGGCGAGGATGATGCGGAACGCTTCGGTGACCTGATCCTTGTTGGCGCCACCGCCAACATCGAGGAAGTTGGCAGGTTCGCCGCCGTGGTACTTGATGATGTCCATGGTCGCCATGGCCAGGCCCGCGCCATTGACAAGACAGCCGATGGAGCCGTCCATGCGCACAAAGCTAAGGCCCGACTTGGCCGCGCGTGCTTCGGCGGGGTCTTCCTCGGATGGATCGCGCAGCGCTTCCACACATGGGTGACGGAAGAGCGCGTTATCATCAAAAGTCATCTTGGCATCAAGCGCCATGACTTCGCCCGAAGGGGTGATGACCAGCGGATTGATTTCCGCAAGAGCGCAATCATATTCGAGGTAGGCCTTCGAAAGGGCCATCATCATGGCTTCGGCCTTGGTGGCCTGTTCACCCAAAAAGCCCATGGCGTAAGCAAGGCGGCGAGCCTGACAGGGAAGCAGACCCGAATCCGGATCCACTTCGGCCTTGAGGATCTTTTCGGGAGTGGTCGCGGCGACATGCTCGATGTCCACGCCACCTTCGGCGCATGCCATGACAACGGGAACGCCCTTGGCGCGGTCAAGAACCATGCCCAGATAGATTTCCCGGGCAATATCGGCGGCTTCCTGGACGAGCAGGGTCGAGACCTTTTGGCCTTCGGGGCCGGTCTGGATGGTGACGAGCGACTGTCCCAGCATGGCCTTGGCGATATCGGCGACCTTTTCGCGGCTGGTGATGTACTTCACGCCGCCCAGATCCGCCGGACCACCGACAAATCGACCCTTGCCGCGGCCACCCGCGTGAACTTGGGCCTTGAGGACCACCGGCTTGCCGCCGAAGGTGTCAAAATGCTTCACGGCCTCTTCAGGCGTGGTAGCGACTAGACCTCGGGGCACAAGTGCTCCGGCCTTGGCCAGGAGTTCCTTGGCCTGGTATTCGTGAATCTTCATGGTTGACGGTTCTCTTGATTCGGCGGGGGCCGGATCTGCCGGTCCCTTCCTCGCTACAGACTAAACTAGGAGAGGCCGCATCCGAGTTCAATTTGGGGGATTTCCCTGCGGAAAGTTAATCCGGCCAATTCTTTGATGCCAGGATTCGACCCCCTGAGGGTTGGCGGGCCAACTTGCGCCTCTCAAGCCTATGCAAGCCGGATAAAAATGTCTCGCAACGGAGCAGCATAAAGTACATTTGCATCGTAAACGGCGATGGCCACCCGCTTCATTACTGTTGGCTTAAACCAGAAAGATTGAACTGCGTTTTCTTACTTTTTGGCTCTCCTCAATCCCTCCCCGTTAATGATTTCCGAGCAAAGCCGCTTGACACCGGCCTCCATGTGTCTTACAGTAATAAGACACTATACAGTTACCGCTCCGCATTAGGATGAAGGCTTGGCAAAATGGGACCTGGGCTTTCCTTCCAGTTTGAAATCCACCCCTCCTCCGGGGTCCCGATTTATCGGCAGTTGATGGATCAAATACGGCTATTGATCGCAAGCGGAAGATTGTCCCCGGGAGATCTGGTGCCAAGTGTCAGGCAAATGGCCGAAGAACTCCAAATCAATCTGATGACCGTCTCAAAGGCCTATGCCCGCCTTGAAGCCGACGGGGTCCTCGAACGGGATCGTGGCATTGGGATGCGGGTCAAAGCATCCATCGTTTCGGGATCCTCCACCGAGCGACTCGAACAAATTCGTCCCCTCACCGACCAGTTGGCGACCCTTGCCTGGCAACTGAGATTGCCGGGGGACCAGGTTCTCCAACTTGTCAAAAACTCTTTGGATGTGTTGGAAATCAGGAAACGGCAATCATGAACGCAACAGCGCATTCCGGACACCAGAGAATCCCCACCAGTTGCCGCCCACCCCTGGTTGTTTGCGAGGGCCTTGTCAAAAGTTTTTCCGCGCAACCGGTCCTAAAAGGGGTCGATTTGACCATCCCCGTCGGGGCCGTGGTGGGCTTGGTCGGCACGAATGGATCGGGTAAATCGACGCTGATCAAATGCCTTTTGGGACTTTTGAAACCCACCCGGGGGAAGGCGACCCTCTTCGGCGAGGATCCATGGAACCTCAGCACAAAATCCAAAGGCAAACTGGGATATGTCCCCCAGGTGGTCCAGCTTTACCCCTGGATGCGGGTTGAGCAGATTGTCGCCTATACTTCGGCCTTTTACGAAAATTGGGATCCTGATTGGGCGGAATTGTTACTCAACCGGATGGACCTTCCCCGAAATCATCGCATTGGCCCCCTATCGACAGGCCAACAGCAAAAACTCGCCCTCGTCCTGGCGCTGGGTCATCGCCCCGAGCTTTTGGTCCTCGATGAGCCGGTGGCCAGTCTTGATCCGATCGCCCGTCGGGAATTACTGGGCTCGCTGATGGAACTGACACTCGACAATCAGCACACGGTGCTTTTCTCGACCCATATCACCTCCGATCTCGAACGGGTCGCCACCCATATCGCGATCCTGCAAAAAGGAAAAATCGCGCTCTTTGATGAGCTTGATTCGGTCAAGGATCGGGTCAAACGGCTGCGATTGAAATCAACAGGCGCCTTGCCGAAAAACCTTCAGATCCGCGGAGCATTGCGAATGCAGGTCGAAGGGGACCAGGCGCTGGTTGCGGTCACCGACCTCGACGACAACCTGCTTCATGAAATCCGTTCGAAATTCAACGCGGAAGTCATGGTCGAGGATCTGAACCTGGAGGAGATTTTTGTGGAACTTCATCACGAATAGGACCTTGACGGTCTTTCATTCAACGGCACGCTTCTCCCACGGAATCCATAAGGGAATCCATCATGAAACCAACAAGACGACGACCCACGCTCGCGGTGCTCAAGTCATTCACCTCCTGGTGGCTGACATGGGTGGTTGCGGTTGTATATCTTTTCGGGGCCGTTTTGACAGTTTGTCTTGGATGGAACCACACAAGGACTTCCCAGTCGATGCAGGGTGATTGGACCGGCACAAATTGGGAAATGCTTCCGGCGGATTTATCAAAAGTTGAAAGCATTATGATCAATCCCATTTATCTTTCAGAAGATCCGCTTAAGGAACTGGAAATCCCCAATCCCAAGGGAATTCCCGAAAAGGCCCAAAAACATTACGCGTTTCGCCCCGATTCTCCCTTGCGAATTCCCGGGAAACTTCCTGCCCTGAAACACCTGGTGTTGTGGGGATCGGTAAACGAAGATCAGCTTGTGAACTTGCTGGAATTCCAGCAATTAAAATCGCTGTACATCGTCCATTTGGGACCTTTGACGGATCGGGGTTGGTCCGCTTTGGAAAGGCAACCCCTGGAGACGCTGGGAATTCTCGGGCTGGATCAATCCACCTGGAATGAGGCCAGGTGGCCTCAAACACTAAAGCGCCTGTTGGTCCAGGTCAACGCGCCTGTCCTCAAGGATCCGACCCCCTCCCATTTGCTTCCCCTGGTGAAATTGCCCCATCTGGAAACTCTCAAAGCGGGTTTATGGCCCAATGCCGAGGGAAAACTCAGGGAACAGGATGTGGAAGCTTTGTCACAAATGCGTTCCCTCAAAAATCTCTATCTCGACTTTATGGCAAAAGGGACGGAACAAGAAATCCTGGAACAATTGCCGGGGATCTCGGTGCGCCCCTCCTCTTATCAATCGAGCCGTGTCAGCCGTGTCCTGGCCTTGACCGGTTTGGGATTACTCCCGCTCCTCTTTCTCCTGCACATTCTTTCCCTTCAGTTTGTCGCTTCGGCCAGTTCGCTTGTTCCCGGCTTCAAACTTCACCACGGGATGTGCGCCCTGTTTCTGTTTGGTGGAGGCTGGGGCATCCAGACGGCCGCCCTTGTCGGCGTGGGGTGCCATTGGCTTTCCGCTCTCGCGCTTGCGCCCGTGGTTTTGGTCCCGGTTTTTCTGATCACCAGGTTCTTTGACCAAAGTCAGATGTCCCCCGGATTTGTTTCAGTTCCGTATCTTTTAAATAGCGTAATGATTTCGATGCCTTTATTATCGTTCCTAACCTGGACATGGGCTCCCGAAGCCGACTGGTTCTTTCATGGGAAACGAACGGATATCGCCCTGATTTTGTTTCTGGCCGAGGCGCTTTCGGCGGCGGGTTTTGTCCAGTTTTTTTATCGCTTAAATAAAAAAATTACACAACACAATGATGGCCCCCTCGTTTTGGGATTTTTCAATGGTCTCAACCTCCAAACCAATTACCCAAAAACCGAAAAAAACTACTTGCTGATAGACAAACTCTGGGGCCGGGGGCAACAAACCCGACTACGGGCCGCACTGGACTGCCCCTTCCCATCCCCCGCCCGACAGTCACTGCTATGGCGGGCGTCACAGATTATGACTTCGACGGGTTTCAGCATTCTTATGACGGCTTCCATGTTGGGTGCCATCCTCCTTTTTTCCCTGATCTTTTTTGTCCTGGCTGGAATGCGCTGGAATCCGCAAGGGTTGTCGGCAATATTACCCGCCCTAATGATGCCGCTGTTTTATCTCCTTTTCATTCCTTCGATCCTGTTGGCGCAAAGGTGCCCATTTTTGGCCAATCACCTGCTGATGTCGGTTACACGAAGGGACTGGGTACGATTGGTGTTTCGGGAAACCGCGTTGGATTTTGTCCCTTTCCTGGTTGTCCTGATCGTTGGCTTGTTGGGCTATTCCTATTGGCAACCGGCCAACGGTTGGCCCGTCTGGCACCTGGGTCTGCTCATTTTCGGACTCGTCGGCCTGATTTACGCAGGCACCCTGATCCTGGTCACCCTGAAAGTGACGGGAAAAATTCTTTTCGTTCTGGCTTCGATAAGCACGCTTGTCGGGTTGGGTCTGTTGGCCATCCTGATAGAAGCACAGGATCGGCAGCTATTCCTTGGGGAGCTTCTTGGAGAGCTTCTTGGTTGGCCGCCCACCTTTTGGGTTTCGACCCTGTTGGTGGCGGCTTTGGGATGCAAAATCGCCCACCATCGCTGGATGAATTGGCAAATGGCTTGAGTTTGTTTGGTTTTCGCAAGTGGATTGGGTCACCTTTCCCCCGCCAAAACACCTTCCATCCGGTCAAGATTCTGCTCGTTGCATGGGTCGATGATGTGGCGAAGTGATTCGGCGACTTCGGGACTTTCAAACTGCTGGGCCCACTCCACCAGGGTTCTGTCGCCATTGGGAGTCAGGCTAATGGTGAGCGTGAACCAGGGCTGGCAGACATGCTCAATGACGATCCGGGTTTCGGGAACAATTTCTTTAAAAACGCTCTCGTTTGAGTAATTTGTCCCTGGCTCCCCATTTTCCATGCGGGGGCCGTGCATCACAAATTTCCATTTGCCCCCCGGTTGGAATTCGAAGGTCTCGAAGGTGTTCGTGAACCCGGCGGGGCCCCACCACCGGGCCAAAAGGTCCGGCTTCTGAAACACCGCGAACACTTCCCTTGGTGAAGCTTTCAACAACCGCTTGGTGCCGAGTATGGCGCATGGGTTGGTGTTCTGGGACATGGGCCTCTCCTTGCCATGGAAATCGGTCGTCAAAAATGTTTCGGTTTGAAGGCGGGGAATATCTTATGCCCCTTGGGATCAGCTTTGGTTGCGACAAGGTCGCCTGTGATTTTAAACGAAAACCTTGCCTTGACCCAACTGTGCCGCTGTGTATACTGTGTATATGCCTAATCATAGTTGGATTGTGATTTCCCAATCCGATCCGCGACCTCTTTATCTGCAAATAATCGAGCAGATTGAGCGGCGGGTGGCGGTGGGAGATTTGCCTCCTGGGATGGAGTTGCCTTCGATTCGGCAGTTGGCGTCCGAATTGCAGGTCAGCGTAATCACCATCAAGCGGGCTTACCTTGAGCTTGAGCGTGACGGTGTCATTACGACCCGGCAGGGAAAGGGTTCGGTTGTGGCCGACCACCCCAACCTCCAGGCGACCATACAGGCCAGCGAACTGAAAACTTACTTGGCCCGCGCAGCCGAACTGGCACTGTTGCTGGGTCTTTCCCGGACCGAATTGCAAAAACGGATGGCCGAAGCCGTTGATCAGGCGCAACGAGGTGATATATGAGTCAGCAAACAGGGACTATTGAGGTGGAAAACACTACTTCCGCAGTCTCGTTGTCGCATGTTTTCAAATGGTATCCCCACTTTTCCCT
Organism: Singulisphaera sp. GP187; assembly: GCA_945868575.1. Lineage (GTDB taxonomy): Bacteria > Planctomycetota > Planctomycetia > Gemmatales > Gemmataceae > SYLG01. Next base: position 12,569 of record CAMBMH010000041.1, on the reverse strand, counting down.
CGACGATGTTTCGCTCGAATTTCCCAGGGGGACTGTTGCTGGCCTGATCGGACCCAACGGCGCGGGAAAGTCGACGACGATGCGCATCATGATGGGACTTGTCACTCCCGACAAGGGCGAAGTCAGCGTCCTCGGCCAGCCGATTTCGTCCCAACATGCGACGAGCAAGCGTGACATCGGCTATTTCTCGGAAGACATGAGGCTCTACAAACGGGAATCGATCGGTTGGCACCTCCAATTTGTGCGGTCGATATTTCCGGGATGGGATGATGAATACGCAACTCAGTTGCTTGGCCGTTTCGGTCTCAACCCGGACCAACAAGTGAAAGGATTGTCCCACGGCCAGCGTGTCAAAGCCGTCTTGCTCCTGATTCTTGCGCGGCGCCCGCAGCTTCTGATTCTGGACGAACCGACCAACGGCCTGGATCCCGTCGCCCGCCACGAAGTGTTAACCGAGCTCATGCGTGTCGTGGAAGATGACCAACGCACGATCCTCTTCTCCTCGCACAATACCCAGGACATCGAAAAACTGAGCGATTCGATCACCTTTATCGACCGTGGTCATGTGATTGCGTCACGCGGAAGAGACGAATTTCTTGACGATTGGCGGCGCATTCGCCTTCAGGCCCCCGCCGATTGGCGGCCTCCAGTGTTGCCGGGAATCCGGCTTGAATCCCATTTCCGCAGCCAACGGGTACTGTCCTTTGACCATTTCGATCAAACCGTGCTCGACGCCCTGCAGACCTCCGGGGCAACACTGGAGGGGGTTGAACGGATGACGCTTGAGGAAATCTTTGTCAGTTGCGTGATGCGCGGACGCGAGGAGGTTTCAATATGAATACCCAGGCAATCGGAATTCTGTTTCTCAAGGACCTGTACTTGAGTCGTAGACCGCTGTTTTGGTATTTTGCGGCGGCACTTTTGTGTTCGGCCATGAATGTAATACCCAATCCAACGCTCTCCTTTGTCGGATTTGTCATGATCCTGACCGTGGCGATCGGATCGGGAATGCACTTGCTTGGGGAGTTGCTCCTTTCCGAAGGTAGCGAACAGACGCGGACCTTCATCCTCAGTCTCCCCGTCAGTCTGCTGGATTATTCCATCGCCAAAATTACGGTGGTGCTGACAACCTTTCTGATTCCCTGGTTCACCATGTTTGCCTGTTCGGTCATCCTCACCTCGGTCCTGCCCTGGGGGAAGGCGGGGGCTGTGCCTGTGCTGGTGGTCGTGTTTCTCGAATTGCTTGCGGCCTACACCGTGCAACTGGTCACAGCGGTGATCTCGGAATCTGTCGGTTGGACGATCGGCGTCATGGTGGCATGCAATGTGTTTCTCAACTTGTTCCTGATGATCTTGTTTCAGAACCCTGAAGTCAGCGAATTGATGAAAAGCAGTGTGCCCATTCCCAGTCCGCTCCTTCTCAATGTCATTGGGGTTGAGATCGCGATCATCGTCGTGGCTTTGGCTACGGCATTCTTCATGCAGTTGCGAAAGCGCGACCTGGTGTAAGCGGCGCAATCGGATGGATGGCGTATTTCCCGGTTCTCCGGCGTGCGCTTTTTCGCACAAATAAAAATCCCTCAGGGGAGTTCGCTCCCCAGCAGATCGCCTTCCACGAAGGAATTTCTCCCCATTGGCAGGGTGCACCATGTCCACTGTTGAAATGCCTCCGAACGGGCCGAACCCTCCTCTTGGACCTACCCCCGATCTTTCCTTGCCTGGCCCAAGGCATCATGAGTCTAACAGGATCCACTATTTAGACAATATGCGCGCCATGGCGATGTTGCTGGGCGTGTTTCTGCACGCCGCATTGGCTTATGCCGAACCCTCAAAGATCGTTTGGCTGGCGACCGATCCGCAATCGAGCGTTTTTGTGGATGCGTCCTTCAGTTTTATCCACCTGTTCCGGATGGGGCTGTTCTTTTTGATCTCCGGCTACTTTGCCAGGCTGTTGATCCAAAGGAAGGGAGTGAAGGGTTTCCTCTGGAACCGTGTCGTTCGGATCGTCCTCCCGTTTGTTGTTTTCTACCCGTTCCTGTTGGCCCTGTTGATTGCTGTCATTGTGTTCGCGGTTTCGTACCTCTCCCACCCCCTGGGATTGATCGGATTCATTGCCAAACAATCAAAGGAAAACGCCCAGGCGGGGCAGACCCAGTCCTGGTCCACCATGCACCTCTGGTTTCTTTACTACCTGATCCTGCTGGCTGTTTTGACGGTGATCCTTTCGCGTTTTCGCTTGCCGCGATTGGACTGGTTGTTTCGTCGGCCCTGGCTTGTTGCGTTGTCCCCCCTGGTGCTTTTGCCCGGTGTCCTGCTGGGTGGCATCGGAATTTCCACACCCGAATCGTTCCTCCCCCAGCTTTGGCCTTTCCTCTTTTACGGAATTTTCTACTGGACCGGGTGGCAGTATTTTGGCCGGGAGGATTGCCTGGCGGGTTTCAGGCCCTGGACCTGGGGAATCGCTTTGGTGTCGTTTGTCCTGTTTGTCCCTTACTACTGGTTGCTCCCCAAAGTGGATGCCTCGATTTTCGAGACGGGAGCCCTTCCGACCCTGAGCCCTGGGCTTACCATCGTCGAGAGTGTGTTGACGGTGTACCTGTCGACGCTATTGACCCTGCTTTCGCTTCTGATCGGACAACAATACCTTTCGAACCGAAGCCCCGCTCTGCGCATGATGTCGGACGCCTCGTACTGGATCTATCTGGTTCATCTTCCCGTGGTCTATTTCCTGCAGACGATCCTGATCGAAACCCCGCTGGGACTTGTTCCAAAGTTGGTCCTGGTCAATCTGGGGACCTTTCTGTTCTGTATGGCAACTTACCTGGTTTTCGTCCGATACACCCCCATCGGCTGGATGCTCAACGGCAAGCGCTCTTTTCCCTGAAATGAAGCCCTGCACCCGGGGGCAACCAAGGACTGGGGCAACCAAAGGGACGAAATTCGCGGTTTCCGCAAGGTTGGCCTGTCCCCCCCGCATCAACCCGCACTTCTCGCTGCTTAAACCAATCCATCTTTCTGCTTTTCCCCCAGCTTTCCCGGTCGCGGGCCCGATCCCCTACAATACTTTGGTCCCTCCATTGATCGGTTCCAAGGAGCTCCGCCGTATGAGCGGTAACCCACGATCCCACGAACTCGCCTCGCTTTTGGCCAAGCTCGTTCAGATTCCCAGCATCAACCCGATGGGCCGGGCGGAAACACCTCCGGATCTCTTCTTTGAACATCGACTCACAAATTTTTTGGAGTCGTGGCTCCGGGAGCAGGGGTTCCATCCGGTTCGCCAATCGGTCGCGCCTCTGCGCGAAAACCTGATCGCCATCTACGAACCTCCCACGCCCCCTACTCGAACCATCCTCTTTGAGGTCCACCAGGACACCGTCCCCGTCGAGGGGATGAGCATCCCCCCCTTCGGAGGCGAAATCCGCGAAGGGCGTGTTTTCGGCCGTGGAGCCTGCGATGTTAAAGGGGGCATGGCGGTGATGCTGGGGACGCTTCAGCGCCTGCAAAAAGATCGCCTCCCCGGAGCCCGTGTCGTGCTTGCCCTTACCGTCGATGAAGAGCACACCTTCCTGGGTGTGCAAAAATTGATGGAACAAAAAGGGGGCGAACTGGCCAAACTGTGTGGCGCCCGACCGGACCTAGCGATCATCGCCGAACCGACCGACCTGCGCATTGTCGAGGCGCACAAAGGCGTTTCCCGTTGGCTTTTGACCACCAAAGGGGTTCCCTGCCACAGCTCGCGTCCCGAAATGGGGCAAAACGCCATCTACCGCATGGCCAAGGTCCTCGCCATCCTTGAGAAACATGCCGCGGAGCTTTCCGCCGGCCCGGGCGATCCGGTTTTGGGTCCGGGAACCCTCTCCGTTGGTCGGATCCAGGGGGGGATCAGCGTCAACACCGTTCCCGACCGCTGCGCCATCGAGATTGATCGGCGTATCGCCCCCGGAGAATCTCCCGCCTCGGCCGACAAACTTTTGCGAAGCGCCCTTGAGATTGGTCTCAAGACCTTATCGGAGATTGGTTTGGGTGGGTGGCCCGAATGGCTCGATCTCCCCCAAGCCTGGATGAGCTGTCCGGGACTCGATGGACCAAGCCAAAAAGTCGCCAGGGATGCGTTGGCCAATGCCCTTCGCGCCTCGGGAATCGATCCGGTTGCCGAAGCCGTACCCTATGGCACCGACGCCTCGACAATCGCCGAAGCGGGGATCCCTTCCGTGGTCTTTGGTCCCGGCGATATTCGGTTGGCCCACACCGCCGCCGAATCGATCCCCATCGCCGAACTCGGCCGCGCCGAGGAAGTTCTGGTCGCTTTGGCCCGGCAATAAATTGTGAATCCATTCCCAATTTGGGTTTACAAGATCCAATCAGACGGAATTGAATACGACATGGCAAATCGATGGGGAGACCAGGTTGCGGGTTCGATCGTAAATGATTCCCAATCCCAGTCCCAGGGTGGCCTGGATGACAACGGTTGAAGCCAGGCCATCACCCAGGCTTTGCCAACCGGTTGCCGCAAACCCGGCACCCAAATGCCACACGCCAAATACAAGGGAAGCCAACACCAGACCCCATTGGGCCCCCAAAACGATTTTCAGACGGCTTTGCAGCGCCCCCCGAAAAAGAAACTCCTCAAAAGGGCCATTCTGCAGGGTGTTGGAAACGATCGTCCTTGCCAAAAATGTCAGGTTCGATGACCCGGTTACCAGAAAGAACCCGACAGCCATCAGGGGGATCGCGCACCACAAAATCGTGACACGAAGAACTCGGTGTCCCCGGCCCAATCCCAAATGGCGAAACCCCGTTAGGGGAACGATAAATATCAGGGGAATAACGCAATAGCTCAACGGATTGAAAACCGCAAAATCAAGACTTCCCACCCAATCGGGATCCAAAAAACTTTCTTCCGGATTCCATCCCCAACTGGCGAAATCGTAAAAGGCTTTACCCATCGCGAGATGAAACCGCAAACCGATCCACCCGGTCAGGACACAAACGCCTGCCAAAAAAAGTGTCTCGATTCGAAAAAACAGGAATTCCCGGCGGGAAATAGCCGTTTGTTGGGGCGGATCCAAGGTGATCATTTGTGTCAGGTAGGAAAAGAGCAAAACGCCGCAAGTTACCACCACACCCTGACCCGCCAGGATCAATCTTTGGTGGGCGATCAGCCAAACCATCGCAAACAACCAGCACCCCGCGAAAAACCAATAGGCAGGGCACATTTCCTGAACCCTGCCCTCCTGGGGATTTTGTTCGGTGGGGTTTTGTTCCGTTTCATCCGCGGAAGCCAACATCAACATTTCACCGTCGCGCGCTTTTTGCCCACCGTTCCCCGGGTGACCACCTTCTGAATATAGTCAGGCGAAAAGGGAACCTTGCACGCCGTATCCCCCATGTCCACGGTCACTTTGCCAATCTCCTTGCCGACAAGAATCCCCGCCTGGGTGAGATCCTTCACATAGGAACCCAGCGAGATGACAAACCCGTTCATGGCATAGCGAACCGCATCGGGCTCTTTGTGGATGGTATTCTTCACCCGGTCGAGTAGTTTTTTCAGCTCACCCAGATCAAGCTCCTCGTCAGGCGTGATCGAGACCAACCCACCCAAAATGCTCCACCCCGCGAGGGCGAAATTCTCCTTTTTGGAGTCGATCCACTCCAGCGCGAGTTCATATCCATGGTCGCTCCCGGCCGCGACCCAGGCGATTGTATACTGAAGAAGCGCCTTGCAGGTGGCTTGCTCCACCCAGTGCTTCAGATCCTTTTTGGTCATTTTTTTGTCGTCGGCGATCAACCCCGCGAGGTACATCGCATCGTAAATGCCCGTGTCATAAAGTTCCAAAGCCAGGCGATAATCCTTCTTGATCCGCTTCTGGATTTTTTTCAGTTCCTCGATTTTAACCCCAAAGAGAGGCTCAGGAATCCCATGCTTTTTGATGGTGTTTTTGTAGCTTTCCAGACCAAGGGACTTCAGTTGGTCGACCATTTCCGCCGCGGTCATGTTTTTTTCAACCCGTGGATCATGGAAAGAAGAAATCAAAGAATAAGATTTAACCTATTCCTTCTTCTGTTTGGATCCATTCCGGATTGCCAGACAGGAATATGGGCTATCCTATATGGACCACCGTTGCTTCAACGGATCTATTGTTCTGCCGATTTTCGTGGCGGTGGGAGTTTGTTGGAATGATAACCTCGTTCATTCTTCGCATTATGGATATGGACCTTACCTGGGTCGGATTGCAATGGCTCCGGCCCCGAAAAGATGAACCCATTTCCAGGCAGTCGGCATTTATCATCGCGGGTTTGACCAGCTTGTTCGCTGCCCTGGCTGGACCACTGACATGGTTGATCTTTGTCATCACCGGCGAGGCCGAGGAGGCCCTTGCCCTGTCGATGCTGGCCGGTACCGCCGCCTTGATCCTCAATACTGCCCTCCAACTGTATAGCGCCCTGTGTTGGAATCACCGGGCGGCACAGCTTCGCACCCAGGCAAAGTATTCGCCCGAAAATCCCGTTTCTTAGTGATTGGAACCAGGCTTGGAAATGATGCATGTGTAAAGAAGACACGGAGCCAATAGCAGACTTCGTCCTTTTCCTGACATCTTCGATTTCCCCGGAGCCGAGTGTTGCACCATTTTCGAGAAATACCCGCAAGCAAACCCCTTCGTCAAGCATCCTTTCCATCGCCACCAAATTCCCTGACGCAATAACTCCCCAATGAAAACAGGAAATCCCCAGATCTCTTTTGATCCATCCGGGCTTGCCACAGCGTAAGCTGTAGGTTAACAAAAGAGTTGTTGCTGGATGTGAGCGGTTTCCTTTTGGGGAAGGCCGGGCATCCTCCGGAAGCGAAGCGACATAACAGGGGAAAAGTGTCCGGAAACTTTTCCAGGAAACATCGGAGAGTCATCGTGAGCATTGTGCGGGTTGGATTGGGTGAGGAAAGGTCGTTCGCCGCGGGTTATGAGGCGATCTTCGGAGGTGGTTCCACCAAAACCGCTCCAAAGGCAACCGTAAAGGAAGCAAAGAAGCCCGCCGCAAAGGCCGCTCCGGCCAAGAAAGTGCCCGCAAAGGCCGCCCCCAAAGCCGCCGCAAAGGCAACCGTAAAGGAAGCAAAGAAGCCCGCCGCAAAGGCCAAAAAGAAAAAGTAATCTGCCCGTTTCGGCTGAAATCAGACGCCTCCGGCTGACCCCATGGGTTCTCTGGGGGCGTTTTGCGTTTGAGGGGCACTCTGGACTTTACTCAGTGCTTTGAGTAACTCCCATGGACACCTACCAACGACCCCGGGCAGCAATCCTCGACCAAAGGCTCTCCGAACCCAGGCGATTCCTTCAAGTCGTCGCCGGACCAAGGCAGGTGGGCAAAACCACCCTGGTCCAACAGGTCATCGAATCACGCAAAGAGCCAACCTTTTTCCACAGCGCCGATGAGCCCACACTCCAGGACGCCTCCTGGATCCGCACCCATTGGGAAACCGCCCGCGTCCAAACCAAAGTCCAGGGCTCTGCCGCCATTCTTGTCCTCGATGAGATTCAGAAGATTCCCGATTGGGCCGGGACGGTCAAGCAACTTTGGGATGAGGACACCAGGCGCCGGGTTCCCCTCCGGGTCGTTATCCTCGGTTCGGCTCCCCTTCTTGTGGCGCGTGGCCTTACCGAAATCCTTGCCGGACGCTTTGAAATCCTCCACCTTCCCCACTGGAGCCCGGGGGAGATGCGAAAGGCTTTTGGCTGGCCGGTTGACAAGTCGATTTTTTTCGGAGGCTATCCCGGCGCGGCACCCCTTGCCGCCGATGAAACGCGCTGGACCCGGTACATCCGCGATTCCCTGATTGAAACCCGCGATCTACTTCTGCTTTCCCGGATTGACAAGCCCGCCCTCCTAAGTCGGCTGTTTGAATTGGGTTGCCACTACTCGGGGCAAATCCTCCCCTACACCAAAATGCTTGGCCAATTGGCCGATGCCGGAAACACCACGACCCTTGCCCACTATCTCGACTTGCTGGCCGGGGCGGGCATGATGACCGGCTTGCAAAAATACAGCGCCGAAACCGTCCGGGTTCGCGCCTCCAGTCCCAAGCTGCAGGTGTTCAATACGGCCCTAACCGGAGCCCTCGGTGAAAAAACTTTTGCCGAGGCAAAAAAGGATGTTGTTCTCTGGGGCAGGCTTGTCGAGTCGGTTGTCGGTGCCCACCTGGCCAATCTGGCCGCGTCGGATTTCTGCAAGCTCCTCTACTGGCGACAGGAAAACTTCGAAGTCGATTTTGTTGTGCAACGGGGAAAGAAAATCACCGCCATTGAGGTCAAATCTCCCGGGCCCGAAAAATCATTCCGCGACACTTTGTCCGGAATGGCCAGATTCTCCAAACTCTATCCCAAAGCCAAATGCCTGTTGGTGGGAGGCGATGGTATTGCGCTCGACGACTTCCTGACCCAGCCTCCGGAACTGTTCCTGGGAAGCTCCTGACAACACACTCCTGTGGACTCTCGACCACCTACACTTGCACGTCGACGCTCATCTCCGTTTTGGGTGTGCCAAATAGCTCCTCCCGAACGCGCTCCCTCTCCCGGTCAATCTGTTCGGGTGTCGCACCCAGACGCACCAACACCGCTTCCGTCATGGCCAAAGCGACCTCCCCCTCGCCGCTAAAAGCCTGGTCCGCGCCACAATCAAGGAGGTCCTTCTGCTCGCGCAGGTAGGATGCCCGCGCCAGGACGCCAATCTTCGGATTCCTCTCGCGTGCGATCCGTATGACTTCTTTCGCCCCTGGAAGACTCGATGTGGAAAGAATCAGCGCGTCTGCATCGGCCACTCCTGCCGATTTGAGCGTGTCGGGATGAGAGGCATCGCCATAGATCGCAAAAATTCCCTGAGCCTTCAGGCGCATCACCGTTTCCATGTTCAGTTCGATGATGGTTGGAACAATCTTGTTCTCTTCCAAAAGCCTACACAGGATCCTGCCCACAGGTCCAAACCCGATGATGATTGCCCGTGGCAACTGGTCGGATATTTCGGCCGCCGTCCCATCGATCGATAGGGCAGTCTTTCGTTCCCACCCCAATCTGACAAGCAGCTTCTCCAGGGGCTTGGCAAACCGTTTGATCAACGGATTGAGTGAGATCGAAAAGAGGGATGCGGCCACCACCGCCTGTACCGCATCCTGCGAGAGGACCTCCATCTCCCGCCCCATGAGGACGATGATGAAGGAAAATTCGCCAATTTGTCCAAGTGATAGGGCAAGGATTGCCGCAGATCGTGGCCTTCGCCCCAACAGCAAAAGCAAAACCATCGATACCAGGGGGGTTCCGATCATCACCACGCCAAGGGCGCACAAGGGCAAAAACGGCTTGAACCACATCGCAACCGGATCCAGCATCATGCCGATGGAAACAAAAAAGAGAACTGCGAACGCGTCACGCATAGGCAGAGCCTCGTTCGCCGCCCGGATACTAAAATCGGAACGCCCCACGACCATACCGGCCAAAAAGGCCCCAAGCGCCATCGAGACACCAAATACCTGCGCAGAAACTACAGCGATTCCCAATGCCAGGACCAATACCGTAAGGGTGAACAACTCCCGTGATCGTGTTTTTGCGATGTTGAACAAAACCGTGGGGATGAACCAGCTTCCCAAAAGGAACACCCCCGCAACCAAAATTGCGACCTTGACCAGAGTCATCAGGAAAAGCAAAGCAAAGTTGGCGGGATCAAATTCCTTTTGCCCAAGTATCTGGGGCAAAAGGACCAGCACCAGCACGGCAATGATGTCCTGAATCACCAGCCAACCCATGGCCAGCCTCCCGAGCCGCGTGTGCATCTCATGCGAATCGGTTAGGGAACGAATCATTACAACCGTGCTGGCCATCGACAGCGAAACACCAAACACAATCGCCGCCTCAAATCCCCAGCCAAACGCCCGCCCGACGACTGTCCCCATCAGCGTCGAAAGCAAACACTGAAGCATCGCTCCCGGAATGGCGGTTTTTCTTACGGCAAGCAGTTCCTCGATATGAAACTGGAGCCCCACTCCAAACATAAGCAGGATCACACCCACTTCGGCGAATTGGTCGGCCGTTTCCGGATCGGCATTGAACCCGGGAGTATGTGGGCCAACGACAATTCCCGCCGCAAGATACCCCAAAATCGGCGAAAGCCGCAAAAGGTGGGCCAAATAACCCAATACCAATGCTGCAGCCAACCCACCTGTCAGGGTGAAAATCAAATGATCCTGATGCATATGGCCATTTTAACCAAATCATGCAAACCGGACCAAAACTCTTCCAGATTCCCTCTGCACCTGTGTGTTGGGGCGTTTTACCATCGGTTCATGCGCCGAAAATCCCTCAAATTCCGGGCCCGGTTTCAAGACCATCCATGGATGCCTGCTCTTCCTAACAATCCCTCCCGGGAAAACCCGTTGGGCCAATACAGTTTGGGTGTCGGGGAGCCGTGGTTTAGCGATCCATGCCTCATCCTCCGGGCCAGGGGGATCGAACCTGATCCGTGGCAAGTGAATCTGCTTCGTTCGACGACCGATCGGCTATTGCTTAACTGTTCCAGACAAGTGGGCAAAACCACCACCATCGGCACCCTCGCCCTGCATCAGGCGCTGATTGTGCCCAATCGGCCCGTCGTGCTTCTCGCGCCCTGCCTGCGCCAATCGAGAGAACTGTTCCAGCAGGTCCTCGCCGGACACGAAGCAATCGACAACCCAATAGACATTAAAAGTTGCACAAAAGACCGGATCGACTTCGGAAACGGTTCCCGCGTGCTGGCCCTGCCCGGACGCGAAGCAACCATTCGCGGCATAGGCGGCGTAAGCCTTCTGGTGATTGACGAGGCGGCTCGGGTCGAGGACGCCCTCTACAAATCGGTCCGCCCAATGATCGCTGCCAGTAATGGTAAAATCATTTCCCTTTCCACACCCTATGGACGCCGAGGCTGGTTCCACGCCGAATGGACGGGGCCTCACCCCTGGACCAGGATCTCCGTCCCCTGGACCCAGTGCCCGCGGATCCGTCCGGAGTTCATCGCCGAGGAAACCCAATCGCTGGGCGAGCGCTGGGTCCGCCAGGAATATGGTTGCGAATTCCTCTCTGGCTCGGGTCTTGTCTATCCCGACTATGAAAAAGCCCTGTTCTCTGAACCAATAGACAAAACAAAAAGCCTACACGCAGGTAAACTCGTCGGCGGAATCGACTTCGGCTGGCGCAATCCATTCGCCGCGATCTGGGGCCATTTGTCCACCGATGGACATCTCCAAATATTTGGCGAACGGGTGCAGGCACAGACGCCGCTTTGCGACCATTCCAAAGCCCTTCCGCGAAACGCCGCCTGGTGGGCAGATCCCGCGGGTCGCACCGAAATCGAAGAGCTTCGCCGGGCCGGGCACGCCGTCCGTCCGGGAATCAACGCTCTCGATGCGGGGATCGCGCTGGTCACATCCCGAATCCGCACGGGAAGGCTCTCCGTTGTGGCGTCCACTTGTCCGGAGCTGGTGCGCGAGTTTTCGCTATATCGCTGGCCCGACGAGTTTGCCCCCGGCCAATCGAGCCGCCGCATCGCAGTCGCCCCCATCGATGCCGACAACCACGCCCTGGCGGCACTTCGCTATCTGATCATGGGAATCGATCGCCGGGCGCACCACTCTTCCTCGCCTACTTTTTCCGGATTTACCGATTCGGAAAATACTCAAAAAGTCACTGATCCCCATGGTCCTTCCGGACCAAACCGGACATCGCCCAAAAGCGGGCCTTCGGATCTTTGGACTTCTCCTGACCATTGGACCATTTTGGAGTAATTTTTCATGCTTGACTGGATCAAACGATTATTCCCCATCACCACCCGAAGTGGCAAACTCTCGCGTCCCTGGACCGCCGGACCTTTGCGCCAGATTCTTCCTGGAACTTCGGGACGCGGGCCGACCCCGCGTGAACTGTTAAACGAACTGCGCACGACGGCTTATGCTTGCGCATCGATCAACGCAGGCGCTTGCGCCACCTTTGTGCCCAGACTCTATGTCCGCCTCGACCAGTCCAATCCCAAAGCTCCCAAAGGCTTTACACACCCGCTGGGCAAACGGATCGATCCCAAAAACCTCTGTGTGCCTAGTCAGCCCGGTTCGGTCATCCATGAAATCACCGACCATCCCATTCTCAATCTTTTGCGCTCGGTAAATGATCATATGAACGGAACGGATCTCTTGGAGCTGACCGCGCTTTCGACGGAAGTGCTGGGCAATGCGTTCTGGTGGCTGGAAGGCGAGGGGAAAGCGAAAATTCCCGAATCGATCTGGCCTCTGCCCGCGCAGCGAATGCGCCACGCGGGTGGCGCCGATGCGGGATCGTGGATTTTCGATTCCGCTTCTGGACCTGTCCTTCTTGAAGGGGACCGGGTGATTCATTTCCGGGTGCCTTCGCTTGAGGATATTTATGGTCTGGGCTCGGGGCCCATGCGCGCGGCGTATGAGCCCGCCACGCTCGCCAGCAGGTTTCACGCTTTTCGCAGGGGTCTTTGGGAAAACGCCGCAGTGCCGGGGGTGGTTCTTTCCTCAAGTCAGCCTTTGCCCGAAGAGG
>CAMBMH010000040.1 GCA_945868575.1 Singulisphaera sp. GP187 | reverse complement strand
AACCGTATGGCAGAAATATGCTCCTATGGATTCCGGGGTGTATGCCAAGGACGAGGACACCAAACCCACCGGCGCATGGGGACAAAACCGCTTTATGCCCACAAATTTTGCCTGGACTCATGATGGTGGCTTTTTATTGGTTGATGGTTACGGTGCATTTGTCGTTCACCGATATGACAAAAACGGTGATTGGAAATCTTCCTTTGGCGGCCCCGGTGGTGGGGAAGGAAAATTCAACACACCCCATGGCATTTGGGTCGACAACCGTTCGGTCCAGGATAGCCGAATTGTCGTTTGCGATAGGGCCAACCACACTCTCCAGTTTTTTTCCATGGATGGAAAATACCTGAAAACCATCAAAGGTTTTGGCCTACCGGCAAATGCCGAAACCTGGAAAGATCTAATGGTAATTCCGGAATTGCATGCAAGGGTTACCATTCTTGGCAAGGATGACAAAGTTGTGGCCCGGCTGGGAGATGATGTGGCTCGTGTCACCGCGAAGGACGGCGGCGGTATCCGCGGTGACTCCAATCGTTGGCAAAACGGCAAATTCGTCCATCCTCATGACGCCTGCTTTGCTTCGGACGGAAGTATTTTTGTCGCGGAATGGGTTGCAACCGGCAGGGTAAGCAAACTCAAACGGGTATAAAGGAACAATGAATGATTTTGATTTTTACTCGTTATCTTGGAGCAAAACCGCTTTTCCAAGGTGACTTAGGATGACCAAAATCGGCTCTCCCTGTCCAAAATTGGCCCGCGCGAGAAAAATAATAAACACGAAGTGGACCAGTTTTCATTTCAGATATTTGCAACAACGGGGTAATATTCATCGTCCTCGTTTTTGCCGCCATAACCTTTCCCAACATCCTTTATAGACGCGACAAATTCGACACTTTTAATCCACTTTACCATTTTATAACCCAATTGGTTTTCAGCCCGTAACCGCAATGGGGCTCCATGGAGGTCCGAAAGCGGCTTGTCATTCATTTCAAATGCAAGCAGGGTTTCTGGATGGCGTGCGTTATCAATGGTAAGTGTGTCGTAATATTCCCCGCCATAATGCCCTTCCCCAAACGAGCGAAATACGACAACTTTCGCGGTGGGAAGTGGCTTTACACAATCCATCAATTGGCTAAGCGTAACCCCACCCCACTGGGCAACACCCGACCACCCCTGAATGCAATGATGAAGGGTGATTTGTTCCCGTTTTCCCAAATTTTCGAGATCTTCCATGGAGAGATCCATTGGTTTCTCCACCAGACCATGCACCCTCAGTGCAAATCCCTGACGCCTAAGTTCCCCTAGCATTTCCCATTCCCAACAATGGGGAAGCTTGCCATTGGGCCAAAAATATGGGGAAATATCACGCCTGGAATATTGGTTTCGGCTAGACAACCGATTCAGGAACTGGAACTGAATGGGACCAAGTAGGTACCTAAAGCCCAATTGGACCCACCTTGGCTTTTGCCAGGATATCCAATGCGCCAGATAACAGAATCCCACAATTCCAGCGACGCCCCCAAGAAAGAGGACCAGTCCATCCGCCTCTCGGTCGTCGGTTCCAAAAACAATATGGTTCATGTTTTGACATAATCCGGTCAAAACCACCATTCCCACATGGGGCACCAGAAAAGCGAGGTAGGAACACATGGCTAAAAAATGAATCGATCGGGCCGATTGCCGTCCCCCAAACAACCTGGGATACCAACCGGCCCAATTGTCTATGGCCGGAGACATGGCCAATCCTGTAAGGAAGGACAGGGGCGCGACAACGAATACCACACCAAAATAGGATAGCTGTTGAAGAGGATTGTATTTGTAGAAACCATCCGGTTCAATTGGCATATGAAAGGTACTGTAATGAACAAAAACCTTCCACGCTTCCATAAATATTTCGGTATCCTGTGGGACCAGTCGCTTCCATTGATTGGTGGCAAACAGTAACCCAACAAATATAAGGCCATTCATGAACCAAAAAAACGCGCTCAAAAAGTGCCAGTGCCTGGCTATTCCGATCGTGTGACGAAAACCAGGCAAAGCAATCCATGGGGAAATGTAGCGGCTATCATCCTTGGCTGTCCAAACCCTGTCTTTTGGCACGATATGGGGTGTAAAACGGATCCACTCCGATCCCGGAGTGCAATGATCATTCCAATAAAGCCTTGGATGATCCATCAAAATCGAAAGGCCACTGCGTATCAGCATTATCATCAAAAAAAGATTCACGAAATGGGCCACCCGCAACCAGGCAGGAAACCCAATTGGATTATCCTCAGATGTGTCTGGAATTTGCGATATTGGGTTTAATTCGGGTAGCCCCAAAAACCACCACCATAACCAGGCGCCTATTACCGGTAAAATCCCAAGGAACATTGCCACGGCAACAAGCTTCAAATTGACATAGACCCAGATACGCCGGTCTTTCGGGTAAACCAGGGTGTTTTGAGAAATATTTTCTGCCATCTCGCCCATATACCGCTCCCCAATCACGATTTATACCCATTGTTCTATGCTTTTTCGACGATAGATCCCCAATCGCTCCGGTCCCCACCTGCGCTATTGTGAACCCACTTTCTCAAGAGGGCCCCAATTTGCTTTGGAAGCCATTCCCATTTCTTTTGCGATAATAGCATCTCCCAAGCATGGAGATCACATAACACTATTCATTAACCGTTAAATCAGGGTCAACTCTGGAAAGCAATAACCTCTTTAAAACAACATCATCAGGTAAACCATTAGGTGTTAAAGGCAGATTGGGATAGTTGCCAATTATAGGCCTTGCATCATAGCGTCTGGATAGCATCTGAAGTTGAAGGGCACGCTGTTCCGGTCGGGCAAGTGTATCCCAGGAAACCTGTGCCCCGCCCTCAATCGATTTTAGAGCTTTGTGAGCGAGATACCGGACCGCAGGATAACGCTCTGTTTGCATTAGCCGAACCAAATACAACCCATACCATTCCTCTCCGGATGCCTTGCGGGCGGCGGGGCTGGAAAATGCGGCGGCAAATATCGCACGGCTACGAGCATCCCCCTGGGCCAATACCAAAACCGAGGAGGCGATTGTTTTTTCGTCCGTGGAAAGCTGACCACTCGAATGTTTCTTTCCATTGGGCCACTTGGCCAACTCCTCCTTTGTCCACCCGAGAGACTTATCGAGGTGACAAAGGTTACAGGCGTGAGGTTTTCCTGTTCCAAGACTACCTTTCAAATCAGGAATTTGAATCCTGTGCGAAATATGGGTACCCATCAGCGAATAGACCTGGTGCGGCATGTGACAACTTGCGCATTGACTCCCCGCGGAATCGGCCCCATGGCGGGTGTGCTGGGCAAGCTTACCCCGATAGTCCTGGTGACACTGGTAACAGGCTTCGTTTGAACCCATTTCTGGCTTAATGAGAAAATTAGGATCTTTTCCGTGCATGGTGTGGCAAGTGAGGCAACTCATGGCCCCTTTCCCATTCTGATAACAACCCGAAAGCGCCATCCCGTTGAATTCCAGTGAAGTGGTAAGCGGTGTCCCATCGCCCCAAAATCTCCCATCATTTGCCTCGGGACGGGAATGGGGAACCGCTTTTTTCCCCGAGGCGATTTGTAGTTGTTCCTTTTCCGACCAGAAGAAATGGTTGAATTTGCTCAGGTCGAGGCCGGGCACAAACGGATCGCGGTGGGTTTTGAAATCCCATGCTTGGGGGTTGGGAATGATCGCGCCATGGCATCTCGCGCAAATGTCATCGCGACGGGCCACCGAAAGTTTGAGGGGATTTATAACATCATTCGCTACGCCATTGCCTGTGCCTATTACCCCCCTCTCCTTTTCCACATGCTCCCCGCCTGGCCCATGGCAGGCTTCGCAGGAAATACCCAATTCATGAACCGTGGTTTTGTACCCAACCACATTCCCCTTGGGTCCTTTGACAGGGTTCTTTTGCGTACCTGTGTTATGACAAAAAAGGCAAGTTTCATTCCAGACAGCCCCACGGCTCTGGGACCAGAAATCTTCCGAATCGGGTGCCAAAAACGATCCATTACTGTGAACCCACTTTTTTTCACCCAGATTGTACATAATAGGAAGGCGTTCATATTCCCCGTTCGGTTTTTGATGCAAGCATTCCTGAAGGAAATGGGACCCAACCACCCTGTCCACCTTTAGTTTCACCATAGGTAGCTTGGTGGGATCAGATAACCCTGCGGGAATTTGCGCCAAACGCCATGCTATTTGCGGATCTCCTGTTTCCATAAAAAACGAATCGCCTTCACGGGTCATCCTTGAAACGACCCCTTGGTAAACCAGCGTTGCGTTGTTGAAATCACCCTTAACATATTCCGGGGTTGCTTCTCTTGTCATTGTCCGGTGATAGGTTTTGAACCAGGAATCATACTGCTCCTTGTGACACTCGGCGCAGGATCCTGATCTTTCAAATTTTGGCTCCTTCCCGGAAACTGCGGAGCCTGCGGCGATTATGCTTCCGGGATTATTGGCGGGTTTGATTTCCTTGGAAAACCACCAAAGGCCGAAGCCAAGTATCGGCCAAAGCAAAAGAACGACATTCCCAGCCATTCGCTTCTTGGGGCCAATCCAGTAATAGCGGATAAAAACCGAGGCCAAAGTCGGAACAACCATCCAAATCAAAAGGTCGACAAAAGACATAATAACCCCCCCCCCACCAGGGAAAGGCAGGGCAAGCAGGGAAAGAAAATGTAGCTTGGGTGCAATCTTACTATTACACAGGGCAAAAAACTACAAACGATTATGGATTTTACCGCTTCCCAGTCCGGGCTCTTTTTAATCCTATTTAATCGTTTTAAACTTTTTCCTTTAAATTGGTCAGGCTTCCCTCTGAAAACTTCCCAAGAAATCAGGGGGTTATCTGCCCAAGACCCGAACCACACCTCAGCAAAGTCCCAACCATAATATGTACGCATGTATACACAAAGACCCATTGAACTGGCGCCAATCGGTTTCCGGGGTTAGAATAAAGGCGTGTCGTACTCCCACCTTACTCCGATCCCGGAGTCGTGTTATGGCTTTCATGAACCTTCCACGCCTGAATTCGCAATCCAATCTCCAAAGCGGGTCAAAAAACGGACTCCCCGGCGGTCACTGGAGTCGGCGGAGCTTTGTTCAGGCGGGGGGATCGACACTTCTGGGTTTGGGAATGGGATCCCTCCTTAAAGCCGCCCCTAATGCGCTTGGCACAGGGTTTGGCCGAGCCAAATCGGTCATCCTTATTAATCTAACAGGCGGCCTGAGCCACATCGACAGTCTTGACCCCAAGCCTTCCGCTCCCGAGGAAATCCGAGGCGAGTTCAAAACCATTTCGACAAAACATCCCGGCGTGGCAATTTGCGAACATTTGCCAAAGCTGGCAGCTTCTCTTAACCGCTGGGCACTCGTGCGCAGCTTCTCCCATGGCGAAAATGGCCACCTACCCGGAACCCACCGGCTTTTAACCGGTGTTCCCATGCCCAACCAGAGACAAACCGACCTGGATAATGTCCTATCAAGGCGCGACTGGCCCAGTTATGGCGCGGCGGTTTCGCAAATTCGTCCCCGCAAGGATGGAATTCCCGGGGGCGTTACCCTGCCCCATGCCCTGATCGAGGGCCCCCTTACCTGGCCTGGCCAACATGCCGGGCTTCTCGGACCACACTACGATCCCCTTTTGGTAAGCCAGGATCCCAACAGCTCCACCTTCCAGATGGAAAGCCTTTCGATGGGGCCGGGCTTTGATGTTTCCAGGATGGAAACCCGAAGGACCCTACTCGACCAAATGGACAAAAACCCTGACCTGAAAGCGCACCAGGGTGTTGCCTTTGACATGCTACTTTCCGGAAAAGTTACCCAGGCCTTCCGCCTCGAAATGGAGCCCGACCGCAATAGGGAACGGTACGGCCGCAATATGTTCGGGCAATCAATGCTTTTGGCCCGCAGACTGGCCCAGGCGGGAGTCCCGGTGATCCAGGCGAACATGGGTATAGTACAATCCTGGGACACCCACACCGACAACTGGGGCTCGCTGAAGAATCGTCTCCTCCCCTGGACGGAACAGGGCCTGACCGCTTTGGAAGAGGATCTCGCCTTCTCTGGTCTTCTGGATTCCACCCTCGTCGTGGTGATGGGAGAGTTTGGCCGAACGCCAAAGATTTCCACCCTTCCCGGCCAAACCATTGCCGGAAGGGATCACTGGGCCTCCTGTTATTCCGGACTTTTGGCGGGTGCGGGGATCAAAACCGGCCAGGTGATCGGCAAATCCGATTCAAGGGGAGCCTACCCGGCCAGCCAGTCCTATTCTCCCATGGATTTGGGAACAACCATCTATCACTCCCTTGGAATTCCAACAGATTCAAGCATTCTTGATCCCTTGGGCCGCAACCTCAACCTGATGCAAGGGCAGGTAATTGAGGCACTTTATCGGGGTTAAACAAAAGGTTCCGGCTCTTTTGAAAATTTCCCTTTGCCCAATGGGTTCTATTGGGCTATTCTCAAACCGTGGGTTTAACCCATGGTGCGGCGTTTCGAGGTTGGGACCGGAGGCAAATAATGTCGAACATGGGAACCCGGAATTACCGTGCCCTGTTTTGGACCCTTGCATTGGCCGGGTTGCTTGGTGACCTTTGGTCCAAGCACCAGGTTTTTGCATGGCTGGGTGATCCGGAAACCCTTGGTCACTACCGCATCTGGGAGGCCTCACCCGAAACTGGCTTTCAATTGGTGGCACAATTCGAGTTTATTGATGACAAACTCGTTCCCCGGGTAAACCATGGCGCGCTCTTTGGAATGGGCGGGAGTCACAAAAACCTTGCCAATGGAATCTTCGCGTTGGTTAGCCTTAGTGCGGCATTTGCCGTCATGGCATGGAGCTTTTTTGGAAAAGGTATCCGCCAAGCCTGGTTGACCTCGGCTTTGGGATTGATTCTGGGTGGTACCCTTGGCAATTTGCACGACCGAATTGTGTTTGGCGGCGTTCGCGATTTCCTTCACTGGAACTATCTTTATGACTGGCCTGTTTTCAATCTGGCCGATGTGTGGCTGGTTACTGGTGCTGGAATGCTTCTGGTCCAATCCCTGCTGCTCCCTGATCCTGCGGTGGAATCGAAAACAGATTCGCCAATAAATGTTCCGCAGACAGCCGACTCTGTCGTGGCCTGAGAATTTCCGTTTTTGAATCTCTCAAACTCTTTTTCAGAGTCTGAGAGAACCTTAACTGGTTGAATATTTGGCACTGATCCCAAAGGGACTCTAATTTGCCATCCCGATGGGCTAATGAAAGACTAAAAAGATTTTCCTAATCGGGAATTCCCTCTCTTTCCAGTCTTAGTGTTGCGCCGAACGGATATTGGCCCTTCCAAGCGCAATGGCCTCTTTCATGTCACGCACAGCTTGCCTCATCCCGACAAGCACCGCCCGGCTAACAATACTGTGGCCGATGTTGAGTTCTTCCACTTGGGGAATGGCCGCGACAGGGAAAACATTTTGATAGTTGAGTCCATGCCCCATGTGGACATGGATCCCATGGCTGGCGGCCATCCGCGAGGCATCAATCAACCGCTCAAGACACTCGGTCCTTTCGGCGGGAGAATTTGCTTCGGAATAGGATGCTGTCTGGAATTCCACCGCGTGACTACCAAGTCTATGCGCCGCTTCGATCTGCCGGGGGTCGGGATCAATAAATAGCGAAACAGCGATTCCGCGCTCTTTAAGTTGCCCTATGCAGGTTTCCACCGCGGCCAAATGGGCCAAAACATCCAGCCCACCTTCCGTCGTAAGCTCTTCGCGCTTTTCTGGAACCAATGTCGCCTCATCCGGAAGAATCTCACAAGCAAACGCAGTGATCTCCCGGGTTACCGCCATTTCGAAATTCAGACGACACGCCACCGTTTGACGCAGAATGCGAACATCGCGTTCCTGGATGTGTCTGCGATCCTCACGCATGTGAACAGTAATACCGTCCGCGCCACCTAAAACGGCTTCAAAAGCCGCGGCGACAGGATCGGGCTCACGACCGAGTCGCGCTTGGCGGAGGGTTGCAACATGGTCGATATTTACACCCAAACGGATCATTCCAAACTCCTTCCAAACCGGCCCCGATACAAATCACGAAGCCCTCGAACCAAACCACCCTTTTGATCCCACTTTTCCCAGGTTTCGCTTTTTGTCCCGAAAAAATGGTGACCAACCCCCAACGATAAGGTACCACCAAATGCCTGCCAAAACGAGGATCACCAATCGTTCGAAGATTCCGCCCAATATCCAAAAGCTGGTAAGGGGTAACCACCAATTGGAAAGGAGAATGGCGGCACCCAGCACCAAGATCAACATTCGCCTCAGCCAGGAAATGGATTGAATGATTCCCAAGGGAATCAAAACCCAGTTTCGGAAAACACTGTTAATCGGTGAGAGAAAACTGTCCAAGGCAATAGGCGGGGATTTTTTTGAATCGGGAGATGCTTTTGCCAGTTGATCTTTTGTTGCCTGGGAGGATTTTTGTCCATTTGTCCCGACCTCGGAGGCCCTTAAATGTAACCTTAACTCCCAAACCTGGGATTCCAAACGATCAATCCGATCCTCAACGGAAAGGGAGCGCAGGCTTCCATCATCGGGCGCGGAGGTGTTCACAGTAGGTTCCATGAAAAAAGGGCATACCACAACCCGTGTGGCAAGCCCTTTAATTATGATGAAAATCCTTGCCCGAAAGAACCCCTACTGGAAAATTCCAGTTGGCAAACAAGCAATTTGCAACCGAACCAGACCGGGACGGGCTGCAATCCAATTCCTGTTCAACCCATTTGGAAGGGGTCGGAAACTAGGCCTTGATGCTTTCCTTGAAAGCCTTGAGCGCTTTGGCCTTGATCACATTGGAGGCGGGCTTCGCTTTGAAGGTAACTTCTTCCTTGGTGAAAGGATTGATACCCTTGCGCGCCTTGGTGGCGGGCTTCTTGACAAGGGTCAGCTTAAGGAGACCAGGAACCTGGAAAACGCCGGGGCCCTTCTTGCCGAGTTGTTCCTTGATGAGGCCGTTGAGCGCGTCGAGGAATGCGACAACTTCCTTGCTGCTCTTGCCGGTGGAATCCGCAATGCTCTTCACAACGCCAGACTTGGTCAACGCTTTGGACATGAAAAAAAACCTCTTGGGATTTGAAGGCAAAGGCCATTAACAAGGCATCTTGCCCGTAGGAATTGAGGGGGAATCCAAACCCCTGCATGCTAAAACCCTAGATATTGCCCGTTGCCGTGTCAACGAGAAGAATGGCAAATTTCACGGGATTTTCGAAGATTTTTGCGGATGGTTGCCCCCAAAACCCTTATTTTACCGAGTATGGGGACTCTCCCTTCCCAAAAAACCCGGAAAAATCACAGGTTTACTTGTGGGAATTGAATACCAGCTGGTATACATACTGATTTAAACCACTTTGGAGATCCACCTTGCAATCAAAACAGCCGACCGTCATCGCCACTTGGCCTTTTGGCAAAACTGCGGCCCAGTCAGCACTTAAGGCACTCCTCGCAGGGAAATCCCCACTCGACGCCGCCGTCGATGGCGCACAGGCGGTTGAGGATGATCCCACCGTCCATTCGGTCGGGTTTTCCGGTATCGCCGATGCCTTGGGAATTGTCACCCTGGACGCTTGTGTCATGGATGGCAAAACCCTCGATTGCGGTTCCGTTGCCGGACTGGAAGACATCAGGCACCCCGCCCGCCTCGCCCTAACCGTCGCCCGCAAAACCCCTCATGTGATCCTGGTCGGCGATGGCGCACGCGATTTTGCCCTGCAAAACGGCTTCCGCCCGGAAAATCTTTCCACGGAAGCAAGCGTGAAGGAATGGACCGATACCCGCCCAAAACCACCAAAACCCATGGGCATCCCAGGCGGTGCCGACAACCACGACACCGTAACCGTCCTCGCCTTAAACTCCAGCGGAAACCTCGGAGGCTGTTGCTCCACCTCCGGACTTTCCCACAAACTCCATGGCCGGGTAGGTGATTCCCCCATTATCGGATCGGGTTTATATGTGGATGACGATGCTGGCGCCGCGGGCGCGACAGGCGTGGGTGAGGAAATCATCCGGATCTGCGGTAGTTTCAGAATCATCGAATCAATGCGCCGCGGCCTATCCCCCCAACAAGCTTGCGAAGAGGCGGTCAAACGACTTCATGCTGTCGCAACCAAACGGGGAAAACATGCGGCCCGCGCCGCATTCCTTGCTTTGGCCCCTGATGGCCGAATTGGCGCTGCCGCCAGCCCGGATACCCATTTTGATTTCGCGGTCGCAACCCCCGGAAAGATTGAGATCAGAAGGGCCATCGAAATTCCCGCCTAAGTACTATGGCCCGGGTTAACCAACCATATCCTTTGGCTCAATCCAAAAAAAAGGCCGGGATTTCCCGGCCTGATGTTTTCCTGGATATTCATCAAGCTCTTTTAGAAGAGGAACTGGAGTTCGAAGGTCGGACCCCAGTAAAAAGACGATCCACTTCGACTGCTGATGGTTGGGGAGGAGATATTGTAGTTGAGAACATTCCCCGGGGTGGCGATCCCGTTCGCCCAGATCACATCCACACCAGCCTTGAAGCGGAATCTTTCCGTCAGGTTGATGTTACCGAACAGGTTGATTTCATAGATCTGGCCAAAGGTTGTGTTGTTGGCCGAGTTCGACAAAAGGTTGAGCCCTGTTCCCTGGTTCAGATTGAGCTGACTTTGGGTAAAGTTGGGCCCAAGGGCCACTTTATACTGTGAACCAAGGCTCACACCGCAGATGGGCTGAAGGTTGTGTTCGAACCCGATTTGCGGAAGAACCATCCGGTTGTAGGTGGTCGCCGAATAAACGCTACTCGCAGTCGGGGTAGCCCCAATGTAATTGGTGCTGGCCGATTGCTGAAGGTCTGTATACCGAAGACCAACAATTGCCTCAAAGTTGAAGATGGCAAGGTTCGTGGTCCGGTAATTGAGTTCCACATTTCCAAAAGAGGAATAGTAGTTCTGAATGACCCCGTTTGCGGTGTTGGTCAAACCAGTGGCTGCCATATCCGGAGGAATGGCGCCAAAAGGAATGGTCATGGTCCCGCTTGTCGGCGCCGCGCTATTGCTCGAGCCGTGGTTGGGAATATAGAACCCCGTGATTTCCCAGGCATGGTTTTCATGCAGGATACCAAGGGTTGCCCTGCCGCCCCAAAGCATCTGGGGATCCACATCGCTGTAACTAAGGCTTGCGGTTGGGCTGGTTGCCACAACCGGACCTGCCGGAGAGAACTGCTTCAGAGCAATGGCTCCCACATGAAGGAATACCGCGGTTTCCAACGGACGAGGATCGTCCATGAAAGCCGAAGGACTCGAAGCGGGAAGACTAAATTGATCGTCAGGCCCCGGAGGAGCTGCCAACGGAGAAATAGGCCCTGGAACGAGACCACCCCCCGAAGAAGGCATACCCAATGGCTCAGGCATGGCGCCCCCACCATCACCGGGGAATTGCGCCTGAGCACCCAAAACACAGCCTGCCCAAATGGCAAACCCACCGAATGACTTGGCCCACCTGGTCATGATTCACCCCTTGTCCAAACCAGCTTGGGGGATGCTCCTTGCAACTGGGAGAACCGCTTTCCTTGCAGTAATCCGCGCAAACCAAAGATCCCACAAAATTGGGATCGACCAAACCACCATTGTTCTTGAAAGAATCGTTACCATCAGACTACAAATAGCATCCTAGCCTTCGCCTTTGGCCTAAATTGACACCTTCCTAGGATAGCGGCAACGCTCTTAGATTGATTTTCCCCACGCGTTTCGGCTATTTCCAAGGGGTCAGGGGGCCAAAAAATGGCAAAGTGGACGACGCTTTTGAGTATTTCCGTGGTGGTTTTGATCCTGGCGGGGACCGCCACGGGCGTCACCATCGCCCTCAACCATGTCCCCGGCTTCTACAAGGATTTGACACAAACCAAGACTGAGCAACAAGATAAGTTGGCCCAGGAATTTGTTTCCGAGTTTGGGGAGCTGATCAATTCCGTCACCGGAGGAGACAAAGAGTGGTTTGCCCGCTTTCACCAAAACCAGATCAATGCCTACCTTTCCGAGGGCTTGGCCCAGCTGGGTTTGGACAATCAGGACTGGAACGAAAAGCTCAAAGGGATGCGCATGGCGATGGTAGGCGACAAGCTTTCCGTAGGCTTCCGCCACCGTATTGGACCTTTTGAACCCGTCATCCATATGGAAGCACAGCTTTGGCTGGCCCAAGGCGAAGCAAACACCATTGCCATAAGAATCATCTCCGCCAAAGCGGGAGCCATTCCCATCCACCCCCAATCCATCCTGGAACGGATCTCCGATAGCGCGACGCAAAACGGGATGGATGTGGCTTGGTACAGACACAAAGGAACCCCCGTTGCGATTCTCAGGTTCCAGGCGGATCGGCCCCGCCCCACCTTCCTCCTGCGAAGCCTCACCATAGACAAGGGCCTATTGGTGATTCGAGGGAGCTCCGTCGATGAGGATTCGCCTCCCCCCGCATCCAATAGCGCCACCACCGCTGCGGCTCGTGAACCGGTCGCGTCGGCAAACTAAATTACCCGACAAGGTCCTAGCGACCAACTAGTCAAGTCTTACTTAAGCCTTGGTTGCCCCTTTCAGGGACTCCAAGGCTTTTTTATCTCCAAAACTGTCAAGGCATGGGAAGTCGTGGCCAACAACATTGACCCGTACCGAAATTCGCCCAACCCAAAACTAGCCTAACAATCACCCCTGGCGCCTGACCATCTCATTGATCCAGATGGGAGCAAAAGGCGAGGTGCAACCTTTGGAACAGGGGTAGTCACGAAAAACGCCCAATTTTTCCCCAATTGCGAGAGCCCGCTTGCGGTGTTTGGGAAAGTGAATTCCGATTTCCGCCAAACAGGCGTTCATGGTCCACTGGACTTCCGTGACGGCGCTTCCCATTTCCGTTTCGATCCGGTCCAGCAGTGCGGATAGGTCAAGACCTTCGGGATCTTTGGCAACCCGACCTGCCGTCAATCTCCACCCCGCTCGGGCAGCCATCCGTTCATCCGTTGTCATCCATTTTTGACGCAGCGACTCTTTTTCATTGTGAACTTTGATCACATAAGAATGTAGCCAATCCGCCACATGGACAAAAGTTCCCGATTGCACCAAGGCTTCAATTTCAGAAACGGAAAGTTTTTTGGGATCCATCAAAAGGATCGCCAAAAATTGCGCGTCAACATTGCCTTTATTCCAAAGCTCCAAGGCAAGATCATGATTGGTTTTGATTTTCTTGGCCAGGACCCGGATATCACCGAGCTTGACACCAAACTGATTTTCCCCCGCCCCAAATTTCAGGTTGTGCGCATACATCGTTTCATTGCGCAACCCCTTGAGCTCGGCAAGAATTCCCGAAAGGGTATACGAAGAGCCTTTTGCCGAAACACTTTTCGTGGTTTTACCGGGTGTTTTGGATTTCTTTGCTTCGGTGGAGTCGGATTTTTTCGCCATGGTTTGATTCACACCTTCTCCCGAATTTACACACGGATTTTGCAATTGTATCTGATTTTTTCCATTTCCTTACCGGTATTCTGAAAGGGTTAGATTGCCCCGTTCCCTCTTCCGTCCCACACCAGGATAGCCCCGCCCCCTTGGGCAACCGCCTCGTAGCCGCAAGGTTTGACGATTCGCCAACTCTCAAAACCCGTAGACAAAGGCAAGATTTCCAAACGAGCCCCGGTTTCAAAACCCAAAACAATATCGCGGGTTTCGGTTCGGACCTCCGCCCAACGGACGTGCAATCCAATCAAATATCCCCTGATTTCGGTTTCGCAATCGACAGGCATACCTTTTCCATAAGTCCGCCCATGATCCTGACTACTCAGTACGATCTTGTTGATATGGATCAATCGCCAAGGGCATTCCACGGAAAGAACAATTTCATCCCCAAAGTCAAATCGCCAAAAACCATGTCCAAGAAGTTCCGCACCCGAAAGGGTCCTTCCGGCCAACCAACTCATATCATAGGCATCCATGGTTATCTCATTTGATCGGGTTCAAAAAACTTTAGTAAAATTACACTTAGAAATGTCTGGGGATTTGCAAACTGAAGCAAGTATCATAACTAGTAATTAATTTTCCAGATGATAATGTACTGTCTTTCCAAGGAGGCATATCCGGATTTTTAGTCGAAACTTCGCGCTTGTGCCAAAGAACCTCTGTTTTTCCTAATAAATATTCATTAAGGGCTGCAATAGTCGGATAAATCTGCTGCCTCGCCTTCCCCCCTGCGGCTTGGCAGTTCCGCGTTAGGCGGACTTTAAAAACCTTGCACAAGGGGTAGACACCAATGGGCGTGAAATACCAAAAGGCTGGATCGCACGCAGGGCCGCAGGCAACATAGAGAAAATCACGAACTCCAACCGGAGGAATTGGCCCAGCCTTATTCTCCCTAGCCCTGCTTGAGTTTTTTGTTTTCTTCATGCTCCCCCAAGTACCATTGAGCCCCTAAACCGACCGTTACCTCCAAATAAAACAAACCGTTACCCAAAACCGAGGATTCCGCAGACGATCAAGAATTCTTTCTTTCCAGCACCCAATGCGGACCAGGACCTACCCTTTTCAAAAGTAGCTCACCTATTTGAGTGGTACTCAGAACCACCACATGAATCTCTTCCGGTTCATTTTTCCTCCAAACCAGACCACCCGAGGCAATTCTCCGGACGCTCCCCTTCCCGGTCCGGGTTGGCCCCTCCCTTTCCAGATAATCGGCCGAATGGTCCGCAATCCGCTCGGCAGGAACAGATTGTCCCGATTCCGGCCATCGCGGGAGCCTCCATGTCCATAAAATTACCGTTCCGGTCGCAATATCGGGCCGGGCCAACATCAGATCGAGATGAAGTTCAGGATGGTTATGGATAAGCAGAACAAAGGCCCGCACGATATCTCCCCCAAACCGGGACAGCCCATCGATGAGCCCACCGGTTACGCCTATTTTGCCACATGCGCCCGAGGAGTCGAACCCCTTCTTGCCCAGGAGTTATGGGATTTGGGAGTTAGGCAAATCGAATTGGGCCTTGGTGGCGTTCATTTTTATGGCCCGCTGGAATTCCTCTATTTGGCCAACCTGGGTGCCCGAACCGCCATCCGGGTCCTTCTGCCCCTGATGGAATTTGAAATCTACCATCAGGACGATCTCTACGAGGCGGTCTACCACTACCCTTGGGAAGACCACATGACCGCCGATCACACCCTGGCGGTCGATTGCAATTTGCGGGATTCGATATATACCCACTCTCAATACGCACTCCTTCGTGTCAAGGACGCTATCTGCGATCGCTTCCGCGATAAGACGGGGCGGCGTCCGTCGATCGACCGCGAAAAACCGCTTATCGCCATCAACCTGCATATGAACCGAAACCAGGTGGTAGTGAGCCTGGACACTTCCTGGGAATCGCTGCACAAGCGGGGATATCGCCCTATCCAACCCCGCGCCCCCCTTAACGAGGCCCTTGCGGCGGCGATCCTCCTGCGTGCGGGATATCAGGGACAAATGCCGATTTATGATCCGATGTGCGGTGCCGCGACCCTGCCCATCGAGGCCGCCTGGATCGCCACCAACCGGGCGCCAGGACTGACCCGAAAGTGGTATGCGTTTCAGGGTTGGCTAAACCACGATATCGGAATGTTCGCAAAAGTTCGAAGCGAACTTCGGGAAAAGATTCGGCCAAAACTGGCAAACCCCGTGGTGGGCGCAGATGAAAGGTCTGATGCGGTACACCTAAGCCATGAGGCCGCGAAACTCGCCGGGGTCAATAACCTTATCGATTTTCGGGTGGAGGCACTCGGACAGGGACTTCCCCCGGAAGGGCCCCCGGGCTGGGTCGTTTGCAATCCGCCGTACGGAGTTCGCCTGGGAACCGCGAGTGTGTTGAGAGAAACCTACAAGAAGCTCGGTGGTCTTGTCACTGGACCCTGGCGAGGTTGGTCGCTTGCGCTGTTCACCGCGACGCCCGAATTGGCCCACGAGACCGGTCTCAAATTTCCGCAAAGGTGGTCCTATCCGAACGGGGCGCTTCGTTGTCACCTTTATTTATTTGGGCCACATGTCCCAAATCTTGAGGGGGAACAGCAAAACGATCCAGGCGAAGACCCTACGGCTCAAGAACGAAATCAGGATCAAAACGAAATGCCATACGACGATTAAACCATTCGTAGGCGGCTTGAAGATTTGTCGATTCACCCGGAAAATCAAACAGGTTCCCCTGGGTCGGTTCGATCCCGGCAGAACGCATCATCCGATCCTCGAATTCGGCGGTGGTTTCGACCCGGTTACCCCGCCGGATGTGGAGCACCGTCGCCCCTTTTTGCACCAGAGCGGGTGAAATCATCAGGCCACGATGACACTCCAAAGGATCCTCCTCTCCGCAAATCATCACAGAAGGGATCTTTTTTGTAGCATCAATCAGTTTGGTGAGCGCGCTCTGGAAAACATCCGTTGCCCGGATCCTCTCGAACGAGGCATGCCCCTCGGAATGATAAAGGGAACGACTCCTTGGTCGACCGCCAAGGCTTTGGCCTAGGTACCAATAGTCAAAGCCCGACCGATTGAGGCTTTGCCTCAGGGTGGGCCCATCAAACCAGGGGTGCCGTTTGCTGTGGGGAATGGAACGAACATCAACCACCATCCCCACGCCATGATCCTTCGACAACAGGCGAAGCCTACTCAGCCAGTCTTCCCATTCCAGATTGCTTGTTCCGAAGCTGAGAAGGACGGCGGGTTCCATCCGGGATGGTTCCTTGAGATGATGGGCAATGGCTTGAATGCCTTGAAAACGAGGCACCGGCCGATGAGACGCTGCATCAACGAAACGGGCAACCATCGCACAAGCCAGGGAATTTCCGCGCGGCGCAAGCCTCGCTGGTGCCAGCTTGAATTGACCGAACCGGAAAAGAGCCCTGACAATATTTTGCGGGATATGGGCGGTGCAGACCAGCCCATCCCCGAATCACCCAAATAGGCCGACCCGTTCGCGGCGGAAGCAGCAAGGACGATCGCTTTGCCTCCGGGACGAAGGACCCGAAGAACCTCACGGGCCATCGCCCCTGCCTGGCCGGGGTCATCGTTTAGCTGATTCCAGTAGACAATGTCGATCGATTCGGCTTCAATCGGAAGCGAACCAGGACCATGCACCACGAATTGGGCTTTGAAACCCACCAGGGAAAAATTGCGCTGGATGACCCGTACCCAGGATTCACCGGGAACGGCAACTATAGGCTCCGCTTCGTTTCTTGCGTATTCAATAGCATCCGACCCCAGTGATGGTCCCAGACAAAGGACCTTTTCGGATGGATGTTTTTTGAATTCAAGGAGCTTGTTCAACCATGTGGCGGCGCGCCCATGCCTAAGTCTGGCGGCCTGTAGAAACCAGTCAAGCGAAAATGGATCAGGGCCAATGGCGCGAGCTTCGGTCAGGAATGCTTCATTTTGAAACAAAAGAGACGGGTGAACAAGCCTTTCACCCAGGCGAACCACGGCCAAATCCCTTGGCAGTATGGGCGCAATGGGATCTCCGAAATCCAACGAATTTCTGTTTCTGGCAAGAGCCACAGCTTCAATCCCCCTCGGCTAAACTTTGATTGCGCCATAAGTCCGGTAAGAGTTGCAAGTCAAGAGGAATTGCCAAGAGCCAAATGGTCACATAAGGAAATCGGTCCAAAACAATAAAATCACCGCGAGTATTACCTCATAGGGGGCGAACCAACCTTCGAAACGACAGCGTCGCCTATGCGGCGCGAAGTTCCCGGGAGACGAAAGGGGCCAGGGAGCTTGCGGTTGGGCCATTCTCGGCCCAAACTTTCAGCCGTTTTAATCCCTCTTCGAGTCGACCAGGATCGCTGGCCAGATTCAAACGGATATGCCCCATGCTGAAAGGGCCAAACTGCTCCCCGGGCGCAACCGATACCCGACATGCATTCATCCAGGTGGAAGCCAGAGCAACCGAAGACGCTTCGATATTCCAGGTGGGCATCCAAAGGAATATTCCCGCCTTGGTGGGGGATGGTTTCATTCCCAGAGCCTCAAGTTGCCTTGTTGCCCATGTTCTTATGTCCGTCATCCTAAGGAGGAAATTATCCGCAACACCCGGACTACCCAATAGCCTTAGAGCTGCTTTTTCCGAGGGCCAGGAAATCCCGGCGCCCTGAATTTGGGAAACTCGGAACACGGGTTCAATTAGATCCTGCGGCCCACGAACCCAACCAATTCTGGCGCCCGAGGCGGCATGGCTTTTGGAGAGGCTTCCAACAAAAAGCGCCCGACCTTCCCAGCCGCTTCGCCACAATTGGGCATTGCGAATTTCCTCTGGGATGAATCCGGCATGGGATTCATCGATAACAACAAGCATATCCCGGCGCCTGGACCACCACTTCAATTCTTCCAAAGCCTGACCATCCCAAAGTCCGCCGTCAGGGTTGTTGGGTTGGGACAAAACAAGCATCCTTGCCCCTTGAACAACTCTGGACATTTCAGAAGTGTCAAACCCAAGCTCTCCCTTCTCATTGGGAGCAACACCCAAATGGCGTATCTGGGCACCCCGAAAACCCAATACCCGGGAATGCATGGGACACCCTGGATCGCAAACCACCACCGGAGCCTTGCGATCCAAAAACGCGTCACCGATTGCCTGGAAAGCGCCCGTGGCGCCATGGGTGGCAACCAGACCATCACCAGGAGCAATTCCCAAACGCAATTCTTCGTGGCGGAATATGGCTTCGCGTAATTCAGCCGTTCCACCCGCGGGAGGCATTTGACCAAAAGTGGGGCTGGGTCGAACAACCTCGAGGATTGCCCCCTGGGTAGCCGGATCACCGCCCGATAGATCAATCATGTCCGGAAGCGCACTCGATTCCTGGGTTTGAACCCCGGCCGAGCGCATTTGGCGCGCAAGACGCGAACTTGGCGTGGACGCGCTTTGGTACCAGGTGAACCGGGATACCCAACCCTGCCATTGCCTCTGGATACCCATGGCTGACTCCCTGGATTTTTGCACAATCCTAAGCGGCCTTTCGGACCGCATCCTCCGCCACCCACTCGTCTATTCGAACCGCCACCCTGGTGGAAACCCCAGATTCCTGCATGGTGATGCCAAGCAGTGTATCTGCAACCGACATGGTCTTCTTCGAGTGTGTAATGAGCATAAATTGAGTTTTGTCGCAAAATTCTCTTAAAACGCCCGCAAACCGACCCACATTGGCCTCGTCCAACGCCGCATCGACTTCGTCCATGAGGCAGAACGGGCTGGGCTTGTGTCTGAAAATGGCCAAAAGGAGCGCCACCACAGTCATTGTCTTTTCGCCACCGCTAAGAAGTACAAGAGATCGCAACTCCTTGCCAGGGGGACGAGCGACAATGTCGATTGAGGTATCAAGCGGTTTGTTGGGATTTTCAAGAACGAGATCGGCCTGGCCGCCACCAAAAAGTTTGCGGAAAAGATCCTGAAACTGGATCCGGATTTCTTCGAAGGTGGAGAGGAGCATCCTTCCACACTCCACATCGAGCCTTTTGAGGATATCCTCAAGGATCGCGCGGGCTCCGGTAAGGTCGGCCCGATAAAGTGTGATTTCCCGCCTATCCTTTTCCAGTTGGTCCAATTGGGCCAGAATAAGACTATCGCCTGGCCCCATCTGCCCAAGCCGATTCCTCAGGTCCACAAGCCTTTTGTCGAGAGCGGATACCGAAAGCCCGATCAGTTCGAGCTTGGCAACATCTTCCAATTCGTGCCAAGCAACCGATATGTCGACCCCCTCTTCCTCGCGACACCTTTTGGTGAGCGCCTCAATCCGGATCCCGGATTGCTGACGGGCGAGTTGCATTTTGTGGAGCCGCTCCATCCGTTTGTTGTGAGCCTCCTGAAGAGCATCCTGTTCGCGCTCCGCATTTTCCAAAAGCAGGTCGAGACGGGCCAATTCTGCAGACTGGGGATGAATTTCCGCCGCAAGGTCCCCCAATATGGATTCGATCCTGGCGACCTGTTGGATCCCATGGAGATTCAGCAAAGCCGCACCCATGCTTGCCAATTCCAAATCATGGATTCGGGCCAAGGCCTCAGCAAGACGACTCTCCATCCGGTTCAGATCGTTTTGCAGGTTCCTTCTGGCCGTTTCGATTTGCAAGGTTTCGCTATCATTCACCTGAATCTTCGCGGCGATTTCACCTTGAGTCCGGCGAAGCTGATCGAGCCCCTGGGCGGCAGTTGACTCAAGTCGGAAGGCTTCGGATTTTTGCGTATCGAGTGCGGCGGAATGGTTTTCAAGAACAGTTTCGGCTTTTCGGGTTTCTTCAAGAATTTCGGCGGATAGGGCCATTTCCTCCCTGATAGATATTAGCTCTCCCGATATTTGCTGGGATTCGGTTTCCAGTCGCTCAATTAGCGATTGGGCCTCACCCAGACGCTGATGGAGGCCATTTAGCCGATCATGGACAAGGTCCCCCTGATATTCAAGCGTTTCAACACGACTATCGGCATCATCCAGGGTCCGATGTGCCCTCGCCAAACCTGCCTCAAGGCTCTTTTCCCGTTGCTGGATTTCCACCAACTTTTCCCGCAACTCACGGAGTTCGGCCTTTCGGGAAACAATACCCGAATCGGCGGCGGGTCGACCAAGGGTGAGCGTTCCATCAGGCTCGACAATTTCCCCCGCAAGGGTAACCAGGCGAAATCCCCGAAAACGATCCACCAATCGGTTGGCTGCATCGAGGTCTGTGACAACAACAGATTTCCCAAGAAGAATTTGGGGCAAGTCGAAAAAGCCAGGCAAATCGCATCGAGCAAGATTCTCCGCCAAGGCAACCACCCCATCGGGGACGGTTGTCAACAAACCAAAATCTTCACCTTCCCCTTGGCTATAGTCGGGCTCGGAAGCCTCCAACAAGGGACTTGATGGCGCAAGGAAACTGACCCTTCCTGAAAACGGGGTCGTTTGACCGCGGAGGGCGCGCCCCAGATCCTCACGATCACGAACCAGGAGCCTTTGAGCACGCTCGCCCAATAGGAGATCCAATATGGGCGCATATTCACGCCGCACATGAAGAAATTCCCCGGCAAGTCCGACCACCGTGTTCCAGGCACCGGGATCATTGCCATCCAAAAGGGCAAATACTTCCCGGACACCCGAAGCCAATCCTTCGCGCGACCGTTCAAGGTGTTCAAGGATTTCCGCCCTGCCGCGTGACGATTCACGATCCAATCCGCTCTGATGGAGGTCCCTTTGCAAACGGACAAAAACTTCCCGGGCTTTGTCTGCCGCCGCAGTCGCCTCGGACAAATCCTTTTGATTCTCCTGGGAATGTCGATTGGCTTCATCAAGTTCCATGAGCAGTACAGAGACCTGGCCTATGGTTTGCCTGATGCTTTCCCGTAAATGATCCCGACGCTGCAGAATTCGGTCGATATCACGCTGAAGCCCCGTGATACTCCCCTGCGCCTGTACCATTCGTGTGGTATTGGAATTGCGCTCTGCGAGGGTGGCCAATAACTCCACATTAAGTGCTTCAAGCCGCTGGGACGACCCTGCACGAAACTGGGTAAGCGAATCGAGATTGGCCACAATTTGGCCAATCTCAACTGAATACGCTTCGGCCAATGCCTGGCAAGCTGAAGCCTTTTCAGACAATAACGCAAGCGAATTTCCCGCCGAGGCTGAGCCCGACCAGAGCCCCGCCAATTCGGATCGCAAACTGGCGAGTTCCGCATCCGAACGGGCAGCCTCATCCCCAAACCGGGTCAGGTTACCCCACTCGATGGCCCGTTCCCGCGAATATTGTGATATCGTTTCGCGCCCATGAACCACTCTTTGTGCCAACAAACCTCGTTGTTTACGCCATTCTTCCCTTGCTGTGCGCAAATCACCAGGTGCGATGGCTTGTTCACCCTCCTCAGGGGAATCGGTTTCCAAAGCAAGAGCGCGATCCCAATCGGCGCGAAGTTGTCCATATTCGGCCAAATCCCGACGCCTGCGAAGCTCGGTGATTTCCAGCGAGATTGCTTGTCTTTCGGCGGCACGGCCTGATTCCTGTTTGGCCTGGCGCAATTGCCTTTCGATCCGGTCAACCTGGGAATCGATAAGCGAGAGATTGTGGGTGACACGCTCGAGTCGTTTCAGCGCATCCTGTCGCTTCAAGCGAAATCGACTAATTCCAGCGGCTTCCTCGAAAACATGCCTTCGCTCCTCCGGGTTGGAGTTGAGCAGGGCATCCACCTGTCCCTGTGCGATGATGCTATAGGCATCCGCTCCTGATCCCAGGAGAAGATCACGAATATCTTTCAGCCTCGAAGGCTGATCGTTGATCATATATTCCGATGTGCCATCCCGATAAAGACGCCGGGTTATCCGCACCTCGGGCATCTCCGGACCAAGAAGTTCGGAGGAGTTGTCAAATGTAAGGGAGACTTCAGCAAGGTTCAGCGGCTTGCGGGTCCTTGTACCATTGAAGAGGACATCGGCCATCCCTGATCCGCGCAGACTTTTTGCGGATTGCTCACCCAGTACCCAACGGATCGCATCGACGATGTTGCTTTTGCCGGAACCGTTCGGGCCCACAATAGCCGTAATGCCGGAAGTCAGGTCAAAGACCGTCCTTTCGGCAAAAGACTTGAAGCCCGACAATTCCAACCGCTTGAGCATTCCGTCACAATTCCCGTTATTACCAACCGCCCCGACTGACCTGGAAATTCCAAAGGTCAAAAATCCTGAAGGTCCAAACGACACCCGCCCCGGTTAGCCCGGGGCGGAAATTTCAGGACACTAATCGGGCTTGGGGACCCGTTTGGAAGGAACGCTTGCTGTCCCATCCTCATCCTTTGGTGTTTTTGCGGTCTTTAATAACCGTTCAATCGTACTGGAAGAACCAAACTTTTTGCTTGGCCCGGCATAAAGATTTGGAGTGGCACCCAAATCGTCGGCTGCCTGAATCACCGATTCGTCCTGGGCCTCGCGACCCGGCTCCACCCGGCCCGCACGAACCAGCTCCTGAACCGAAACCGCGCGGGGAAGCGCATCATGGCGGACAGGAACAGGAATCGCTTTGCAACGGTCCAACTGTTCAATCGCGTCCAGGACATCGGGATAGAGGGCTCCCATGGTTGCCAATGTCCGAACCACCTCATCAAGTCCCAATCCGGATGACTTGCGGGTCGTTTCCCCACCACGACTGGCAATGCGGCTGATGGTGCATTGGTCATCGTTGTCGGCCGATGTGATTGTGAATTCACCCGTCAGCACCGTGAACGGTGTACGAAGCTTGACCTTCTTGCCGAAGAGGACGATTTCCGCCCGTTTTGCCGTGCAAATATGAACCAGTCCACGACTCTCGGGTGCGACTTCATGCAACCAGAAAGCATCATTGAGCTGTTCGCCGGAAACCGCGTCGTTATTTTCATCCAGCGTCCTAAGCGCGCGGAAAGCACCATAACGAAGCTCGTCATCCTTGTCGGAAAAGAGAAGCTCGCGGAGCTTGATTTGGCTGATTCCTTCGTCCATCGAGGCCAAAGCGGCCAAGGCATAGGACCGTAGCATGGGTTGGTCCAAAGCAGCCTTGGCAAGCTCTTCGGCGCCGGCCGGGCTACCAAGGTAACAAAGGCTCTCGGCCGCGCAAAAGCGAACCAGGGGATTTTCATGCTTGAGAGCGCGCTTAAGGACATTGGAACTTTCGCCACCGAGGGCTTCAAGTCGCAAAGCAGCCGTTACAGTCCTTGAAGGATTAATCAAATCCTCGCCCAGTTTCTTGGCATATCGGGCCCGATCGCCCGACTCACCCATGGGCACGAGGCGCACAACACGCAAGTATCTAGGCATATTAAGCTTGTACTGCGGGGGCACCTGAAGCAGAACAGCCTGGGTGTTTTGTGCCTTGGCCAAAGTTGGGGTACCGGGAGCCCCTGATGGATAAAGCTCATTGATCCTGTCCGCGACCTGGCTGGCAATTCTTGCCGATTGCTGATCCGGATTGAGCATAAGCGTAAAAGGAAGGTCGGTCATGACTTTTCCGCCGGACCAAATACGGCCCGAACGCTGACGGGTATCATCGTCACCCGGGTTAAACCCTACAAGAAGTGGTCCTTCCGCACGAGCGAAATCGTGCCCTCGAAGCATCGACTTTTGGCCGTTGTAATCAGGAAGAAGATTCTTGGCAAAGTCATAATTGAACAACTTGCACGCCCGAAGCACACCACCCTTAAGGCTACTTCCTTTACTTCGGGGAGGCATCTGCACCTCCACATCAATCGTGTCACCTCGACGGGCTCCCGGGGGAACCTGCGCGGATACAAGCACCATCGCAATGTTGTTGGACCCAAGAACCTCTTTTAGGTTCTTGATCCCCTCCTTGCGAAGATCATCTTCCAAAAGTGTGCGATTGGCATCGTTTGAAGGTTCACCGCCTGTCCCCTCAAGGCCAACCACAAGACCGATCCCACCAATGGGAACAGGTTGGGCATTGCCAACAGTGGTGAAATCACCAACCGTCCGCACACCATATCTTTCTTTTTCGGTTTCTTCCTCTTTTTGAAGGCGGGGGAGCGAGGTGGTTTGGCAACCGGTCAAAACCAAGGCACCAGAGAGGGCACAAGGCAAAGCAAAAGCCAAAAACTCTCTCCGTCCGAACTTTGCAAGATAGCGGTTCATGTTCGCCTCCGTCCTTGGCAGACCACGGGCCTTAAATTTCTTCAGATCTGGGGATACTCCGTTGGAAATGTGGTGTCAACCGGAAAGACGCTTGAACATGAGGCTTACGACAGCTGGCATAGGATTGAAAACGGCGGGAATCCTGCCCTGGAAACCAAAGTCCCAGACCCAGACTGGAACTTTAGGTTTTTACGAATCCCAATAGTATGGATTTCTTGTCAATGTCGTCAAAATAGGGACAATGCAAATCCCTGGCAGATTGGCGGAATTCGGTAGGATTCACCAAAGAAATACCCCCAACAGATATAACACCACAACCATTTTTGCACCCGGACACCAATTTTGATGGTCTATCCGGAAAGCGAAATTGCCCCACATGCCTACCT
This sequence comes from Singulisphaera sp. GP187, assembly GCA_945868575.1. Lineage (GTDB taxonomy): Bacteria > Planctomycetota > Planctomycetia > Gemmatales > Gemmataceae > SYLG01. The sequence continues at coordinate 705 of CAMBMH010000040.1, read as the reverse complement.
GTTGATACCTGGTGCTTCACAGCCCCTCCGGAGTAAAAAACTGTCCCCCTCGGGGGGATCGATATAAACACTTAAGGGTGATTCCTTGCAAAATATTCCCCAATGGTGGCCTGCTGGATATTGATCCTTCGCAAGCCTTCCCCTGATTTTGCAAAACCCGAAGACCCGGTTCGTTAGAAAACCCCATTTTGCCATACACCCAATACTTACCAATCCGAAGACCGACCCAATCCTGTAACCCATCCAACAATTAAAGACTTATCCCCGAAATCAGCAATAAATCCAGCTGTCCAGAACAGTTGAAAAATCGATTGCTTGAGGAGGCTCAAGCTTTCCGTTATTGGTGCAAATTCCGATCAATTGTCGGCTCTGGACACAATTATTAAGGCAAAAACAGGTGTCAATCCTTCACTTAAAACAGGCCACACCCCAAACTACCCATTCACCCTTTTTCACCTGACTGGATCACCTTGGGACCAACAACACGCCCACATCACTTGACCCATCACAATCCTTGTTCTCCCAAGGCAAACCTTTCCGATACGGATTTAGACGGGTGAAACGATTACGCCGAATTTTCCAAGGTGTTTAGATGCTTTGCCTAGAAACCCCGGCACAAGAAACCGAACTGGCCAAACTCCGCGAAGAAAACCGGTGGCTGCGCGAGCAGCTATTGCTTCAAAACCGTCTGGCCGGGGTGGGCGC
>CAMBMH010000039.1 GCA_945868575.1 Singulisphaera sp. GP187 | reverse complement strand
AAATAAGCCGGAATTGAAGCGTCCCGGCTTATTTCATTTATAGTTGGCAAATGATAACTGTCGAAAATTTACTTCTTCATGTTGCCAACTTTGGAAGAATTTCCCGATGTTTGCTTTTGAAAATCGCCACCTATTACTTTGGAAAGGTCGGAATCCTGCTTGACTTCAACCTTGGGTTGTTCACAGCCGACAATTACAAAACTAAGTGCCAGGAATGCCGGGAAAAAGCGGATAGATTTCATGTTTTATTCTCCTTTAAAACAAGATGAATAGGTAAACACTGTAATTATAAAATAAGTCAGTCGTGTTTCAAGGGTCTTGGACCAAGCGGATAAAGCCCGGGTTAACTGATTATACTTTGAGGCAAAAATGCTCCTCAATCAAACCGGGTAAATCGGCCACGGATTCCACGATAAAATCCGCTCCGGATTCGAGGAAATCCTGGATGATTTTTGCTAATCTGCCTTCCAAATCGATCGGATCCAAATTATTCACCTCATCCTGGGATAAACCTAGGGCATTTCCCGTTTTGGAAACTGCGACCGTAGGGCAACCGGCATCTTTCCCGGCAAGAATTCCCAATGGGGTGTCATCCACCACCAATATTTGTTTCATTGGGTATATTCCCAGCATTTCGGCAGCACGGAAGTTCAGCCAAGGTTTGGGCCGCCCTTCGGACACTTCGTCTGAACATATTACCACTTCGGGTGAATAGCCCCCCTTTGCCGCTTCGGGGATAACGACATCCATTAATTCACGTGTATAACCGGTTGTGGATCCTATCTTCAATCCATGGGTCCGGCACCAATCAATTGCTTCGGGAATTCCGGGAATGACTTTGGATGAAGCTGCCAGAATTTTTTTCTGAAGAGGGAGGAAGTTTTCGTAAATATCCTGAACATCCCGGTCTGTCGGTTTGACTCCCTTTATGGAGGTCCATAGGCCGGTGATTCTGGGTAGGTTTAGGACATCGGCGATGTGGGCTCTTTTCGCTTTTCCCATCGGCCCTCGGGCTTCCTCCTCCGTGATGTCGATTCCAAACTGTGAAAAAACCTCCATGAAAACACGAACGGGAGCAAGGCTACCATAATCAATGGTAGTTCCCGCCCAGTCCAATATTAGGGCTTTGATTCGTGGTTTTTGCTGTATGTTTTCCATCGACCCGAGTTCCTAGATTGTGTGGGTTTTCCAAAACCGGTCGGCAATTCCCATAGACATGGTCATTCCCGAACCCCCAGTGCCTGTTGAAACATGTACACCGGGTAGGGGTTGGGATTCGAATGCAAATCCCCCGGGGTATTTGGCGTAAATCCCATGCCATCGTTCAGCGATCTGCCAGTTGGGGAGAAAAATTACCTTTCGGAGTTCATCAAGAATAAGGTCGTCAATGATCTCCTTGTCAAAAGGTGTAATATCAGATCCATATTCATGGGAATCACCCAGGATCACTCTTCCATCCTCGGTTTGGGAAGCCATGACATGGATTCCAAATTTATCCAGCTCTGGCGATTCCGCTGCAATCCTTTGGCAAAGGGGTTTGATTGAGTCACAGATTCGAAAATTGTCGTAATGCCTCAGTGTAAGTCCGCTGGCCAGATGGGGTCCAATGCGCCAAGCGTCAGGTTGAGCTTTGGTTGCAAGCATTTGAAGCTTGCAAGATTTTACTCCGCTGTTGGTGAATTGGCTGGGAAACAAATCCCGAAAATCACTACCTGTAGCAACCACCACGCAGTCGGATTCTATGACCTGACCATTATCAAGAGTAACCAAAGGTCCTTTGTCACCCGATTCCACTGAGGTCACCCGGGAAGAAAAATGAATGTGGACCCCGAATTTTGCGTTAAGCCAACGGGCAAGGGTCGCCACTGCAAACCTTGGGTTGACCCCGCACTCTGTTTCACTCCAAAGCCCTCCCAAAAGGCCATTCGGGTTAGCTCCCGGGGCTTTGGCCAAAGTTTGAGACGGATTCAGAAGTTTTACTTCGTAACCCAAGGGAGGCCCAACTTCTGCAAATTCCCGCAAAACTTCCAGTTCATCGGTTCTGTGGGCCAAATGGATGGAGCCACAAGGATTCATCCAAAGCCCGGACTCCTTTGCAAATTCTAGCCAAAGGCTTCTAGATGTTTGTGCAATCGCCAAGGCCTCCCCAGGAGTTTGGCCAATTGGCCATACCATCCCGAAGTTTCTTATGGTTGCGCCTTGGGCGTTTGCATTTCGCTCATGAACCGTAACCGAATGCCCGCATCTCGCGGCCATCCATGCGTGGGAAAGCCCTACGATTCCCGCCCCAATTATTGTGACCTGACTCATGTTCCTGGACTCTTACACTTTGGATTTAAGCGAGGCAGCCAATTCCATTTTGAAATCGGACGGGGAAGGGGTCGCAAGGCCGGGGATTTTTGCCTCCTCGTCAATCCGCCTTAAGGCTATGGCAGATTCAAAGTATGGGTTATTTTCAAAATCGGTCATTTCACTAACTGACATGGGGCCGCCCTGAAGCTCGAGACTGAGTAGTGATGGCCCACTTAGGCCCTCAAGGTACCCTTGTTCTTTGGAACAGAGATACCTTTTTGCGGCTACATGCAAGCGAACGGGTTCCACGGTCTCCGGTAAGAAATTTTGCCCCAGCCAACCTGCACCAAGCTCCTCATGGAAATCATCAATTCCCTGGTCGGGGGCATCATCCGGCAGGTGATGCAGCAAATGTCCAATGTCATGAACAAGGCAGGCCGCTATCAAGGTGGGAGGATACCCCTTTTTGCGCGCAATTAGTCCGGATTGAAGGGCATGCTCTGCCTGGGTCACGGCCTCACCCCCATATTGGGAGTTACCGTGTTGGCTAAGGAGCTCGATAACGGATTCTACCGGTTTTAGGGTCATGAATGAATCACCGCCTCCGCCCGAAATGGGATTTCCCAATGTAATACATTCAGAGTTCACAAAGAATTCATGGGACACCCTTATGCCAAGAGTATACTAATTGTTCGGTGCGTCCCCACCGCTTCATCCCGAATTCACACCCACTCAATTACAGGTTTGTTCAATGGTCTCAGCCAAGCCCCGAGTATTGACGACTGTATGGGCTTTGGTTGCGGCATTTGGTACTTATTTCTGTATGTATGCTTTTCGTAAACCGTTTACGGCTGCGGAATTTCCTGGAACGGTATTTGGAGATATTGGGTGGAAAGCAACCCTTGTGATGGCCCAGGTTGCCGGTTACACCATTTCCAAATTTATTGGTATTCGGGTTGTTTCGGAATTATCCGGGGGCAAAAGGGCAATGGTAATTTTGGGGCTGATAGGAGCCTCGGAGCTTGCCCTATTTGGATTTCCATTAATTCCCCAACCTTGGTCGTGCGTCCTTTTATTTCTAAATGGACTTTGCCTGGGGATGGTATTTGGATTGGTTTTGGGTTTTCTTGAAGGGCGTCGGATGAGTGAAGCCTTGGCTGCCGGGCTTTGTGCAAGTTTTATATTGGCCGATGGGGTTATGAAGTCTGTTGGTAAAGGGTTGTTATCAACCGGAGTATCCCAGGAATGGATGCCATTTGTCGCGGGCCTTTGCTTTCTCGGGCCGTTAATGTTATTTGTTTGGATGCTTACCCGGATTCCGCCTCCAGACCAGGCCGACATACTTGCAAGGTCGAAGCGGGATACACTTACTGCCCAGGAAAGGCGGGCGCTTATTGGCCGTCACGCATTGGGCTTATTTTTTGTGATCCTTATGTATCTTTTTGTAACAATTCTTAGAAGTATTCGGGCTGATTTTGCTCCTGAAATATGGAAGGGCTTAGGATACGAGCCAGCAGCATCCGCTTTTTCAACCACCGAGATTTGGGTTGCCCTCGGTGTTCTCTTGGTCAATAGTATAATTGTTTGTATTCATGATAACCAAATTGCATTCTTTGTTGCATTAGCGATTTGCTTTTTTGGTTTTTTTCTTCTTGGAGCGAGTCTTTTTGGTTTACGGACTGGATGGATAGGGCCCTTCGAATTTATGGTCTTCTTGGGTCTTGGCCTTTATTTTCCCTATGTCATGGTACATACAACTGTTTTTGAACGGTTACTTGCTGTTACAAGGGACAAAGGGTCAGCAAGCTTCCTTTTACAGCTCGCGGATTCCTATGGGTATTTGGGATATATTGCTGTTATGTTTGGAAAAGGAATTTTGGCACGAGGTGAGTCTTTTATTGAATTTTTTACTGGCCTCCTTGTCTTTGTTTCGGTTTTGTCCGCACTTTTGGTGATTGGGGCTTTTATTTACTTCTACAAAAAACAAAGTTCTACCCGTGAGGCAATAAATGGAACTGTAGTTTGATGGATAATGCAAATGCTTTATTTTTTGATGGGCACGCGGGGCGTCTCCGTCTGGCACATTTGCCTAGGCCAATTTTGAAGCGGGGTGAAACCCTTGTTCGGGTAGAGGCTGCAACAATTTGTGGTAGCGATGTCCACACAATCCACAAAAGGCGCGAGGTTTTGGTGCCCACAATTTTGGGCCATGAAATATTGGGTTTTGTTGAGGATTTTGGGGAAGGTGCCTCCCGATTTGATGCGCGGGGGGGAAATCTCGAAATTGGTGATCGTGTTGTTTGGGGGGTGGTTGCCCACTGTGGGGCTTGTGGATTTTGTGGAAGGGGTTTGACCCAGAAATGCAGCAGGGCCACCAAATATGGCCACGAAAAGGCGGAATTTGGTAGTGAGTGGACCGGAGGATTCGGTGAATGGTGCGTTTTGGCTCCTGGGACTACGGTTGTCAAAGTTCCTATTGAGATTCCCGCTGGCCTTCTTTGTCCCGCATCATGTTCAACTGCGACAGTCTTCAGTGCTATGGAGGCGGCGGGGGACTTATCTGGAAAAACGTTCCTCATTACCGGGGCTGGTCTTTTGGGTGCAACCGCGATTTTGGTTTCACGGTTCTATGGCGCCAAAAAAATATTTGTTGTCGAGGCTTTGGAACACCGAAGGTTAAAAGCTATGGAGTTGGGAGCAAGCGATGCATTCCCTCCTGGAGATCTCTTGAGGAATGTAGAGCTTCCCCCAATAGATGTGTTTTTGGAGTTTTCGGGATCCAATTCGGCGTGGGAGGTGGGCACCCGGTTTCTTTCGACGGGTGGAGTGGCGGTGTTGATTGGCTCTGTTTTTCCCTCTAAGGATGCTTCAATCAATTTGGAAACAGTTGTTCGCAGAATGTGGACCATTCGTGGGGTCCATAACTACGGCCCAAGGCACTTAATTCGGGCGGTGGATTTTCTCACAAATTCCGAGATGGCATTGTCCCTGACCGGATTGGTAGGGCCCTGGTTTGCCATGGGGCAATACACGGAAGCCCTTGAACAGGCAGTGAAGCCTGAAACTTACCGAACCGGATTTTTAATGGATAGGAAATGAAGCAACCCTCCCGGGGGAAGGGAGGGTTGCGATGTATGGTGGTCGAGGGGGATCGACCATCAGGATGGCCTTGTTTGATCGGGGGACGATCGGTTCAAGGCTTTGACAAAGTACGGCGTCGGGGGAGACGGGTTTGATCCGGGGGAAGGATCGAACCAAGTTCTGTTGTCAACGGTCAATAATTAAGCAACTTGTGTGCCGCAAGAATTTATTTGCTTTGATATTTTTGTAAGTCTATGTTATAATTGAGTTTGTGTCAAATTAGTCAAGGCGTCTGGTTCGAGACGCAAATGGTAAAGCCGAGGCTTGGCAAAAATTACATCAATTCCTTTGCCTCGGTTTTGTAAAAGTTGCACATTTTACAATAGAGGGTTTCCGAACTGACCGGTCCCAACGCAAAATTACACGTTCTAGGGAAAAACCATGATCGCCTCCCCAATCCCAGGTTCATTGGCCATGGACCTTTTGGAGGAAATCAACCAAATCAGGATTATCGACCCGCATTCCCACATTCCACCCGAGGCACCGGCAGCCAAATCGATCGATGACCTTCTTTCCTACCATTATTTTACGGAATTGGCTCATTCCCTAGGTATGCCAAAGGCCTGCCTTGCCGAGGGGTATTCGGCCCGCGAGCGCTGTAGGGAGATACTCCTCTATGTTTCACGGATGGATAACACAGCGCAATATTCCTGGCTGATGAGTATACTCAAAACCACTCTTGGATATTCCAGGCAAGCACTTGATCCTAAGGATTGCGATCAACTTTATGATCTTTCGGAAAAGGTTTACCAGGCTCCTGGTTGGGAAAATCAATCACTTGAACTGGGGCCCATTGATCAGGTCTTTTTAACCAATGATTTCGATGATCCCTTGGAGGGGTTTGACCCAGCCCGTTATGTTCCCTGTCTAAGAACGGATGAATTGGTTTTTCATTGGCAAAAACCCGGTGTGAAAGAGCGGTTGGCCAGACGCACTGGGGTTGATGTTTCGGACAGGAAAAGTTTGGCCCGTGCGCTAAGGGAGTTATTTCAATATTTTCTTCGCCATGGTGCCAGGGCTTGTGCAATATCCCTTCCGCCTGGTTTTCATGCCCAGAAAGTATCAGAAGGGGACCTTAATCAGGAATTCTCCCATCAGGGGGCTTCCGTAGGCCGATCCCAAGGAATTTTTTGGGAAATAGCGACTTGTTGTGAGGAATTTGGAATCCCATTTGACCTGATGTTTGGAGTTAATCGGGATGTTTTTCCCTTAGGTGTGCATCAGGGGCGGGACCTTTTTGATCAGCGGATTTCCCTGATTCAGCTTGCACCCCTTTTTAATGCGTTTCCGACGGTTAAATTTCCTGTCTCGGTTTTATCCAGTCCACAAAATAGTGAGTTAGTAGCCTATTCCTGGATATTTCCAAATGTGATTGCAAGTGGACATTGGTGGTATGCCAATATTCCCTCGCTAATCGAACAGGATCTACGCTCCCGACTTCATGGGATTCCACGCGAGAAAATACTTGGTTATTACAGCGACATGTACAAATTGGAGTTTGGTCCACCGAAATATCTGATGTTCAAGCAAATCCTGGCCCGGGTATTGGCGGAGGATTATGTTGCGCCAGGGGCAATGTCCAGGGCCCAGGCGATTTCACTAGCCCAGGACCTTTTGAGGAATAATGCGGAACGGATTTTTCCGTCAAAATAGCAAAACGATTGGAAAACATGTTAAGCCTCCCAATCGCCTTGCTGGTTGAGGTCTCAGGCCCAATTAATCGTTAATCTTTACCCCAACCAGGTCACTCACTGCCCGGATAAGTGGGCGGGTCGCAGCATAGCCTCTGTTGTAGGCCCAAACGCTTCGGAGCATTTCGACACTGATCAAAGCGACAAAGAAGAGAAGTGGCACTGTAATCAATAGAACGGAAGCGGGGAATGCCCCCCATGGGGCATCTACCGTAGGGGTAACCGAGGTTCGCTGCCCAGGATCAGCTTCGACTTCAATTGGTTCTCCGTCGCCACCAATCTCTTGAATCTCAGCATCGTCACCAAAATTATCATCAATTAAAAGGTCATCGCCAGGTTGTACAGTCGCAGCGGCATCATCCGCCAATTCATCGACGGGTACAACTTCGCTGCCTGTGCCATCCGCGGACCCTTCCAGTGAGGAGTCCAGTCCGTCAATCGCCATCACTTCGGAACTGGAGTCAGATTCGCCAACACCGGTGAAGTCGGTTTCAAAAACTGCCGAATCCGAAGGGGCCATACCCTCTGGTTCAATGGTCAGGTCAAATTCGCTCCCTGTGCCATCTGTTTGGCCGTCCTCGGGAGAAAGGCCAAGGTCAAATTCACTACTGGAATCATCACCATTTGGAGTGTAAGCAATGGTTTGGTCAGTTGCCGAATCGCTCAGCTCAAACAGGTCACCCTCCATGGTGGCATCTTCAGCCGCGCCGTCCTGAATTTCACTGCTGACCGCGGCAATAAATTCCCCGCTACTTCCTGTGTCGCTCTGGGGAGAAACCTCCAGAATAAAATCGGAGCTGGAGTCTTCCTCTGATGGTGAGGGAGCGATATTGAGAATGTCCGAAGATCCCGGGTCGGATGGCATTTCCAATTGGAATTCCGCAGAGTCGTCAGGGGCAACCTGCGTAGGTTGTGCGCCCTCGCCTGGAAGTGTGAATTCAAACGAATCATCGGAATCCTGGGGAGTGCCCAGGATATCACTTTTTATTGGTCCAGATTCAGATGTTTCAGGAGAGTCGAACTCCAAAACAAAATCTGGTTTCATCGGATTTTCAGAAGGTGCAGGAGCATGCTTGGCGATTTCTTCTTCCTTGAAAAGAAGATTTCCTCCATCACGAAGGGCTCGAATGGAACCGGTTTTTGCTCTGGAGCGAAGCTCATCGGAGGTAATTCCCAAGCGAGCGGCGGCTTCTTCAAGTGTTAGCATGGCCATGTTGCAAAACCCCGTGTTGCTTTTTCCGACAATACGCAGCGGATTCAAGAATTTCCAGTATTAGTGCAATCATAAATGACAGTAGGGCAAGCGCAAGTAACCTGTCGAGGATATGATATGCCAGAATCCCTCCTTGCCTTCCCAAACCGTTTAATCCTTACAACTGTTAATCCTACCGTATCCCGATCAGGCTTGGGGATGGAAAAAGAAAAAATGTAAAGCCGAATTTTGGACTGGCACTTGTTCTTGGTCGGGGGAATTTGGGTATTACTTGCAATACCATGATCAATTCGGGTGGTAGACTATCCTGAAAAATTTTGTGGGGAACCAGTAATGAAAAATATTTTAAGTTTAGGCCAATGCTCCTTTGACCATGCCCAGCTTGGTCGGGCATTTAAGAATTTTGCCCATATCGTTGCTGTTGAAGACGAGCAAAGCGCAATAAAACTTTTGGGGGAGAAATCATTCGACCTTTTGTTGGTCAACCGGGAATTTGATGAAGATGGTGCCAGTGGAATCGAATTTATCAGGGCTCACTTACCACTTCTAAAGGGTAAAGGAATTCCGGCCATGCTGGTTAGCAATTATCCAGACGCCCAGGCTCTAGCCGTGGAAGCGGGCGCATTGCATGGATTTGGAAAGGCAGAAATGTCACCAGGAAAAATAGCTGAAATTATTAATCAGCTAAATTGAATTATCCCGATTGGTTTTCAAAAGGAAACTTTTCTCAATTGGCTCACACCGTTGGCTATCCCTGTGCATTCAATTGGACTTCAGGCGAATCCGCGACATTGACCCAAACATGAACATGGGGCGTCCCACGGAAATACCAGACAAAAGATGGCCCTTCCAGGCGCCAATTATCCCAAAGACCCTCCGTAAGATTGCCTTCTTTATAATAGCTTAGATGGCAACTCTTAAGACCACCTTGGTGGTTTAGACAGGCAAGGGCTTCCGTTTGATCTTCTTTGCGAAAAGGGTCAATTAGGCCATTTAGCGTCTCCTGCAGCACTTTTTGTTGGTCCGATGCCAATTCTCGTACCGATATTCCTGTGTAAATCCCTTTAGGTCCCCGGAAGCTCACAGCTGACTCGTCAGGGCGAACTTCAACAAGCGCCCGTTTTTGATCCTTCGGATCAATCATTTCAAACACCTTATTTGCTAAAACTGCCTGATTCCAGAAAACATTGCCGGGGTGCCCGGGTTTTTCATTGAAGGATTGTGAAGCATGGCCATAAAAAATCGGGCCACCAAAGGCGACATGATCTTCTGTATTTCCATCGGCCCTAAGAGTCATGTGGCGGCCGGTCATCACGAATTCAAACTTGCCTGATACCGGTGTTCCAAAGATAGCGATACTCTGTTCGGAACCCCAAGGTTTACCACCAGTATCCTCCTTGAGTTGTTTCAGGAATTTTGGATACCACTGCGGGTTGATCATTCCCTTGAAGATTTCGTGAATCAAATCCTGCTGCTTTTTTGTGTAAAAATCCCCGAGAATTGTCGGTTTGGTGATTTGCCAATTGTTGGATATATGCGTCCGCAGAAGGCCCCTTGATTTATCCTTGTGATTCCAATCGAAACAAATAATTTTCCTTTGTTCGTCTGTCAGCGATTCAAATAGTCCCTTAACCGCCGTTTCCGCAGAACTTTTTGGGGTTGGGGCTGCAAAGGTCCTGGAAGCCAATATCGCAGGAATGGCTGCCGCCCCTATCGAAAGAAATTGGCGACGATCCGATGGGATGCTCATAGTGCAAATTTCCTTTCCAAAAGATGAAGTAAGTAGAATAATCTTATTGCCGCGCCCTTTTTTTTAAAGAGCTAAACTTTACCAGGGGCACCCGCAGGGTTTGGATTTCGGGAACCGATCAGGGATCGATCCTCAGAATATCACCCGAGGGGGTGCCAGGGTGGGTGACAAGAATCCCTTCTGGGGAATTTACAAATGAGAGGGCACCATGGCGGGAGCTGGAAATCCTTTTAACGGGAAAACCGGTTCGAATTGTTAATTGAAAAGGCCCATCGTTTGTTGAGTAATTAGCAAGGGGAATGAGCATTCCATCAGAAGATTTAAGCAACCTTCGGTCTATGAGGATATTGTCCGATCCAACCAGTGCGGGAAGTCCAGCCTCTGCCAAGACTCCCCTGAGGAAATCGAGCGTTGCAGGATCATAGTTGGTCACATCCGCATGTGCGCCTTGGCCATGGTCTGGAACGCTTGCTGGTTGTAGCGCTCTCCAAAGGAGCGCGATTCCAGGGTGAAATGCGCAATAGTACGCTTTTCCCGATCCGTGTTTGGTTGCGATCAAAAGTGGGGATTTGTCGCTTTCCGACCGGCCAAGAATTGTTGCATTTCCATCCGGGGTTAATTGTTCCCTTGTGGCGAAACAAGGGATTTTGAACCCTTCACCTGCTACAAAATCGTGGGGAACCTCAAAAGCGAGGTCGGGTCGTGGCCGTAAGTAGGTATTGGTGTTTTCCACTGCGCGCGATTCCAGGCCCAACAAGGAATGAAATGCGTCATGGCGGTCTTTGTAAGCGTCAAATCTACCAGAGCCAGCGGTGGCAACCAGGGTTCCACCGGAAGAAACCCAACCTTTAAGAGTGGGAGCCAAACTTGCCGGAAGGCTGTCACCTACCAAAACGACAAGTTTATAATCTTTCAGCTTGGCCGAGGTACAATCTTCCTCGGTGAGGATGTCGGGAGACGAGCCCAGTAGGGTGAGTCCTGTCCAAATTCCCAACCGATCCATGTGGTGGTGCATTTTTACTTTGCGGACAGAAGCACCGGCCCAGTCTGCGGCAAGGCGATCCCTTGTAACTGGAGCCATATCCCACCTTTCTGTTGAGCCGCTGACAATAAGTGCGGCTTTGGTGGGGACGGATTTTGCCTCCGGGAGTAGATCTTCGGCAAATCCGACAGCGTGAGTTAGCTCCTTTATAGCTCGATAACGGGAGATTTGGCGGTGATCGATATGGTTTTCAGTAAATGTTTCATTTAAACCGATACCATAAAAGTCAAGCATCGTTGCTCCGTGAGCCAGTTGGGTGTATCCCGTCCGTAGGAAATCCTTGTCGGTATTGCCTAAGGCATGAGGCATCACATATTGCCTGAGAACCCCTCCATTTCGATTGGAGAGGCCAGCCCGGAAGTGTTCCGCAATAAATCCGTTAACCAAAGGGCCGGCCTGACCTACTTGCCAGAAATATTCCGAGTGGCGTCCAAAGTCGGCTGCACCGCTTTTGAACCAATTCATGGTGCGGGTAATGGAGGGGAGATAAAGTGGATGAAGCGACCAATTGCACCCACAAAGCGTGTCCTGGCCAAACGCCGTCTTGACTTTGCGAGCGCCTTCAGACGCAAACGCCATTGCAATTTCTTCATAAAAGATCTGTGAATCAATATAAAGCCGGGGGTTGATATCTGAAATCCTGGGTGATGTTTCCGGACGGAGGCGGACAGGATTAAATGGACCCCAATCTCCCACCCAATATTCCGTTATCGGGATATTCTTGCGGCGTTTGTCAAGCCATGCCTTCCAGATTTCCGTGAGGACTTCTTTTTCCGATGGGCGTTTATTTTCCCGATTAAGGCGCTCCAATTCATCCTGAATGAGCCAATCAATCCACTCATTAAATTCAATCTCATCGCCGTAGTCATACCAAAGGACATTCTTTTCCTGCTTGCTGTTTTTGAGTCGGGTTTTGGCCCGGTCCACATTAGCGGTCGTGGGGGGATTGCGATACCCGGAAATGGCTAAGGTTCTGCCAGTTTTAATCCCGATTGCTTCGAGGTTTTCCTTGACTTTGGGACCACTTAATGATGGGTGCCAGGAGCGAAAGCCCAACGATTGGAAAAGGCTTGCATAAAGTCGGCCGTACTCCTCATCCTGTCCCAAAGGGAGCCATCCACCATAACAGAATGGTTGGCTAGGCTCTTTGCCACCAACCTGGGTTCTATTTAGCATGGTGACAATTTCGTTTAGCTTCGTTTCAGCGGTAAATGGCTTTTGGGAAGCGTCAGGGTAGGGCGGAATAAAAATACGCGCTTGTTGCCTGGTTTGGAAAATATGTGATTTATTATTGCCGGAATCGCGACCCCAGGAGTCAAGCGGTCTTAGCTCGAGGGAAAATTCGGAGGGCTTTCCTCCACGAAAAGTAGTCAAATGGAAATGGCAAGTGTCCTGAAGGGAAAGAGGAAACCATCCGCTCCATTGTCCAGGTTCGATATCCCTTGCAAAGTTGGACTCATTTGCACCCCATGGAAGACGGTTGTATGTGTGGGTGACGCTGTAGCTGTTTTTTTCCATTCCCTGATTCTTGATTCGGGCTTCCCATCGCGCGCCGGTTGTGTCGCGAAAAGCATCGAGAATTGGATAAAGATTATTCGACCTTCCGTACTGAACACGCCAAGTGTCCCCAATGTCCTGGGTCAGCCAAATCAGGTCAATGTTTCTCGATGCCGCTCGTCCAGGTTTTGCATCCAATTTTTTTCCATGAAGGAAAAGGGTCGCTTTTCCAGGTTTGAGTCCCTCAACACTGAAAACCTCTTCCACAAGCCCCTCGGATCCTGAAGCGGGATCATGTTGCGCCTTGGCTTTTTCCATACCGAGGGCAAATCGGGGAGAATTTATTGTCCCTGCCTGGAACCTGGCGGGTGGCATACCCTCTTGGTGAATCTCAATGGCAAAACTGGCGTCGCAAAAAACCGGATACTCATAGCGAACCCAAAGTTTGTAATTTCCAGCGGCGGGGATAGTAATTGGGGTTTCTGCCTTGCCTTGTGCATCTGAAGGCAAGCAAAGAAGTTTCTCACCCGAAATGTGATTAAAGCCAACCACATCAACCATCAAATTCCCATTTCCATTTGCAACGGTTTTCCATGCGCCTTTGTTCTGAAAATGCTCCGCCTCGATAGCGATGGCTTTTGGAGGGGCCTCCGATGTGGAAGGTTGAGGCGATTGGCCCGATCCATAGACGGGAATCAAAAGTGATAAAGCGATTCCCAAAATGATTGCCAAGGGATTCAGGGTTCGATTTACTGACATGGACTCAATCCTCCTCAGGCTTCAATCGTGTTCCATTTTGGGGCGTCATCGCAAGGGGATTATTTAGTCAATGGAAGCTTGGGAGGTTTGGGGAAAGGCGCCCCAAAATTGTCTGGCGTTTTATCATTGGCTCGGGTATTTGGGATTTCCGGTTTAAATCAAACGGAGATCGGGCCATGGCGGACGAAGTTATCCTACCCCAGCGCAGGGTCAATTCCTGGATGCCATTCCTGTTGGGATTCCCATTGGCTGGGTTGGCTTGGGCTGTAGTACTTGGAACCCCTTTGGCTGAGACGGAGATTCGGCGCTATTTTTCCCATCCCGTTGAAGCTGTTGAAATCGTGATGTTTTGTATAGCTATCGGGGGTTTTTGCGCCAAACTGATGACCCTTCGCGTTGAAAAAGCGAGCATGAAAGCCGAGCTGATCCCTCTCTGGAATGGCACGGCTGTGGACGTGGATCAGGCCCCGCACCTTCTTGACAATCTCTTGTCCAAAACGGCCCGCCAAAAGCAGACTTGGCTTGGGCAAAGATGCGCTGCCGCGCTTGATTATTTGGTCCAACGCAAGTCCACCGATGGGTATGATGACCAGCTGAGATCCTTGGCAGATTTGGATGCATTTTCCTCCGATGGATCGTACGGGCTTTCAAGATTTATTACTTGGGCCGTTCCCATTTTGGGCTTCCTTGGGACGGTCCTTGGTATCACAGGAGCAATTGCAGGGGTTACCCCGGAAAAACTGGAAAATAATCTTTCCAGTGTTACGGATGGGCTTGCTCTGGCCTTTGATACTACTGCCCTCGCGTTGGGCCTGACGATGGTAATCATGTTTATCAGTTTTCTTGTAGAGAAGGCCGAGTTTGGTCACATGGAATCCGTTGACCGATTTGTTGAAAAGAATTTGGCGCACCGTTTTATTCGTGAATCCAAAGGTGAATCGAAGTCTGTCCGGAGTTTTGATCCCGAACCGATTCGCGAGGCCATTCAATCCGCAGGAATGGGATTGGTTCAAATCTCCCAGGAAAATCTTTCGGAAATGCGGGGCCAATTTGATCAGATGATCATGGAGATTCGAAGCCAAAGCATTCAAGCCATGGGCCAATGGATGAATTCCTGGCACGAACAAGCGGTGGAAAGATTAAATGGACTCGAGCATGCGCAGGCACAGCGATGGCAATTGGCCGAAGAGGTTGCCCTAGAACGATCCAGGACCTTTGCATCCCAGATGGATCAACTTTCGCAGGGAATTTTGCAAAATATCCGCGAGATTCAGTCCTTGGGACAAACGACTCAGCAGCAGTTACAAGTCGAACAGGCTGAGCGCTGGCAGATGGCCGAGGAGGTTGCCTCGGACCGGGTTCGATCTGTAGCCGACCAAATCGAACATTTTTCCCAAGGGGTTTTGCAACAGGTCCGGGAAATTCAATCCATGGGGCAAGCCACCCAGAGCTTGCTACAGACTCAACAGATCTTGCAACAAAATCTGGCCTCATTGGCTGGGCTTGGGACATTCGACCAAGCTATGCATTCGCTCATAGGAGCAGTTCACATGCTGACTGCCCGGGCGGGTCATGTCGGGGCTGATTGGCATGGTGCCCACGATTCAGGTCGTGGCCCTTCGATTAACCGGATTACGGGACAGCAGGTGGCATGAGGCGTCCCCGAAACAAACTTGAAGTTTCCACATTTCCGTTCCTCGCGGTGCTGCTTTGCGCCATGGGGGCGCTGATTCTGATTTTGATGGTGTTCGACCGTCGTGCAAAGCTTGCGGCAAACGAGCGCAATCGTCTTGCGGCCGATGCGAAATTAAGGGAGCGAAGTGAGGAAATAAAAAAGTTGAAGGCGACCTGGAAGAGGGAGGATCTTGCGGCGGCCGAGGATGAGATTCGTGCCAGGGGCCGTTTGGAAGGCTTGGTTTCCCAAGGGAACAACCTTCATTCCCGTGAGGAGGAGATCAGAAAGCGCCTACTACAGACTCAAAGGAAGTGGGAGGCGCTTGACCAGTGGATTCGTGAGTCAAAATCCCGAGTTGAAACCAAAAAGGATCGGAAACAAGTTCTTGTTCGCCATTTGGATATGGAAAAACGTGAAGGACAGGCCGCGCTTGAAAAATTGACCGAAAAAGAGCGCGAATTAGCCGAACTGAATAGCCGTGTCGTGGCTCTTAAAAAGCTTCTTGCCGACCTTAAGTCTGGAGGGGTGAAACCCTCCGAATCGTATTCGATAGTTCCCTATTTTGGGAAAAGGGGAGAGTCGAAAAAACCCATTTATGTGGAATGCACCGGAGGCGGTGTTGTGTTTCATCCGGGGGTGGTCGCTTTTGGCCCCGAGGAAGCCGCTCCCATTCGTGAGGAGGTCTTTAGGCGAGCAAGGGTTCTCCATGAGGAGGTAACCTCCAATGGTTCGATTCCACCCGCCCCGTTTCTGCTTTTGCTAATCCGGCCGGAGGGGATCGAATCCTACTGGAAATTACAAAAAATATTAAGATCCGACAAGGTTGAATTTGGTTACGAGTTAATTGATGGGGATTGGAAGCTCGATTTTCCGGATGATGCCCGGTTGGTTCGAGCAGCGCCCGCCAATGGTATGCCTCAAAAAATGGGCGGCTTCGGCATTGGTGGAACCGAATCGGGATTCGTCGGTCAAAAATCAGGGGGACCACAGGCAAAAGTTCCGGGCCTTGGGGGTTTCGCCCCGGGTAACACGAATGGGCCTGGTGGTGCATTGGGAAATGGTTCTGGCAATGAAGTGGCAGGGTATGGATCCTCCGGTATTCCTGGGGGATATGGGGCTTTGGCGGGTAATCGCGGCCCGGGCGGATTTGCAGGTGCCCGGAAACCGGGGACATCTGGATATGGAGCCGGTGGAAATGCGTTTGAAGGCGATCCGGAGGATCCTGACAAAATTCCCGGCTTAAGTGGTATGCCAAGGACCGGTCAATTGGGATTCGGTGGGGGACCGGCACCTTTGACTGGTGGGCTTCCCGGGTCATTGGGGCCCCAGGGGATGGCAAACAAAGGTCCCGGCCCTTCAGCTATTGGACAAGGTGGCATAGGCGGGACTCAAGGCGGAAACGGATCATCTGGTGAATTTGCTGGTGTGTTATCGGGTAGCAGACCTGGTGGTCCTGGCGGCAATGGTGGTGAAATCGGACCCAAGGGATCGGGCGGTGGAGGAAGGGCAGGAGGAGGTGATGTGCCCGGTGTCGAGACAAAGGTTGGTCCGGGTGGTAATGGGCCTTTGGGCCCACCTGGGGTTGCGGGTATGGCTAATTTGCAGGGGGCTAATGGGAATGGCCTCGGGGCAACTGGAACTCCAGGGGTTGCCCAGCCTGGTGGAAATCAGATATCTGGCGTCCCAAAAAGTGATTCACCTTCTCCTGGAAGCCCGGTAGGAATCGGACAAAATTCGGGAAGCTCCACTGGCGAGGGGGGATTTTCGGATGAGCTTCCATCCCTGGATCCCCGCCTTATCCCGGACAAACCAAAACGGGCATTAGCGGAAAACAACGAAAAGGACCCGAAAAGAACACCCAAACGGGAGTATTCAGTTGGTGCTGTTTCGTCTGGTGGTTCTGGTGGCGATGATCAGCCCAATCCTTTTTCCCGAGTTGCTGTCCCGTTGCCTACAGCGGATAGCGGCGAGCCCCAAAAGCCGAGGCCATTGCGAATCGCCCGACTGGAAGGGGAGCGGGAATACACGATATTCGTCGAGTGTAGGGCCTCGGGTTTGGTACTTCAACCGGAAGGCCTGGTTATTGCCGGCCATGAATTGGAAACAGAGGCCGGAGCAAAACGATTTGTGGATGTAATTACTCGGCAAATAGATAAAAAGAACCGGAAAAATCCTCCAGGTGAGCCTCCTTTGCGGGGGAGGTTAAAGTTTCTGGTTTGGGCTGATGGGGTGCGTTGGTACCATGCATCCTTCCCTTTGGTGGAAGGTTTGGATATCCCCAAAGTCCGTCAAAATTTGGAACCCGAGGACAGTATTCGCGAGATCCTTTCAGGGCGTTAATAGAACTGAAAAAACTGCGGCTAGGAAACAAACAGCATGGCAATCCGAAGACGAAGGCGGCCCGCAAGTCAGATCCATTTCAGCTTTGATTCCTTTTTGGATCTTGTTGCAAATGTTGTTGGTATCATCCTTAGGCTGATACTGGTGGCGTGGGCAGGTGCCAGGGCCTACCAGGGGTTGCCGGTTTCGGTGGATTTGCCAGAGCTGCCGGAAGTTCGACATATTGCAAAAACCAAGGAATTTGACGATCAATCCCGAATGGTCCAAGTCAAAAACGATGCCCTTCAGGATCAGGTCGCCCGGCTGGAATCTCAGCTTGCCTCCATATTGGAAAAATCCAAATTATTAGAGAGAGAGTCCGAGGACCAGAAAAAGCGTGAATTCCTTGTAGACAAGGACATGGAAGTCCTTGCCCATGAACGCGACAAGCAAGCAGCGGTAACACGGGTGGTGGATGAACCGCTTTTTGCGGCAAACAGGCTAGAATTGGAAAAGGAAGCAAAGGATATTGCGGAAAAGATTCAGGAACTGAAAAAGGTTCCTACGGTCAAAAAAATTCACACCTGGAAAACTCCTATTAGCCAAACCCTTCAAACAGATGAACTGATTTTTGAATGCCGCAACGGCAAGGTTACGGGAATAGATCTCGCGGTAATGGTTGAGGAAATCCAAAGCGGAATGAAGGAAAAAGGTGAGTTGCTCCGAAATCAGTGGCAAATTGAGGAAACAACCAAGCCATATGGTCCATTTCGCCTCCGCTATACAATTGAAAGGGAAAAAAATGCACTGGAGGAGGTTGGTGGCGGTCGTCCCAACGATTTTGGAGGATTTCGGTATGGATTAATGGCTTGGGAGTTGATTCCTACAGATCCCAACCGCGGAGAATCTCTCGAAGAAAGCCTTAAACCTGGTTCCCGTTTTCGATCAATAATTGACCGTCTGGATAATGGTCAGACAGCAATAACTTTTTGTGTTTATCCTGATAGTTTCGCCATTTACCGGGGCCTTCGCGATCACCTCCATGAGAAGGATATCGTGGTTGCAGGCCGACCGCTTCCGATGGAAGCACCAATTGCAATGGATGCCAAAAAAGGAACAGCCTCCCGGGGTCAATAAAGACCCAATCGGAAGGCGGTTCAAAAATAAGCGCAGAAGACGGGATTACTAGGAAGGGTCAGGATGTGGTTACGGAATCAAATCGATTTTTGAATTCCGCAGGAGCCAGCTTTGTAAGGGCGGCCAACTTTGTTACGGTTGCTTCGCACCCCAGGTCAGCCCGGGTGATGCGAGTCATGTAGCGGGTTGCAACATGAAATGCTTCGCTGTCCACATCCACTCGGCGATTTTGCAATCGGCCAGTCGCCGGAACAATCATGCTTTCAAATTCAAGCGCCTGGGACTTGCCGTTTGCCAGGCAAATAATGGCCCCATATTTGGTTGATTCTTCGCTGGTCAGGAAGCGGACCGCGGCGTTACCCAGGTCTCTGGTGTACTCGGCATCAAAGGCAACCGGGTCGGCGCATCGGAGTTCATAACCGATGGTTTTTTCGGTGAGGGTCAAGGAAATGCCTTGAGCCTTCAGCCTTTTTGCAACCTGATCCTTGATCATTCGACCAAAGTCAATTTCGGCGATTCGGAGGTGGCCATGTTCATCACGAACAATGTTGCCATACTTGCCAAGTTCTGCCTCGCCCATGGCCAAAAGGCCCTTTTCCCCAATCGACTCGACGAGCCCTTCCGCCAGCACGGCAACCCCGTAGTTGCGCCCCCGGGAAAGATTCTTGAGGATACTTCCAAAAATCGTGTCGCAAATCAGGTCCAGGCTAACTTCACCATTGCGGAATTCCTCAGGGATAATGGCGATCTCTGATGTAGCGGCTTTGGCAATACCAAGGGCAAGGTGCCCTGCAGCCCTACCCATGGAAACCACCAGAAACCATCTACGTGAGGTTCGGGCGTCCTCTGCGAGATTTTTCACGATGTCCGCGCCAATTTGACGGGCGGTTTCGTAACCAAAAGTGGGAACGGAAGGGGGAAGGGGAAGGTCGTTGTCGATGGTTTTGGGTACATGGGCCACCCGGATTGCGCCCTTGGCCTCCTTGTATACCCGTGATCCGGAAAAAGCGGTGTCATCACCACCAATCGTAACCAAATAATCGATTCCAAGGGTTTTGAAGGCCGCCAGAACGCGAGCCATATCTTCAGGTGATTTGGCCGGATTAACCCGGGCAGTACTCAAACAAGACCCGCCTTTGAGCGCGACAGATTCAGCTTCTTCCACGGTCATGAGGCGGTTTTGGGTGGTGTCTCCCCTGACCAGGTGACGGAAGCCTTCCTGGAAACCGATGACTTCCCAACCCTGATTAAGAGCTTCGAGGCTAACGGCGCTGATGACCCCGTTGATACCCGGAGCTGGCCCGCCACCAACGATGATTCCTAGCCTCTTTTTTCCGGTTGCTTCATTCATGGCAAAAAACATCCTCAATAGGCCCCAAGAGCCCTGAATCCCAAGTGTGTAATCAGAGGCAATCTTAAGGAACGGCCGGATTTGGCCAAGAGGATGAATTGGGGGGACCTTTAGGTTTCGCTTTAAATTCCTCAAATTTTCAATTGGGTTGGAATTCTGTCAAATGGCTAAGGCAGCCAAGGTTTCTTGGAGTCCAGTTGGGCAAATGGGGTTTGTCAATGGTCCAAAGAGCGGTATTTTGCATTGGCCCCAATTCGTCCCATCGGGCCGCATCACCTCCAAATATCCGTTCGACCAAAAGGATCTTGAGGGTCAAACCATGGGAAATTACTAAAGGTTTTTTTGCACCTTTGTTATTGCAAAGAATATTTAGGTCTAAAATAGCGATATTTACCCGGTTTTTAACCTCGTTGTACGATTCCGCACCCTCCGTGGTTTGATCCTTGAAGCCCAAAGACCAATCCTTGCGGGTTTGGCTGAAAAGGCCGGAAGATGTTGAAACTGGTGTTCCTTGAAGAATGCCTACCTTTCTTTCGTGAAATCCCCGGATGATGTGAATTTCCAGTCCGAGCCTTTCGGCGAGCGGTTCAAGCGTTTGAAGCGAACGGCGCTGCCCGGAACTGATCAAAAGGTCCACATCGGCAAAATCCTCCCGCCGTGCAAAGGCTTTTGCCTGCCTGAATCCCTGATTTCCCAGTTCGATGTCCGATTCAAAACCATGAAACACGGTGGGATCGGCGGACTCGGCGTGGCGGGCCAAACAAAGGGTTTCAGGCAGGCGATAAAGGCCGCTCAGGGGATTGGCAGGTTCTTTCACGATCGTAGGCCGGCCTCCATCATTGACACGACCCGTTTGACCATAAGGGTAGGATCCTCGACCCGGCTTCCTTCGGCCATGGTAGCCAAATCGGTTAGAACCTTTGCGGAGTCGATCAGTTTGGAGGAGGAAGGATCGGTTTTGAAAAGGTCATTCATCGCTTTGACAAATGGGTGGCGGGGGTTAAGTTCCACAATTCGTTCAGGAGCGGGCATTCCTTCGGACCGACCCATCCTTTTGAGTAGTCGCTCCATGTGGGCGGATGATTGGCCTTCCGAGGAAACGAGGCAAGCAGGGCTCTCTTCGAGCCTGGTGCTCAACCGTGCTTTGGTTAAGCCGGGGATCCATTCTTTCCATTTGTCGAGGAATTCCGCATAAGTTGCCTCCTCCTCGCTGGTAACTGCTTCCAGGCCGGGAATTTCACCCTGGTCCGCCGCAACCAGTTTGCGTCCCTTGTATTCGTTCATGTAGGGGAGTATGAACTGGTCCACGGGATCGGTCAGGAACAAAACATTGATGGAGCGTTTGCGGAAAGCCTCAAGGACCGGGCTTGCAAGGGCGACCTGGCGGCTCTCTGCCCCCAGATGAAAAATGTCCTTTTGTTCCAACGCCATTTTTCCAACATATTCCGCGAAATCAGTTGGCTTTTCCGCTTCTCCCAGGAGGCTTTCGAAAAGCATAAGATCCATGATTCTTTCCTTGTGCTCAAAATCGATTCGGATCCCTTCCTTGACGATTTGGCCCAGTTCGGAAAAGAATTTTCGGTAAACCTCAGGTTCCGAGGATTTAAGGTCTTTGAGAGCCTTCAAAATTTCTTTGGTGATATCCTTGCGGATCTTTTGGATGATCACATTGTCCTGGAGAATTTCCCTTGAAACATTCAGGGGAAGGTCGGGACAGTCAACCACTCCGCGGACAAAACGAAGGTATGGGGGTATGAGTTCGGCGCAATGATCCTGAATCAAAACGCGCTGAACGTATAGCTTTGGGCCATATTTGGGATCATAAAATTCGAAATCATAGGGGCGTTGTTTGGGTATGAACAAAAGGACCCTGAACTCTGCGAACCCTTCGCCAGAATAATGGATTACCTTTGCGGGGGTTTCAAAATCATTGCCGACCTGCTTGTAAAACTCGTTATATTCCTCAGTGGTGACCTCTGATTTCGCGCGAAGCCAAATTGCTTTGGAACTATTGATTTGGCTGGATTCCCATTTGGTTTCATCTTTTTCGGTAACCTGGTGCTCCAGAAATACCGGGTTTTCCAGAAAATCGGAAAACTTGCGGACAAGCCCCCGAATCGCTCCGGGTTCCAGGAAATCCTCCCGTGCTTCTTCTTTCAGGTGAAGGATGACATCCGTTCCGCGCCTGGGGCGGGTTGTGGATTCCACGGAGTAAGTTCCCTGTCCATCGGATGTCCAGGAAACAGCTTCCGCTTCTGTGGCGCCAATTCGCCGGGTGATTACTGTGACCTTGTCCGCCACCATAAACGAGGAATAAAAACCAACACCAAACTGCCCGATGAGATCCGGACGGTTGGAAGCCAGGGCTTCCTTTGACCGCTCAAGGAACGCCTTGGTACCAGAATGTGCAATGGTTCCAAGATTTTGAATTACCTCCTCCTGGCTCATTCCCACCCCGTTGTCCGAAACGGTAAGGGTGTTAAGATCCTTGTCCACCCGGATCGTAATCCGCCAATCCTTGTCATTTTGGAGAAGGTCGTTTTTGTCCAGCGAGTCAAATTTCGCCTTGTTGATTGCATCGCTGGCGTTGGAGATCAATTCCCGAAGGAAGATTTCCTTGTCCGAGTAAAGCGAGTGGGTGATCAGGTGGAGTAGCTGTTTGAGTTCTGCCTTGAATTCTTTTGTCTCTGACATCGTTCCCATACCTCGGTTAGTGAAAAATCGTTTGATTGCTAAGGGCGTCACTCGGGCCAAATCCGGGAGTCCTTGGGAAGCCCTGTTTCCAATTATTATGGGCCCAGGAAGTTGACCAACAAGCGAAAGATCCTGGTTGCGCCCAAACCCTTTGCGCAACCGTGGGATTTTCCAACCACTATCAGCATTCCATCCAATTGGCCAGCCGGATCACAGCCAAAGTTGGAGCCTGTTTTTAAGGTTTGGTGGAAGGCGTTTTTCCACAGTTCTCAGGATTTCGTCGTTATGGTAACGGGTGCTGGCGTGAGCGCAAATGATAAGTTCATTTTGAAACCTGTCGGCCCGCTCAATGAAATCGTCCAGGTGGAGGTGTCCATATTTGTGGATTTTTTCACGGCGATGCTTTGCCCGAATGAAACTCATCTCTGTTATCAGGATCTTTGCCCGAAAAAGCGACTCGCAAGCGTCCAATCCGGGCGGGCTGGTGTCCCCGGTGTAAGCAACAAGCGGAGTGCGAATTTCCCTTGTTATTTCAACTCCCGAAAGGCGCAAATCGCGAATCTTGTCACCCTGAAAACCAAGAAATTCTTCCTTGAGCTTATGTCTTCGGTCCCAGATTATGTAGCCAAATGAAGGTATGGTGTGGGTTGTGGGAATGGTTGTGACAACAATCTCCTTTGACATGGAAAATTCCATTCCCGGCTCAACACCAACAAGCTCGTAATTCATCCGGCCACGGTCAAGGCGTTGGAAAAGATGGAGGATCTTTTTGACATCATCAATTGCATATGAGGGTAAATGAATGATGGGAGGTTCCATCTTCATCATGCGCCTTCGGGCAATATAGACAGGCAGTGCCGCGAAATGGTCCAAATGCATATGGGTCAAAAACCAATGTGGTGTTCCCATAAATTCCCATGGGTGTGCCCCCAGGTCAAACCCGATTTTTAGTTCAGGTATCCGCCAATAACTTTGCACGGCGGCCCTGCTATAGCCCTCAATTGTCAACCCTCCATGAACAACTCGCCGTACCGGAACATTTTCAAGCATTCGAATCCCTCGACAAAGACCGCCAAGGGCCCACTATAACGACCTTGGAAGGAATGTCACCCGCACCTGCTGGATTACTAATTTGATTGTAGAAGGAATCGTTTCGACACTCGATCAATCGGGTTCGGCACATTTATCCCCGATGGGGCCTGAATGCGGAGTTAGTCCGGGAAGGTTTGTTCTTAAGCCATTCCAGGGCTCAAAAACCCTGGCAAACCTGCAAAGGGAAGGGACTGGGGTGTTTCATATCATGGATGATGCCTTGATTTTGGCCCAGGCTGCGGTTGGGCTGGGGAGCAAAATACCGGTTGAAACTGCCCAAATCGTGAGGGGTTGGGTTATCCCAGGTGCTTGCACCGCTTGGGAATTTGAGGTTGAACAACTGGATGCAAGCCAAAATCGTTCCCGGATTTCCTGTCGGGTCTCAAAGGAGCATAACTTTCGAACTTTTGGTGGTTGGAATCGGGCCCAATTTGCCGTCATGGAATTGGCAATTCTTTATAGTCGCGTGGGAATATTGCTGCGCGAGGAAATCCTGGCAGCCATTCCTTCACTGGAAGTTTTGGTGCAAAAAACCGCCGGACCCAAGGAATTAGAGGCCTGGAACCTTTTGAATGGGGCCCTGCGAGAGAGGTTGGAGAAAAAACGATGACCAAATCGAGGCAATATTCTGTTGCCAAAATCCATGGGGGGAGCCGTTTGCATTTCGGTCTATTTTCCACCCGCACAGAAATGGAATCCGGCGGAAATCGCATTTATGGAGGTTTGGGAATGATGTTGGATTCCCCCGGTTGGGAAATCTGCGGGGAACCCTCGGCAAATTGGTCCGTTGAAGGCGATGGGCAGGAAAGGTTTCAGGAATTATTGGCGAGGTTGGCAAAATCGGCTTTGGGTTTGTCGCCTGTAGCATTCCGAATCAAAAAGTCACTTCCAGCCCACCTTGGCTTGGGAAGCGGCACTCAAATGGCACTTGGGTTGGCGAGGTTGGCGCTTTTCCTTTCCAAGAATCCCGACGATGAAATCGGGAATTCGTTTGATTTGGTTGCAAAACTTTGTCGGTTGACGGGCAGGGGAGTGCGGAGCGCGATTGGATCCCATGGTTTTGTTCAAGGAGGATTCCTGGTTGATGTGGGGCACAAAAGAATTGAAAAGGAGAATAAAACCGAGATTCTTCAGGATGTAGGTCAGCTTTTGGCCAGATTGGATTTCCCTCCGAATTGGCCGGTTGTTGTTTGCAGACGGAATGATCGCGCGGGGTTGAGTGGTACCAGGGAAAAAAAAGTTTTTGAAACTTTAAATCGGCCCAATCAGCCCAATCTTGAATCCATTCGCCGGGACAGGCTTTGCCGATTGGCCCTTCTTGGGGTTTTGCCCTCACTTAAGGATGGGGACTGGAAGGGATTTGGTGAATCCCTGGGGGATTTCAACCGTTTGGCCGGCGAGCCATTTGCACTTTGGCAGGGTGGGGACCACTTGGAAGGCACCGAAGGATGGCTTGGATTTTGTCGGAATAACGGGATTCCTGGTGTCGGCCAAAGTAGTTGGGGGCCATCGTTATTTGCGATATGTGCGGATATCGATCAGGCAAATTTTTTGGTCCACCAGTGGTATTCCAAAGGTTTTGGTTCCCCGGAGGGGATTCAAATCACAACCGGGTCCAATCAAGGAGCCGCTGTTGAACCAGTTGGAATCGGCTCCAAAAGTGGTTAACGCAGTCCATCGAGGAGGTTTTTGTAGCAGGCCCAGCCTTCAGGGGCTTTCCCGCTTTTTTGCCGATCTCGTTCATTTGCCTTGAGCGGCAAAGTGGAAACAATCCTCCAGGTTTAGAAAACGGCATTGTCATAATGGTTGTGATGCTTGGGTAGTTTTTACGACTGAGTTGGTGCTAATCCAGCTGTAGAAAGCTCTCTTCATTGGCCAAAACCCATGGCCCGAAAGCAGGTCGCTCGCTCCTTTGGAATCCAGGCCCATTCCACCAGCTTTTCGGATTGTGCGGAGTGGGAGGCTATATTACCGGGACTTCGTGGTTGGTTACAAACTAAAAAGTCGCCCTGGGTTATCCAAGTCCCTCCAGTTATTCATATCCTCTCTTTTGTCAGGGCCATTCCAATCGCTAGGAACTGACCCCATAAAGACCCTTCTGGGCATTTTGCCTAAAGGGAGCCCCTC
>CAMBMH010000038.1 GCA_945868575.1 Singulisphaera sp. GP187 | reverse complement strand
CATTTGCCTCTGATGGGAAGCTTTATTGTGTCTATTGCGTTTTTTCGCTGATTGGTATTTTGATGCATTAATTTGGCCTGCTTAAAATTTGGGAAGCTAGTTTCTTCGTAGTGCTGTCACGATGTTGCCAAAGACATCAGGTATTTGCGTTGTCACTTTTCAAAGTGCCAACCATAAAACGGTTCGTTGTTTTCGAATGAAAACTTGTATTCCCAGGCCCAATTTGGCGGTTGCGCCTTTACGTTCAGCGCGATTATCCCAATAGCGAACCAAGAACCCATCGGGCCATCGAAAAATAGATCATAATGCCGGTGACATCGACCGCTGTGGCGACGAAAGGACTTGAGGCAATACCAGGGTCCACGCCGATCCTTTGGAACAACAATGGTAGCATTGCTCCGACGATCGTTCCCCAAAGACAAATCATGGCCACGGAACCGGCCACAACAAATGAGAGACTTGTCCGGCCTACCGCCTCGCGGGGAAAAACACAACCTGGAGGAAATTCGTAGACAAGGCTTCCGTTTTCGGTGGTCGGGTTGGGAATGGTTGCTGATGCGGGAAGCCTAAGGTGTTCGACCTCGCCGGGATGGATCTCCTGAAGGGAATATTTGGGAATGACGACATGTCCATCATTTCCGATCTCAAGCGGGCTTGACCCCTGGGGCAGAATCAATCGGAACGATTCGTGTCTTGGTGGACTGGAGGAGCGGATGTCCTCCGGGGTTAGCCACGCGCGTCCAAACCCGATAACGCCCAAGGTGAGGCCCAGCGCCAATCCCATGACCACCTCGTGACCCAATACACGCCACCAATCCTTCAATTGGACCTGACCGAGGGCCATGGCGCGGGTGATTAGTGTTGCGGCCTGGGATCCGGAGTTGCCACCCGTTGAGATACAAAGGGGCACAAAAAGGCTCAGCACCACCACTTTGGCAATGGAATCCTCGTAGGCCGCAAGCGCGGTGAAGGTGAATAGTTCCGCAATGAAAAGACAAGCGAGCCACATCGATCGCTTGCGCCAAAGGACCGTGAATGGGGCATCGAGGTAGTCGCCTTCAAGTGGGGCGACGGCGCCCATGCGGTGCGCGTCTTCGGTCGCCTCATTGACGACCACATCCATCACATCGTCGTGCGTGATGATACCGACAATTCTGCGGTCATCATCCACCACGGGGAGCGCGAGCAAGTCATACCTTGCGAGTTCCTTGGCCACATTGGCAAGGTCGTCCTTGACATTGAGCGTGACAACCCTGGTTTCCATCAGGTCGGCCAGGGTGGTGCGTCGATTGGCAAGGATCAGGCTTTTCAGGGAGACGACGCCCACAATCCGGCGTTGGTCGTCAACAATGTAGATGTAGTAAATCGTTTCCTTGTCGGGAGCCTGGAGGCGAAGCCTTTCCAGGGCCTCCTCAACCGAAAGGTTTTCCGGAAGCGAAGCATAGTCGGTTGTCATCAAAGAGCCGGCCATGTTCTCGTCGTATTGCGAGAGCGCCGCGATGTCTTTTCGTTCCGCTTCGGCCATGTGGCGCAAAAGGGGGTCGCGAACCTGGGATGGGAGTCGGCGCAAAAGATCCGCACGGTCGTCGTGGGACATCGTCTCGATCAGGTGCGCCATCTCCATGGGAGCGGCGACACCGATCAGGGCATCCTGGGTTTCGTTCGACAAATAGGAAAAGATGGCGGTCTGGTTTTCCTGCGCGGCGTGCCGGAGGAAATCCCAGATGATGGTCGGCTCGAATTCCCCTTCGAGAGCGTCGGCCACAGTTGCGGGGTGAAGGACCTCGCAAAACGCAGCCATGCCTGGACCATCGTCCCGCATGACCATGTCCTTGACTTCAGGGCCGAACAAATCGTGCGCCATGCCTACTCCCGCCGCGAACCTACCAAGGGAAAGGATGTCAAAATTGGCCGAATTTCCAAGTGCAAAACCCTCGCTATGGGAAAGGATTGGGTTTCGGTGTCTCAACCTGGTGCCTAATCGTTTCCATGAGCCACTTTACCCAATTTTTTGGCCCAATCCCCTTGAATTGGGAGGCTTTGTCAAGACGCGAGGTGTCCTGAATGGGAAAGCCGATAAACTTATAGATAACATTCCCGAATCGGATCCCTCCCCACATGAATACCAAGTACTGGAAACCCGAGGACCTGATTGCCCTGATTTTGGGTTTGGGAATTGTCGGTCTGGCCTTGGCGGCGGCGTGGGGCGTTGACCTTTTGGGTTGGTCGGCTGGAGTACAGGTCTGGATTGATCCCGCAAAATTGGCGAAACCAATTGGAACCGCGGGAAGCCTGGGCCAATGGGGGGCGCTTGGCCTGACCTGGGCGGTTTGGACCACCATCGCCGCCCTTGCCCTTCGATTGACCAGGGGACCTCTTGGTTTTGGTACGCTTTTGGTGCTTGGCGCCCTTTTGGCCACTGTAATGATCTGCTGGATTCTCGGGCACGAAGGGCACCTCGCCGCGACAGCCCGCGACCGGAAAAAACTCGGCCTGGATAGTTCCCTTGGTCTAACCGGGGAAGCGGGGTATCTTGTCGCTTTGGCCTTGGGGCTTTTTGTCGGAAATGTGTTTCCCGGATTTGTCCGACGGTTTGACAACATTCTTCGCGCCGACCTCTGGATCAAGCCGGCGATTGTCCTTGTGGGTGGGGCAGTGGGCGTAAAAGCCATGGAACAACAAGCCCTTGCTGGGGCGGTTCTTTGGCGGGGGTTCGCCGCGATTGTGGAAGCGTACCTAATTTATTGGGCACTGATCTACCTGTTGGCGCGTGTTGTTTTTCGCTTTGGGAGAGAGTGGGCCGCGCCTTTGGCTTCGGGAATTTCCATCTGCGGTGTGTCCGCGGCGATTGCAACCGGAGCGGCGATTCGTGCCAGGCCGATGGTCTCTGTGGTGGTTTCTTCTTTGGTCGTGATTTTCTCGGTGTTTGAACTTCTCTTTTTACCCTGGTTGGCGCACACCCTCCTTCCCAATGAGCCGATGGTCGCGGCTGCATGGATGGGTTTGGCGGTGAAAACAGATGGCGCGGCGATCGCTGCGGGCGCCGTCGCCGAGAGTTTGTACGATCCGGGCAAAGGTAGCCTGATGGTCGCCACCACCACCACGATTAAGGTTTTTATCGACCTGTTCATTGGTGTATGGTGCCTGGTTTTGGCTTTGGTATGGGAAAAATATTTCCCCTCCGAGCGAACCGTTGCCGATGGGCAATCGGGCAAGGTTCGATGGGTGGAAGTCTGGGAGAGATTCCCCAAATTTCTCCTTGGCTATTTCTTTGCCTTTGCGTTGATGATTGCGCTTGGGATTTATTTGCCTGAGCGGATGAAGGGCTTCAAGATTTCTGCGGATGAAATGGACCTTTGGCGCAAGCTGTTTTTTGCGGCGGCATTCTTTTGTCTTGGGGCGGGAGCCAACTTCCGGGTATTGGCGGCGGCCGGAATCGGCCGACTCACACTTGTCTACCTTGTTGGGATCTTCGGCATCATCATCTGGATCGCGCTGGGGATTTCGTGGATCTTCTTTCATGGGGTGCCCGCGACCCTGCCGACCCCTTAAGGAATCGCCGATGGTTGAACCGAATCAACTTTCCGAGTTGCCCACCGGTCCAGGGGAGCCTTTGGCTCCGGCGGAGTTGTGGCTTGTCGCGGCGAGCCTTGGCCTTGGGATTTTTTTACTCCTGGTTCTGGCGCTAACTTTGCCGCCTGCGGCATCGCTTTCCAACGGACCTGTTCCAACCAACACAAAGTCGGCGGCGCAATAGCGAGTCGGTATGCCGATTCGTGTTTGTTGGCTTGCCTTTTGGTTAAACAAATTGGGCCAAGCGAAATCAGGAGAGGTTTGCGAGCACCCACGCCATCAACTTGCGCTGGGGTGTGGCTGTGGCCAATGTGGTGAATTTGTCGGGTTTTAGCCAGAGAAACTCGGAGTGTCTGGCAGGGTCCAATTTTGGCCGGGTTTCTATTGTTTTGGCGGTCCATAGTTCCAGGGTTACCTTGAATCGGGTAACCGCATGCCGCAACTCCGTTTGCTTCCGCGGATTTTGAATCGTAAAGCCAACAAGTTCCTTGGCAGCCCGTGAGGCGGCGTCTTGCGCCGATTCCTTTTCGAGGATTTGCACACGGGGAAATTCCCACATTCTGGCCCAACGCCCTTCCAAACCACGGCGAAGCACCAGCCATTCGCCCTTTTCATTTTCCATTGCCACGCAAAGCTCATTGATCGGGGTTGGAGCGGCTTTTGGGGTGGTATTGGGAATGGTGGATTGAAGTCCGGCCAGATTGGTCACGCACATGGCATGGATGGGACAAATCAGGCATGAAGGCGAGTTAACAGAGCAAATTTGTGATCCAAGCTCCATCAGGGCCTGGTTGAAATCGCCGGGCCGATCATTGGGAAGGATGGATTGCGCCGCTTCCCAAAGCCATGCCTCGGAGGGTTTGGCTCGTGGATCATCGAGAAGCCCAAACAACCTCGCCAGCAGTCGAAAGGTGTTGGCTTCAAGGATTGGAACCGGCCGTTCAAAAGCCTGACTAAGGATGGCGTTTGTCGTATATCTTCCCAGGCCAGGCAGTTCACTGACGACTTTGGGGTCGTCGGGCAGGTTTTCATAACCCAGGGACACCAGTTGTCTGGCTGCCTGATGCAGCATGCGGGCGCGCCGATAATATCCAAGGCCCTGCCAGAGGTGTAGGACTTCGTCCGTGTCCGCCCCGGCGAGACTTTTCACATTGGGAAAGCGTTTGGTAAATCGCTCGAAAAATGGGACGACCGTGGCGGCGACCGTCTGTTGCAGCATCACCTCGCTGATCCAGATACGGTACGGATCGCGGGATTCCCTCCATGGAAGATTCCTTTGGTGGGAATCAAACCATTTCAGGAGCAGAGGTGCCAAATGAACCAAAGCCTCCGGCACGGGAGGCTTGTGGAAAGCGGGTAAAGGTATTCGGGACAAGGCGAGGTCTTCGGAAATCAGGTGGCGCGCGGACGGCGCATATATTTTTCGAGGAGTGCCTTTGCTGCATCGGTGGTGTTGCCGATGGGTGGACGCGCATTGGCGGGCTTGGAATCATCCGGCTTGATGGGCGTTCCGGAGGCGGGTGTGGAGTCAGCGTTCATCAGGTCGATGACCGTGGTGCCTTCGGCAGCAATGTCGCCCGAACCTGCGCCATCCCCGCCCAAAAGTAGGGCCGCAATATCATCGTCGAATGCATTGGGTTCGGCGGAAGGCGCGGAAACCGATACTGGAGCGGCGGCTGGTGCCGGAGCTGCTTTTGCCGCGGGGACAACAGGCGGGGAGCTCGGCTTTGCTACGGGTGCAGCCGGTTTTGCAGGTGCGGAGGACACAACAGGAGCAGGAGCAACAGATTTCGCGGCAGGCGCGGCCTGAGCAGCGGGTTTTGAAGCTGGTGCTACGGGTGCTTTGGAAACAGGGGCCGGGGTGGGAGCTTCAACGGAGGTCTCGATGAGTACATCAAACTCCAAAGGGCCCACGATAACCCGATCACCCGAACTGATTAAGGTTTTGCCAGAGAGTCTTTCGCCACGGAAAATAGTGCCGTTGGTGCTTC
Organism: Singulisphaera sp. GP187; assembly: GCA_945868575.1. GTDB lineage: Bacteria > Planctomycetota > Planctomycetia > Gemmatales > Gemmataceae > SYLG01. The sequence continues at coordinate 22,595 of CAMBMH010000038.1, read as the reverse complement.
CAAAATCCTCAAGATAAAATTGTGCGCCCTGCTGGGAAAAACCGCAATGTTTTTTGGAAATGATTGGGCTGGCCGGACGCAGGTGGCATTCCGGATCACGACCTATGTAAAACGGAAGAGCAGAGGCGTGGATTTTCATCCCCTTCTGTTTTCCTTCATTTTGAACCACAAGAAACAGCCGCATTGGCATGCTCCGGACGAATTGGGCGACCGATGGAGATAACGCAGGCTAAACAACTCGGGGAGGTGATTGAAGAATATGGGCGGCTCTCCCCGTACATTTACACTATTAGTATTCGTGGCGAGCGCAAATCCATTCCGGGGCCAAATTGTGAATTCCAGCAAATTAATGAAAGTTATTTGGTTTTCCTTTTTGGTTCTGATGTCCGGGTGTGGTCGGGTGGATGAATCCGTCCAGCAAAAAATTACCGGTTTGGCGGAACCTGGACTGCCCAAATTGCTTGCTTCCCGCCTTCCCGGGGAACTCCAAGGAGAACTGGGAAGCTGGATCGAAATTCAGGCCAAACGGGCAGGATTTGAGCTTCAATGGGCGGAGCCAGGTCAGGCGGATCTCATTTGGCTTTCTCCGACCCAATTGGTCGAACAAATTGGTAACCATGGAGAGTCATCCGCCTCGTTCCTGGCTTCCGTCCCGGAAGATTGGACCAAGTCCCGAAGTTCCCTCCGGTATGAGGACCTGATACCCTGGATCCGTGATAGGGTGATTAGTTGGAAGCAGGTTCCGGTTGCCTTACCCATAGTGGGGGAGGGGTACGTTCTTGCTTATCGAAAAGATGTGCTTGCCGACCTAAAGGCAAAGAATCCCGGACTTCCTGAAGGCGCCCCTGGCAGCTGGACCGATTTCCTTAAAGTTGCCGAAGCGCTCGCCAAAGTTTCCCCATCAAAAAAATCAGGTTTTTCACCCCTTGGCAACACCCCCGGAGACCGCGAGCGGTTCTTTTTGATGATACATGCCTCAATCGCAGCACGGGGTATCTCGATTGATGAAAAAACGGATGGTTTTTCAGAAACAGTTATATTTGGATATCTTTATGATTTAAAATCCGGTGCCTTCCAACCGGGAACCGAGGCGACTGCAGAGGCAGCAAGGATTTGGGCAAGCCTGAACGCTCTATCTGTCAAAGGCGATATCGACCCCATAGAGCAATTCCTTTCGGGCGAAACCGCACTGGGAATTCTTCCCCTTTCGGCTTTGGCGCGGGCGGCCAATCGACCCGAGCTGGTCGGAAAAATTGGAATCGGTCAAATCCCCGGCTCGCTGGTATATGCGGATTCCGCGGGGAAACTGGTAAATGGTAATCGTCCAAATTATCGCCCAATGCTTGGGTCAGGGGGTGTTTTGGTGGGAGTCCGGGCCGGATCGCCCCGCGCGGAAGCCGCATGGAAGTTGGCGGCCGCACTCGCCTCGCCACCCGGGGAATACCTTGCCCTTGGGAATCGCACGGCTGGTGCCACCCGCAATGAACAGATCCTCCGTTTACGCTGGGATCGGTTCAACCTCGATACCAAAGCGACCTCTTACCTTCGGGAAATTCTTCGCGAGCAATTGCTTGTAACGGCGGTCAAAAATCCTGCTCCCTATCCAAGGCGTCCGGATGGGGCGGAGCGGACTGCCCTTCTTGCCCAGCTTTTGGAAAACGTACGCGATGAGTCCTCCGCCAAGGCACTGCCGGATGCCTGGATCAAGGGGATTGCCGAAATCGAACAGCGAAACCAAAAACAGAACAATTCTGTTGGCAACCCATTAGAAATTGCGCGTTGGTCGGTGGGTCTGATACCATAAGTTTGGATTGCGATTTATCCCTGTTCTCCCCCTAGAGAGGGCTTTTACATGGCAATGGAAAATTTCTCCCGTCATCAACAGGGGATTATCAAGCGCTACTATGCACAAACAGGTGCCCTTGGTCTTCAGCGGTTGGCGGAATTGGTAACCGAGCTTTACCTTGCCGAAGGGCCCAAGAAAAAGAAAATGTGGGAACAAGCCGGTCAGGCGCTCGAAAAGCTTGAGGTTCCGGCATCGCGGGTCAAAATCGTTCTGGAGAGTCAGGATCCGGCCAAGTTGGCGGAACTGGTTGCCGATCTTGAAGCCAAATAAAAGCCAAGTTTGACTTTTCCCTCCCGGAGCCCCTTTTTTCGATTTGGGACACAGACCGGTTTTTGGGTGGGGCGCCCGGCTTGAATCGTGGTATCGAAAACCCTTTTGTATTCCCCCCAATTTCTCCCGACTCAAACCCAGTTTAAGAATAAGATTAAGTCTGGCCGAAGATGTCAGGTTGGAATGCCTAGAGGGTTTGATCATGACCACAATGAATTCGCGCGGAGCAAGAATCCGCCTGTCCACTCCCCTGGTTCGGGAAGATGGAATGCTTCGTCCGGCATCCTGGGATGAAGCGCTTGACCGGGTCGCGAAGGGGTTTGCCCAAAACCGCCAAAAATATGGCGACAAGGCTTTCGGGATTTTCAGTTGCTCCAAAACCACCAACGAAATGAACTTTGTCGCCCAAAAGTTCATCAGGGTGGTCATGGGTTCCAACAACATCGATAGTTGCAATCGAACCTGACATGCTCCAAGCGTCGTCGGTCTGGCGACTGTGTTCGGGGCGGGTGGTGGAACCAACTCCTACGGGGAGGTGGAAAAGACCGATGTGATTTTGCTTTGGGGATCCAATGCAAGAGAGACACATCCGATCTTTTTTCATCATGTGCTAAAAGGGGTTCATAACGGGGCAAGACTTTTTGCCATAGATCCCCGGCGGACCAGTTCGGCGCGGTGGGCCGACTCGTGGCTTGGGCTTGATGTGGGCACGGATATTGTTGTCTCCAATGCCGTCGCGCGAGAGATCATTGCGTCCGACCTTCACAACAAGGAGTTCATCAATCACGCGACCATTGGGTTCGAAGAATTCGCCCGGTCCGTGGAGTCGTTCACCCTGGAATATGCCGAGCGTGAAAGTGGTGTGCCCGCCGCGGCCATTCGGGACATGGCGCATGCCTACGCCAAAGCCGATCGCGCAATCATTTGCTGGACGCTTGGCATAACCGAGCACCACAACGCGGTCGACAATGTCACATCGCTAATCAATCTCGCGCTACTTACAGGCCATGTGGGAAAATACGGCAGTGGCCTCAATCCGCTTCGTGGACAAAACAATGTCCAGGGTGGAGGCGATATGGGCGCTTTGCCCGACCGACTTCCCGGCTTTCAGCATGTGGAGGTGGATGCGTTCCGTGAAAAGTTCAATCGCAAATGGAACGCAACCGTTCCGCCCAAGCGGGGCTGGAACCTGACAGGCATGTTTCATGCCATGGAGACAGGAGAGCTTAAATCGGTTTATGTTATCGGGGAAAACCCGCTACAGTCCGAGGCGGACCGAACCCGCACCGAAGGGCTCCTGAAATCGCTCGAGTTCCTGGTCGTCCAGGATATTTATCTGACTCCAACCGGTGAAATGGCCGATGTGGTGCTTCCGGCCGGAGCGGGGTGGTGCGAGTCCGAAGGGACTGTCACCAACAGCGAGAGGCGGGTCCAAAGGGTTCGCAAAGCCAAGGAGCCCCCACTTGGTGCCCGTGATGATGTGGATATCCTGTTTGAACTGGCCAAACGGCTCGGTCACGACTGGGGCGCGCCCAATTCCAAAGATATTTGGGATGAATTAAGGTCTCTGAGCCCGGTTCATGCCGGAATCAGCTATGACCGTCTCGACACCGGGCATGGATTGCAATGGCCTTGTTGGGACGAGTCACATCCAGGCGAAATGTTCCTGCACAGCCGTTTGTGGGAAAAACCCCTGAATGGTCCCCCGGTTTCGTTCACGCCGGTGGCGCATGATCCCCCGGTGGAACCCCTTACTCCGGAATATCCGCTGAGGCTGACAACCGGAAGGCGCCTCGATGATTACAACACCGGCGTGCAAACCTCGGGTTTTTCTTCGCCTTTAAGGCGCGGTGAAACCTTGGACTTGAGTCCTGAGGACGCGGAAACCCTTGGTATAAAAGACGGCGAAATCGTCCGCGTGGTCTCCCGGCGTGGGGCCATTGAGGCGCCTGTGCGGACGACCCAATCGCTGCGGCCCGGACTTGCCTTCATGACTTTTCATTTCCAGGACAAGGTCAACACCAACATCCTGACGATCGATGAAACCGATCCGAAGGCGGGAACCGCCGAATTCAAGGCGTGCGCCATCCGTGTCGAAAGGCTGGGGAACTGATGGATATCAAGGTTACCGGGCCCGAACCCACCGAATTGGAACGCAAGGTTGTGGATGGTGTCCTTGGTTCGGCGGAATCGGCCTGGGCCGGGGGCAAGCGCGATCTGGAGCGAGAAGGGCGAATTTCCCTTTTGGGGGGCAATCGCGCCCGCTCCAAGCGTGACCAACTTTTGCCCGCTTTCCACGCGGTCCAGGAACGATTTGGCTGGATCCCTCCGGGAGCATTCAATTATATCTGCAAACGCCTGACGGTGCCGCCCGCCGAGGCTTATGGCGTCGCAACTTTTTTCCACATGTTTTCGATGGAACACCGTCCGTCCACCGAGGTCCATGTTTGCGAGGACATTGCCTGTCGGATCAAGGGGTCGGAGGCTCTTTGTGAAAACCTCGAAAAAGCACACAATGGATCGAATTTGGTTGGCATACGGAAAAGTCCTTGTCTGGGGCTTTGTGAATGGGCGCCTGCCGCCCTGATCCTGCGATCCGGCGAATCGTATGAAGGTGGGGCAATCGGCAAGGCAACCCCTGAAAAGGTCCAAGCGTCTCTCGACTCGGGCAAACTCCCGGATCGACCCAAATTCCCGGATCGACCCAAATTCCCGGATCGACATTGGGATTGGCTAACCCATTCGGTCCCTCAGATGGGAGAATCGCAACTGCGACTCCTGTCCCGCATAGGAAGTGTCGATCCGGCATCTGTTGAGGATTACCACATCCAGGGTGGATTCGAAGGGTTGGCCAAAGCGGTCGCCATGGGGCCTTTGGCGACCATAGCCGAGGTGACCGCTTCGGGCCTTATGGGGCGCGGTGGCGCCGCCTTTCCAACAGGGAAAAAATGGGAAGCTGTGGCCCAGGCCCAGGGTTCCACAAAATATGTGGTTTGCAACGCGGACGAATCCGAACCGGGCACCTTCAAGGACCGGGTAATCATGGAAGGGGATCCCCTTGCCGTGATCGAGGGGATATTGATCGCGGCTTTCGCGACCGGGGCCCAAAAGGGTTTCATCTACATTCGTGGAGAATATCCTCTTGCCATAAACCGGATCCAGAATGCAATTGATGCGGTGCGGACGGCGGGGCTTCTCGGGGAAAATATCCAGGGCACCGGACATTCGTTTGATATCGAAATCCGCAAAGGGGCCGGAGCGTACATTTGTGGCGAGGAGACGGCCCTTGTCAACTCGATTGAGGGAAAAAGGGGTGAACCCCGCAACAAGCCCCCATTCCCGGTGCATGTCGGACTTTTTGGCAAACCAACCCTTATCAATAATGTCGAAACCCTGGCCAACATCCCCTGGATTCTCAGGATGGGGGGCGCCGCCTATGCCGGAATCGGCACAGGCAATTCGAAGGGACAAAAGCTCTTTTGTGTCTCCGGTCATGTAAAAAAACCGGGAGTGTATGAAACCCCGTTTGGAATCACGCTCAGGCAACTGATCACCCTTGCCGGAGGGACCAGCGGAAGCGCCCCCATCAAGGCAGTCCTCCTTGGTGGCGCGGCCGGGGCTTTTGTCGGACCTGAAAATCTGGATGTGCCCCTCACATTCGAAGGCACACGGGCCATAGGCGCCACGCTCGGCTCGGGTGTGGTCATGGTGTTTGACCAGACGACCGATCTGGGGGAGATCCTGGTCCGGATTGCCGCCTTTTTTCGTGATGAATCGTGCGGGCAATGTGTCCCTTGCCGGGTCGGTGCCATCCGCCAGGAAGAGCTTGTCGCCCGCCTGCGTCGGGGAAAGCCCAACGGATCGGCCGCGGACGAGGTGGTTCTTTTGGGGGAAATCGCCCAGGTCATGCGCGATGCGTCGATCTGTGGTCTGGGTCACACAGCTTCCGGGGCGATCCAGTCGGCTTTGAAAATTTTTGGGAATGATGTGCTTGGGGAGAGCCGATCATGAGCGAATCCACCTATTGGTTTCAGCCACCGCCTCGTCCCAGCAAGATCCCCTTGCCACCCGAGGAACCCAAGATTCCCCCTGTAGAGATCTCTATTGATGGAAGCAAGGTGGTTGTGCCCGCCGGCGCCACCATTCTCGATGCCTGCAAAAAGGTCGGACTCGACACACCCACCATCTGCTATCACGACACACTTACCCCTGTGAATGTGTGCCGTGTTTGCGTTGTGGAACTGGATGGCTCCCGGACCCTGGTGCCTTCCTGTTCGCGCAAGGCGGAAACAGGCATGGTGATCAAAACCGACTCCGAACGGGTTCGCCATTCCCGCAAGATGGTTCTCGAATTTTTGCAAAGCTCCGTCGACCTTTCCACCGCGCCACAGATCGTCAAACAGGCGGAGCGCTATGGCGCCAACTCCGCCCGTTATGGGGAATCGGCGACACCCGCCGCCGCCAACGAACGCGATCACCGCCATGCCGGCCACCACGAGTTCCCCCCGGGCAACCGGGCGCAAACGGTGGCCCAGCCACCAAAGATCGACAACGACCTTTATGTCCGCGACTATGCAAAGTGCCTTTTGTGCTACAAGTGTGTCGAGGCCTGTGGCACCGATGCGCAAAACACTTTTGCCATCGCGGTCGCGGGGCGGGGTTTCGACGGGCGCATCTCCACCGAGTTCAACAATCCCCTTCCCGATTCCGCGTGTGTGTATTGCGGCAATTGCATCGGGGTTTGCCCGACAGGCGCGCTGAGTTTCAAATCCGAATTTGACATGCGAAAAGAAGGGACCTGGGACGAATCAAAACAGACCAAGACCGATACGATTTGTTCTTTTTGTGGAGTGGGTTGCACCCTGTCGCTACATGTCCAGGACAATCGGATCGTGAAAGTGATGTCGCCTGGCGAACAGGAAATCACCCGGGGAAATCTTTGTATCAAGGGGCGTTTTGGCTATTCCCATGTGCAGAATGAGCCCGACAAGGATGCCCGGACCCGCTAGGTATCGACTGGTTCTTTGGACGGTTGTTTTCAGGCCGAAGGGACACCGCCATGACGGGATTGGCGTTCGGTCCCGCGTTTGATGGAGACTTTTTCACTTTCGGGATGCCCCGCAAATCCAAAGGGCGCCGCCCATGCGGGCTTGTCGGTGCGTCCATCACGATGATAATCGCGCCAAAGGGCCAAAGCAAACTGCTCCAGGGACCCGGTGTAGTGTTCCTTTGCGTAAGCGAAGACCAGTTCAAATGTCCTGGCCAGGGCAATTCCATGTGCCTGTCGGGTTGTCATCCAAAGCCAATCGCTTAAGTGCAAAAAGCGTTCGAAGGTGGAACCCATCGACAAAAGCATAGGCAGGCTCTGGGTCAGCCTGCCCGAATTGGCCAAAAGATCCCAGTATCGGGCGAATCTTTTGACCCGGCACATCGTTGGAAAATCGATAAGCTTGTTCGAGAGGATCTCATAGGGGGCCTCGGGACTATAGACCATTTGCCATGGTTCATCATGGCGGATGATAGGGGTTCCCCGCAGGCGCTTTAGCACGCCCACCTGGATTTCCTGGGGGCCCAGGGCGTAAAGCTGGTCAAATCCCTGGCCAAAACTTTCGAGGGTTTCCCCTGGTAGTCCCGCGATCAGGTCGGCATGGATATGGACGCTGGTTTCGTTTCGCAGCCAACGGATATTTTCGACCGTTTTTTGATTGTTTTGCCGACGGCTGATCAGCCCCTGTACCTCGGGGTTGAGCGACTGGATCCCCACCTCAAACTGCAGCGATCCCGCCGGAAATTTCAGGATGAGCTCCTTGAGGTTGTCGGGGAGTCTGTCCGGAATCATCTCGAAATGGACAAAAAGCCCGGGCTCCATCCGGTCGAGGAAAAATTGGAGGATGGCGGAGCCGATCGAAATGTTGAGATTGAAAGTCCGGTCGACAAACTTGAACTGGCGGACGCCCCGCTTGAACAAATTCTCCATTTCCTTGAGGAAAGGTTCCAGAGGCGCGTTGCGAACGGGGATCTCAAGGGACGAAAGGCAAAACTCGCAAGTAAACGGACAGCCTCGCGATGCTTCGACATAAATCACCCGATGAGCGATGTCCTCATCGGTGTATTCCCGGTAGGGAAGCGCGAGGTCGGCAAAATGGGGGGGCTGGGCTTCGAGAACTTTGTTCAAAGGGCGTTTGCCGCCCAAAAGGTCCCGACACAGCTTGGGAAACTCGATGTCCGCCTCGCCACAAATGGTGTAATCGGCCATCTGGACGATCGGTTGGATGGCGGATTCGTGGCTTACTTCCGGTCCGCCAAGGATGATGATCAGTTTGGGTTCGACCCTCTTGAGAACCGCCACCAATTCGCTCAGGCCCGCCACATTCCAGATATAGACCCCGAGGCCCAGGATCCGTGGTTTTTGGGCCAGGATGGCCTCCGCGACCTCCATGGTGGACCGATTGATGTCAAATTCGAGGATGGCTGTCTGGGCCTTGAGATCACCCATATTGGCAAAAAGATAGCGCAACCCAAAACTGGAATGGGAATAGCGGGCGTTGCGCGTGGAAAGGAGGATCTCAGGCATCGGGCCTTTCGTGGTCGGTTTGCTTGCGGTGTTCGCGGAGCCAAATCCGCAGCACCAAAGAAATTTATACGGCAAAGGCTCCTTGCGGGGGCAGGAAACAGCTTTTTAACTCCCCTTGACAAAGGGAAAGAAATTGCGCGTTTTAACGGAAAATCAGCGGTTTTGCAGCACAAATTCTATTTGCTAGGAGAGTCCGGGATTGCTTGCCAGCAAATTCCCCTTTTTTTTCCAAATCGACCCCGCTTAGACTTTCCTCTGTCGACACGGCAAACCGGATTCGGAAACAGGCCAGGATGGCCCAAATCCCCGGAGATGCCGCGAAGACCAGGAAACACTGGAAGCGACCGGAACCGCGACTGGTGTCTGTTTTTCCAACGGAGAGGCGCAAGGATGCACATCCGCCCCATGATCAAGACGACACACGGGAAATTCCTGGAATGATCTGACACATTCGGGATTAACCGATGGGAAATTTCCCCGGTCCCGATGCCCAGATGACTCCGGCCGACCCCGCTTCTTTGACAAGACACCCAAGACACAACTCGGCAATCTCCCTTCCCTGATCCGGTGCAAATCCGGTTCGTGGAATTTCGCGAAGACTTTTTCGCGGCAGTGAAGAATTTTGACCAAACGGATGAAACTTCCCCCAGGCGCATCGCTTTTGCGAGGTGTTAAGAGGCATGACCCGATCCCCCGTTCTCTTTCGAGTCGACGCCGATCCTGTTACGGGCTACGGCTCGTTCCATCGCTGTCAGGTGTTTGCCGCTGCCCTTCAGCGCCGTCGCCGGACCGCATGGTTTCTCTCCAACATAGATCCAAATCATCTTGTGATGGGTCTAAAGAAAAGTGGCAATGAATGGATCGCCCAAAGTTTTGAGCCCGGCTCCGTTGAGGATGCGGAAAACACCATCGCCATGGCCCGCGCGAAGGGTTGTCCCGCGGTGATTGTCGATCTCCCCGCAGCCGAAACCGCTTATTTCGAGGCCCTTGACAAAGCCGGTCTTCTGGTAATCTGTATTGATCACCGCTCACGCGCCAAATTCCCCAAGGGCGTCGTGATCAACCCGCTCGCGGGTCCTTCCCGCGTCGACTATGCGCACCATTCCAAAACCCAGCTCCTTCTGGGCGAACGCTATGCGCTGGTCCGTCCGGAACTGCGCCGTGCCCGTCCTCTCCGGGCCCAGGAACCCCAATCCGCTTTCCGGATCATGGTGGCACTTGGCGACCACGATCGTACCCGCCAAACGCTAAGTGTTGTGAAAACCCTCCTTGCCTGCAACCGTCTTGCCAAGATTGATGTCGCCGTGCGCAACTGGCACCCCGACCTCAAGGAACTGGAAGAACTTGCCGCAGAAAATACCGATCGTCTGGGCATCGCGGTCGAATCGGCCGAAGTGGGCCACCGAATCATCCGCTGTCATATGGCCATCACCAGCGCCGATCATTGGTCGCTTGAGTTCGCCACAGTAGGCGTTCCCCAGTTGATCCTGGTTCAGGACGAGGAATACTGGCCCTGCGCCCGTCGCCTCGAGGAAGAAGGCGTCGCCACGATTCTTGGCAGCGCGGAAACCGTCTCCCCCAATACCATCAAGGGTGCGGTCGCCGACCTCCTGGCCAACCCACAAGAGCGCCAATCGATGACCCGCATCGGTCGCAATCTGGTGGATAGCCGTGGTCCGGATCGCCTTGTCCTTGCTTTGGAAGTTATGCTTCAGCCTTGGATCAAGTCGTCCGAGGAAAGCCTCGCCGCCTGATTTGACTTCCGCTACCCGGGATCTTTTTCCCGGAACAAGTAGTGTTCAAAATCTCTCCTTAAGGCCCGGTTTTATACCGGGCCTTTTTCGTAGGTTGAACCGAAAGTTCCAGGCAAATCATTTACACTGTCAACAGATGGAATTTCTGCGATGCAGCCCAATCAGGAAACGAACCGGTACGATCTGAGACGGATTGCCTCGGATGTGGTTTGCCGGGCCAGGCATGTTATCGATTCTTTTGGGCCCAGACCTCCGGGCAGCAAAGCCGAAACCCAGGCAATTGATTACGCCCAGGAGCTCCTTGGAGATTCGAAGGGGGTCCGCACTTTTCGTGAATCGTTTTCGTTTGCGCCCATGGCGTTTTTCCAGATGCAGCGGGTCAGCGCGGTTTTGGGAATGCTTGGGCTATTGGCCTATTGGATTCATCCTTCGGCGGGACTGGTGTTTGGACTGTTGGCGCTTTTGGTTCAATACCATCAGCTCCTTCGTTATCACCTCTTTTTGGATCCCTTTTTTTTCAAAAAGCAAAGTCTGAATTTTTGGGCAACACTTGACCCAATCGGGCCGCCAACGCAAACCATCATTCTCAATGCCCACCCCGATGCCGCTTATGAATGGCGCTGGCTCAGGATGTTCCCCGGATGGTTTGGCCCGCTTGTGGCTTTTATGCTCGTTTGTCTTTTCCTTTTACCCATTTTGAGTCTGGCCGGTTGGTGGATGGAGCTGCGGGGGCAGGATCCCCGAATCTGCGGTCTTGTACTTTGTGGACTGGTTCCCGGTTTTCTTCTTGCGTACTTTTTTAACGATCTGGATGTTGTGGCACCCGGAGCCAATGACAATCTGAGTGGGATGTTTTTGGCGATGGGAGTGTTTCAGGAGTTTGACTCTCCCAAAAATCGATTGCAGCAAACACGGTTGATCTTTTTGCTGACCGGTTCTGAGGAGGCGGGGCTTCGGGGGGCAAAGGCATGGGCGGCCCGACACAAAGGAGAATTCGACCTGGATACCACCCGGGTGATTACGCTCGACACCATTCGGGATCTGGATCACTTAAGGATCTATTCCCGGGATCTCAATGGCACGGTTGCTCACGACCCGGTGGTTTGTCGATGGCTCAAGGAAGCTGCAAGCCAAACGGGCCACATGGTCCCTTTTGGTTCGATCTTTTTGGGGGCCTCCGATGCTGCTGCGTTGACCCAGGCGGGTTTTCGCTGTGGGACCATTGCGGCGATGGATCCCTCGCCTGCGCACTATTATCACACGCGTCGGGACACCCCAGAAAACATGAATCCCGAGTGCCTCAGGGTGGTTGCCGACATCCTGTTTCATGCCATAGCGAAACGGGATTAAACCGGGCTATTTTCCAAGGCTCAAGATCAAACCCGACAATGGTTTAGGTCTTCACCAAGCCCAGGTTGATTCCAATGCCCGCATGTGTATTCTAAATAGTTGACGGGGCGTAGCTCAGCCTGGTAGAGCGCTTGGTTCGGGACCAAGAGGCCGGAGGTTCGAATCCTCTCGCCCCGATTTTTTGGCCCAAAGGGCCAAAAAATAGAGAGGAGAATCCAGAGAGGAGTGAGTGGAACGAACTCCTGAATTGATTCTCCTCGGTCTCCTTTCAATTTTCTGATTTGATGTCGAACAAATTCAAAACCAAGTTTTAAACCGACAGAATTTGTATTTAAAAACCGGTATGTTTAGCCAAAGGTGTTCGGCTTACCGAATCAGGCTTGTCTAATGTCCGAATGGAATTTCCCGGAACTACATGATGAAAAGCCGCATATGCGTGATTGGTTCGTCCAATGTCGATCTGACCTTTCGCACGCAACGATTTCCCAAAGGAGGCGAAACCTTGACCGGTCGATCCCTGCATCAGGGGATGGGAGGCAAAGGCGCGAATCAGGCGGTGGCGGCGGCCAGGCTGGGTGCAGGTGTCACATTCGTTGCTTGTGTCGGGAATGATTCTTTTGGGATCGACGCCATCCGAAATTACAAGGCAGATGGAATCAACACCGACTACATTCGGCAAGTCAACGAATATCCGACCGGCACGGCGGCCATCGTCGTCGATGACCAGGCGGAAAATTGCATCATCGTGGTCCCGGGCGCGAATGCATCGCTATCGTCCTCTGATGTTCGCAATGCGGCAAAGGCTATTCAGGAATCGGACGCCGTGGTCTGTCAATTGGAAACGCCGCTTGATGCCACGCTGGAAGCGTTTCGCATCGGCCGCTCTGCGGGCAAGTTGACGGTGCTCACTCCGGCGCCTGTGATCGCTCTCCCGGATGAACTGCTTGGATTGTGTGATATCTGTATTCCGAACCAGGGGGAGATCGAAGTTCTCGTCGGGCGGTCTGTCAACAGTCAACAGGATGCACTCGAAGCCGCCAAATTATTGATGTCCCTGGGAGTGAAAACCGTCGCCATTACGATGGGACTAGCCGGCGCTTTTATTGTTGACAGCGCCGGGGCGCTGCAAATTCCGGCTTTGAAGGTCGATGCAGTCGATACGACAGGGGCAGGGGATGCGTTTGCCGCCGCATTGGCCGTTTCGCTTTGCGAAGGGCAATCGCTGGGCGAGGCCGCCCACCGGGCCAGTGTGGTCGCGGCCCTAACGGTTACACGAATCGGTACCCATGCCGCCTTCCCCCAACTGGCGGAAGTTGACGCGTTTATGGTTGACCAGAACGATGGATAGAGTCCAAATCAATTGGGCTATTCTTGCTCCGCGCGGGCGGGCCCGACCCCCTCGGAATCCCATTGAAATTGGATTTGGATTTGTGATCTTTCGTAATAACGGCATTTGCATTCGTAAATATCAAGATTGACAAATCTTTAGTGGGCCTCAGAATATGAGGAGCCATCTACCGCATTTTTGCGGTCATTTAAGGTGTGAACCCGGTTGCAAATCATCAGCTCCATACCTGCCGAACTTTACAACCGTGTTCGCGAATTGGTTTGGGCCATCGTGAAAGCTTCTGAAGCTGACGATGAAATATTAAATCTATCGCTATGCCAAACTTTGCGTGAATTCTACGACGAGCAAGTGGGACTGGGGCGCTCCCATCCTTTTCTCACCGAGGCGATGGCTGATTTCACCAACGACCCAATAGAAGCGGTGCGCCTCTATCATTTGTCAATTGTGGAGGCTTCTGAATTCCCTGACGAGCTGACTTACACCAAAAAGATTTCCTTGGCAAGGGCATTGGTGGAACTTGGCCGCCCATCGGAGGCTGAGGCCTATTTACGCGACGGGCGGACGGAAGCGGTTCGTTTCGGAGATACCTTTTGGATTTCGGATGCAGATGAATTATTACGGCGAATGGTGACCTAATCATAGGCTCCTTCGCCTCAGGTATGGGGATGGGAGTTGGTTGGTACATAAATTGGTATTGGGTCACTGAGCTTGCTCCTTAAACGGACCTAAAAAATATCTGGTGCAAAATGCGACTGGTGACCTGGAATTGCTCTCGGGGTCCATTCGAGAAAAAAGTTCCGCTACTTGATGCCCTTTCACCCGACATTGCAGTGATCCAGGAATGCGCAAGGCCGCTTGAAACTTCAAGCCAGTGTGTGTGGCTCGGCGATAATCCGAGGCAAGTGTTGGCTGTGCAGGCTACAGGGAATTACGAGCTGCGATGTGTGCCCAGGTTGCCTGTAACGCCAAATTATGTCCTGCCGGTCGAGGTGCATGGGCCTCGGAAACCGGGGTATTCGAAAAGCTATTCGATTTGGCATAATTGATTCTTTGTAAGTCATTGATAAAATGGATGATAGGAAAAGAAAAGCTATTCGGTTTTGGATGCGGAGTGGCCGGTGAAAGGGCTTGATCGACTTCTTGAAGTCCTGGGTTCAGGTGGGTTATGGCGGGGGGAGGAAATTCAGAGGAAACTCGGGATCTCCCAGCCCGTTATGTCGCGCCTTGTGCGTGAGGCGGGCGTTCGTATTTGTCGTTTCGGACGGAGCGTTGCAACGCAATACGCCTTGCCTCGGGAAATCGTTGGGCTCGGGCAAAATGTTCCCGTTTTTCGGGTGGACGAGAGTGGTCGCCCGCATCGTCACGGAGGATTGCATTTTCTGACGGGTGGGGGAACCTGGTTGAAGCGGGAAACCGGTGGGGGGCAGGCTTTCTCCGGGTTGCCACCCTTTGTGGAGGACATGCGACCCCAAGGCTACATCGGGCGAGGTTTCCCGGCGCTCTATCCGGAATTGAGATTACCCGAGCGCATCAACGACTGGGGCGATGACCACCAACTAATCGCTTTGGCGATGCGAGGCGAGGATTGTGTGGGCAATTTGCTTATCGGGGAAAATTCTCTCGACAGGCTAAACGCGGGGCTTCTCCGGTCGTTTTCCAGGGCGGAATTTACCAGTCTTGCGGAAGGGGCTTTGACCGGGCAACCAGGCTCCTCGGCGGGTGGCGAGCATCCCAAGTTCGCGGTCTTCTCCGAAGGGCGCCATGTTCTTGTCAAGTTTGCAAGTGGCGATGGAGCAGCGGCAGACAGATGGCGGGACTTGCTCATTTGCGAACATCTTGCATTGGAGATGCTGCGAAAAACCGGCGTCCCCGTTCCTCGTTCCGAGTGGTTTGATCTCGATGGAATCCGGTTTTTGGAAACGGAGCGCTTTGACCGAATCGGAGCCAGGGGGCGTCGTGGGGTGATTTCGCTTTCCGCCATAAATAGCCATTTCCTCGGGGATTACCCCGATACATGGAGCAGGGCGAGCAAGCGAATTCTTGACGAACCTTTCCTGGCAATAAATCAAACGGATGTGGAACGGATGATCTGGTTGGATACCTTTGGTGGTCTAATTGGTAACACGGATAGGCATTATGGCAATATGTCATTTTTTGCCGAAGAGGGAAGGGGGATGAACCTGACCCTGGCACCTGTGTATGACATGCTTCCCATGGTCTTCGCCCCAATGGGAACAACTTTGGTCGAAAGAACATTCGCTCCAGAACCACCGACCGCCTTGAACCTGCACCTGTGGCATGAGGTGGCGAATCACGCCCTGATATATTGGTCCCAACTTTCGGAAACTGAGGAACTCAGTCAGGGATTTCGGAAAACCGCCCTGAATTGCCGGGACGCCCTCGCCCGGTTCATTCAGGATCGACCCTAAAACCGTTTGTCGTTTACAGGGACCTTGGCAACTTTTGGCGCAAGGTGGCCAGCGGGCAACCGGAAACCCAGTTTGACCGGGACGAGGTTTTTTCCCATTACACAGCCGCCGTGGATAATCCCGCCTATCGCGTTTGACAGGATGTATGAGCAACCTGGCCCGACGCCAAAATCATCCTGACTCTCCAACCCAAGTGCACGGAGTACTGGCACGAAAACCCCCATGGAAACCATCGGTTTCACCAAATCCAAATGGCAGCTCAAAGTATTTGATTTCTTCCGACCATTTGGACGAAACATGGACCAATAGACCACATTAAGGATCTTAATTTTCGTCAAGGAATATTTGTCCATCCTGGCGGAGAAAAGCCTTTCTAAAACTCCATGCGGTCGAGAGCGCGGCGGCCACGATCCAGGGCCAGGAAAGTCGCAAGCGCCCCCAGAATCGTCGCCAAAAGCAGTCCTCCACCGACCACATACCAGACACCCCGTGGAGGCCCGTCGATCCCCGCCACCGCCTGGGACATGTGCCAAGGCATCGCGCCGAATCCCAACATGAATAGCAAAAACGCCAAACCCACAATCAGGTTGAGTGTTCCGCCAAAGCCTACCGCGATCTTGGATGGATCGGTCTCGCGAAAATTTGGCATCAGGGTTCCGAGTCCCACGCTAAGGGCGGAAAGCCCCGAGCTGATCAGGATCAGCAGATAGAGATGGAGCACCATGCCAAACAGGGGAAGACTAAGCGAGAGGTCCGAGAGGACAATCAGCGGCAATGTGACCAATAGCGATCCATAAAACGCAAACCAGTATTTGGCCATAAGCATCCGGCGCCGTTCAATGGGCATCAGGCCCAAAACCCAAAATCTTCGCCCTTCCAGTGAAAGTTGTGGAAAGACAAATCGCCCGGTGTAGGTGCACATCAGGAGACTAAGACTAAGCAGGTTCAGGAAACCGAGTCCCACCTGAAACGGATACTCGATTTCT
The DNA here is from genome assembly GCA_945868575.1 of Singulisphaera sp. GP187. Lineage (GTDB taxonomy): Bacteria > Planctomycetota > Planctomycetia > Gemmatales > Gemmataceae > SYLG01. The sequence goes on along the minus strand of CAMBMH010000038.1, from coordinate 6,038 downwards.
TTGGGAAACATCCGTTTCAGATTGGAAAAGTAGAGCGCCAAAAGCCCAAGAAAAAGCACCACCTGTCCCCATTGTCTGGGGTCCCGGCGAAAGGTGCGAAAATCCTTTAGCATAAGAGCCGCAAGCCCCCGGTCCCTGGGTGAAAACCACTGGAATAGGAGATCGATCCATGCCGGTTTTTTCGATGGGGCGGTTTCGGGATTGATCGAAAGCCTGTCCACGCCACGGCGATAGGTAAGCCTTGCCAGGGTCGCGGCCAACAAGTAGACGAATGCCCCATGCGACCAAACCAGGGTCAAATACCACCCCGAGGAGGAATAATCCCCAAACGCCGCCGCCCGAAGTCCCCTGGAGATCCAATAGCTTGGGAGGACCGGGGCGCTGGCGATCTGGACCTGTCCCAAAGTTTTTTGGAGCAGGTCCTCACCCATTTGGATATCCCCCTGGCGCAGGCCCCTAAGTGTTCCGCCGATCCAGAGTCCGCCGATCACAATCGGCAAAATGACCCCAAGGGCCACGATGAGGGTTCTCCCCCGTGGAAGGAAATTGACCATCAAAAGGCAAAGTATCGCGCCAACAGAGGCGGGGATCAGCGAAAATCCGATAAAAAAGAGCGGCATTATGAGATAGAAAAGGGGGCCCGCCCCCACCGAGATCGAATACGCCACCAGAATCGGACCACCCATAAGCAGAAACGCCCACGAACTGAACGATCCGGCCACGAAAAATTTGTACGCGAATACCTGGTCCTCATCGACCGGTTTGCTCAACAGAAACGCGGTCTCCGCCGAATCGAAAAGACTCGCATGGAGGATGAGGCCCGTGGAAAACACGAGGAGCCCAGCAAGTGACAGGAACAAAAGATCAAAAAGCAGAGCGACAATGTTGCCTCCCAGCGGAAGCTTTTGATCGACAAGGAAACGAAACCCGCCAAAGGAGACCGCGAACACAAACAAAACGACAATCAGACTGCAAACGAGGATGACAAGCGGTCTCACCAACGAGACGGCGGAAAAACTTTTCCAGGTGTTCCAGCCGATCCGGGCTCCGAGCTTGAGGAAAATATCCGCCCCAACAGAGCGGTCATGCGCGCCACCCGTGCGGACCGGACCGCCCGGGCTTTTGGCCGGTGTTTGTGGAACCATGGGCGCTATTGGTGCGGGGTCGGTCATCGCTTGGCTCCCGCCGAGGCATCCATGGCGGTTTCGGTGGTCGATTCCTCCTCGGTAAGTCGGAGGAATACCTCTTCAAGGGATCCCTGATGAGACGCCTGGGTTTTGAGGTCGGCGACTTTGCCGACGCCGATCAGCTTTCCCTTGTTGATGATTCCGATCCGGTCAGCAAGTTCCTCGACCACATCCAGCGAGTGTGAAGAGAGGAAGACCGTCGTGCCGTTATCCGCATGTTCGCGGAGGATGTCTTTTAGTTGTCTGACGCTGCGGGGATCGAGTCCCACGGTCGGCTCATCGACGATGAGCAGGCCGGGTTCGTGGAGTAGCGCCGAGGCGAAGACGGTCCGCTGTCTCATACCGTGGGAATAGCGCTCGGTGAGGTTGTCAAGAAAGTTGTCGAGCCGGAACAATTTGGAGACAAAAGCGATCCTTTCGGCCGCACGGTCTTTTTCCATGGCGTGCATATCGGCGACAAACTGGAGAAATTCACGGCCAGTGAGTTTATCATAAAGGTAAGGCAGATCGGGTACATAGCTCATGGTTGCCCTGGCCTGGCGCCCTTCGTGGACGAGGTCGAAACCACCCACGCGAATCGAGCCCGTGGTTGGACGCAAAAGTCCGCAGAGCATCTTGATTGTGGTGGTTTTGCCGGCTCCGTTGGGCCCAAGGAACGCGAAAAGTTCGCCACGCGGCACAACCAAAGTCATGTCATCCACAGCGGGTCGTCCGCCATAAACCTTGGAAACCCCGAGGATTTCGATCATTGGGCCGGCTGGTTGGCCCGCTTTGGTTGCCAGGTCAACGGCATCGCCGGGTTTGTTGACCGGACCATTCGCTGTGTTCATCATTTCTCCAGCCATCGGTTCTGTGGCCATCATTCCTCCCGCTCAAGGACCCAGCGGTGGCGAAATTCCAGCACCACTTCCTGTTTCATCACACGGCCAGATTCGGGATCAATCCAAATTTCCATTTGACACTCTTCGGAAACCGCGCGAAGGCGCCGACAGATGACCGCTTTGGGATCTTCCTTTTTCCAGGATTCCTCAAGGGAAAGGACTTCCACCTTCATCGGTTTGCCCGATAGGCGGCTTCCCGCCGATCCCTGGGTCAGGTCGCCCAGCGCGTCCACACAAGTCACCGTCCAGCGGGATCCGGGGGTCAATCTGCCCAAGCGCCAAATCGGCATCAAAGGAAACCAGACCATCCCGGGTTTGCCCAGTTCGACGATGGGAAGTTCGCGGCGGGTTTCTTTACCCTGGAAGGTTTCCCTTAGCTTGCGATAAAGTTTTCCATCCGTTACAGACCCCTCCATGGAGGCTTGAGCATCCAGAGGAAGGTTCAACGGGGGCTGAATTTCCAACTTTCCTGCCACACCTTTAAGAAAGCCGGACCTGCCGGTCATGTATTCGCTGCGAAAGGTTTTGAAAATTGTCCCCACTCCCGCATTGGGAAGTGGAGTCAAATCCATCCAGAAAAGAAATTTTTCTTCCGGTTTTTCGATGTAATCAAGGCCCGAGACGCCCCGGTAAATCTCCTTGCCATCCATGGAGACCTTCCACCGGGTCGAGGTGCGGCTGCCTATGGTTTCATCGGAGAGCGCGATGAGTACCGGTGCAGGGAGGTCGGTCGACCAAAGAGGCACATATTCAGCCATTAAAAGCCAAATCGTGGTTAAGGCCCAACCAGCCAAAATCAGAAAAATGGCCCAGCGCGGGGGCATCAGAAGTGGTCTCCCAATTCGGGAATGTCACTATCATGTTAAGAACCAGGCTACGATCCTCAAATTCCTCTCCGCCAACTTTAGAAGGTGATTTATGCAAAGATTGGTGGTGGGTGTTCCGCGCGAAATCAAAAACCATGAATATCGCGTGGGAATGACCCCGGTGGGGGTGGAGGAACTGACCCAACGCGGGCACAAGGTCCTGATCCAGGCGGGAGCCGGTCAAGGATCGGGTATCCCAGACGAGGCCTACAAGACTCATGGTGCCGAGATTGTGGCGACCGCCGAAGAACTTTGGGCCGCAGCCGATCTTGTTGTCAAAGTGAAAGAACCACTCGAAAAGGAATGGCCCCACCTTCGGCCAGGGCAGACCGTTTTCACCTATTTTCACTTCGCCGCCGATCGTCCCCTAACCGAGGCGGTTCTCGCGTCGGGAATCAGCGCGGTCGCCTACGAAACCATTCGTGATGCCAAAGGGACCCTGCCTCTGTTGACGCCGATGAGCGAAGTGGCCGGGCGTATGAGCATCCAGGAAGGGGCAAAATTTCTAGAGCGCCCCTTTGAAGGACGGGGCATATTGTTGGGCGGCGTCCCTGGTGTGGCGCCTGCCCAGGTTGTTGTTTTGGGAGCGGGTGTCGTGGGAGCCAACGCGGCGCGAGTCGCGGCGGGTCTTGGCGCGCATGTCAAACTTATCGATGTCAACCTCGATCGTTTGCGCTATCTGGCCGATGTGATGCCCCCGAATGTGACAACGCTATTCAGCGACAGGCACAATATTCTGGATGCCCTTTCCACGGCGGATCTTTTGATCGGATCTGTGCTCATTCCTGGCGGCCGCGCGCCGATGTTGGTCCGGGCCGAAGACCTCAAACGAATGCTTCCAAGGTCGGTTATCATCGATGTCGCCATCGACCAGGGCGGCTGTGTGGAGACGAGCCGCCCCACAACGCACGAAAAGCCGACCTATATGGTGGATGATGTGGTTCACTATTGTGTTACGAATATGCCGGGTGCCGTTGGACGGACCAGCACTTATGCGCTGACCAATGTGACTCTCCCATATGTTCTTGAGCTTGCCACCAAGGGTTTGCAAGGCGCGGTTGGCACCAATCCTGGCCTTGCTTTGGGTTTGAACATCCATGCGGGCAAAGTGATCCAGCCACTTGTCGCGGCGGCCTTTGGTCTCCCCTGTGAAGGGCTCCCGTTCTAATGCAAGGCGACCTTTTCGACACGGAGCCAAAGGCCCTGGAGGTCTCTGAACTCCTTTTGGGAATCAAGCAGCTTTTCCAGCCGATGCCCCAGGTGGTTGTCGCGGGGGAGGTGTCCAACCTGACCATCGCCAAAAGTGGCCATGCCTACCTTACGCTCAAGGATGACAAAGCGGCGATCAAGGTGGTGGCGTTTCGGGGCGTGGTCTCCCGGGCCAAATTCCAGATGGTCCAGGGGATGCGTCTGCGGGTCACTGGCAAGCTTGATGTCTATGTCGAACGGGGCGATCTTCAGTTCAACGCCCAGGACCTAAGCCCTGAGGGAATAGGCGCTCTGGAGTTGGCATTTCGCCAAAGGCGCGAAAAGATGGAAGCCATGGGCTGGTTTTCGCCCGAGCGCAAACGGCCCATCCCCGGATTTCCCCTCAGGATCGGAATTGTTACCTCGCCTACCGGGTCCGCCATTCGGGATATGCTGGAAACCATCCGGGAACGGTGGCCAATTGCCCGGGTGATTTTGGCCCCCTGTCTGGTCCAGGGCACTGGTTCCGCCGACCAGTTGGCCCGGGCGCTTGGGCTTTTGGCGAGCATTCCCCCCGAAAAGGGTGGCCCGCCTGATGTGATTTTGTTGGGAAGAGGCGGGGGAAGCATGGAGGATCTCTGGTCCTTCAACGAAGAGGTCCTGGTCCGGGCAGTTGTGGCTTGTCCAATACCGATCATTGCCGGTGTGGGGCACGAGGACGATGTTACCCTGGTTGATTTGGCGGCGGATTTGCGAGGCCTGACCCCAACCCATGCGGCGCAGTGCGCCACTCCAAGGCGGGCTGATTGGGCAGCCCGTGTGGACTCCCATATTGTGAGGATGAGGCAGATCGTTGAGTCAAAAAAGGACGAACTGGGCCGCCGCCTGGATAACCTTTCCCGTCGTTCGGCGTGGCAAAGACCGAGGGATTGGGTCCGGGAAAAGCAAAACCGGGTGGGAGAGTTGGCCGTTCGGCTTCGCCAGTCTTGCCTACAGGCCCTTACCGGCAAATTCTTCCAACTCGATGCTCTCCGTGATCGCCTATCTATCCTTAACCCCTTGCATGTGCTTGAGCGCGGGTATAGCCTGACTTGCAAAGTTGAAGGCAACGCCTCTCCCGCGCTTTTGAGAGATGCTTCCCAGGTTGCCCCTGGGGACCTCCTTGAAACCCGTCTTGCGCGGGGAGTCCTGTTGAGTCGGGTGGAGCGCGTGTTGCCTGGTCAGGATCCGGATTCTGAGGGCATACCTTCTTTGGGGGGTTGCGCCTCCTCTTCTGGAAATGAAGCATGAGTAAAGCGGAAACAAAACCTGTTGCAGATACTATTCCTCTGGAACAGGATCTGCTTAAACTCGAGGAGACCGTCCGCGCCCTGGAGGGGAGCGGGCTCCCACTTGAAAAGCTTCTCGAACATTACGAGGAGGGAATCCGCGTTTACAGGCGCTGTCACACCAAGCTCAAGGATGCCCAGCTTCGGGTTGAGGCAATCAAGGTCGATGCGGAAGGGCGCCCAATCCTTGAGCCATTTGACCACCAAAGCAGTATCGAAAGCGCTCGCGGATCCCTTCGGAAATCACGCGTCGAGGAGGATTAGACCCATGGAATCCCCGAATCTGTTTGATTCGCTCAAGGAGAGGGCCCAACGGGAACTGGATCAGCTTCTTCATTCGCGCCCGGGCTTTCCGGCCAGCCTTCACGAGGCGATGCGCTATAGCGCTCTGGCGCCTGGAAAAAGGATGCGCCCGATCCTTGCCTATCTGGGGTATGACCTTTGCAAATCGGCAACCAACATCGAAGCCAATCCCTGGCCGGCCGGTTGTGCGGTGGAATTGGTCCATGTGTATAGTCTTGTTCATGATGATCTCCCGGCGATGGATGATGATGATCTCCGCCGTGGTATTCCCACTTGCCACAAGAA
>CAMBMH010000037.1 GCA_945868575.1 Singulisphaera sp. GP187 | reverse complement strand
AAATTGTTATATTTTTTTTTGCTAGTAATTCATATAGTATTGTCTTTTTTTTGAGTGAATTAAATGATTTAATTATACCATCTGGTTTTTTGAAAACAACGACTAACAAGTAAGTAACCAAGACCGGTACTGTTTTGCAAAATTATTATTCAGGCTCTCCAACCAATTATACATCATCTCCCTATTATACTTTTTCGATGGATGTAACTGCCGTGCCCGAGCCAGGCACGATGATCCTGACCGGGTTGGCATTGGGGGCGGGTGCGATTGGTGTGTGGATCAAGTGTCGGCGAAAAGTCAACAAGTAAGAAACTTGGTGACTCTGGCCAACATACTCGTTAATTGATTGAAAGCCTGCCTCAAAGTTTTTTGTTGCGGAAGGCCCTAATTGGAAACAATGAGGTTGAAACGGTCAAAAATTAGGCATTTTCGGATGGCGGAAATGATTGGTTTAATGGAAAGGTCGAGACTTGTTTTAATTGCTCGGGATTGGAAATCTTGAAAAAATCAAGTATTGGGCACTTGAAAGGGATTTTAAAAAAGTTATCCTGACCATGTGTATAGATACTTTGGCTCCCTAAAGGTCCCGGCCAATGAAAACAAAACTTGCCATGTTGATCGTATTCGCCCTCCTTGCAATGGGGCCGCGAAATTCAAAAGCAGGGGTGGTGGGATTACAAACCACCAGCGCAACTGGTGTGCAAAATCAGATAACGTCTAATGAATCGTCCGGTCAATCCCTTCTTTTTATTATTTTTTCAACAACTGGAAATTCTGGTAACAAGCTTACTTCTATTAGTTTTTCTAGCTTAAATTTAGCCATAAATTCAACCGCCCTAACAGCTTATCTTTATGAAGATAGCGATCAAAAGGCGACTTCAGTTTTAACATTTACAGGTAGCGGAAATCAATTGAATTTTGGTGACATTGCAAACTATTCATTACAGTCCGGAAAGAATTATGAGCTTTCAATTAGGACAAATGTAGCGACTTCCATTAGCGGCTATCAAACAACTAATGGATTGGTAACTAATTCAATTCCAGATTGGATATCAACTGCATCGCAAGATAACGGCAGTGCCGCTTTTACTGTTTACGCTGCTGTTCCCGAACCAGGCACTATGGTCCTGACCGGGTCGGCGTTGGTGGCGGGTGCGATTGGCGCATACATCAAGCGTCGCCGCAAGAGTAAGTCACAAGTGGACGCCGCCGATTAAATGTTGAATTCACACAAAAACACAAAAACACCCTGAAAACCGCAGGGTGTTTTTTGTTTACTGATTCTCCAGAGGTTTTGACCTGTAAACAGTTCCGTGATTTGAGCGCCCACCCACTTTAATGTGATTGATGGGCGGATGAATCCAAAACAAAATCCAGGGTTTGTTTACGCGCCAAATGATTTGCCTGGCCAGTTTTTCCACCACTGTTGGAAAAGTCCAAGCTGGGCCTCCGCAAAGCGCATTTGACTAGGCGAGAGCCGGTCAGACGCATTGATATTGAGTTCGTAATCCTTGTCGCCTAGCAGCACAAGAAGGTACTTGTAGTAAAGTACCAGGTCAGGCCCTTCGTCAAAACGGGACAATTCCGCCAGGGCGTCTTCGAGCTCGCGCGCAAAGCGGCGGGCCTCGATATCTCCCATCGCGCCACGCTTGCAAAGCTCGACAAGGTGCAAGACTTCCCGGGGAAGACAGTTGCCGATGCCGGTGATGGTGCCAACGGCGCCACAACGGATAAACCCATGACACACCTGTGTGTCCACGCCGACCATCAACAGGACTTCCTTGTCGGCATGAGTAATGTGTTCGGCGGCATAGCTAAGGGAATCGGCGCCTCCAAATTCCTTGAAGCCGACCAGATTCGGAAATTCCCGCCTTAGATCAAAAAACAGATCTGCTTTGGTTTCGAAACCGTAATACGGGCTGTTGTAGATAACCGCAGGCAGTTCGGGTGCGGCATTGAGAATGGCCGCAAAGTGCCCCCGCTGGGCTGCCGGGGATGTTCCCCGGGAAAGAAGGCGTGGAATGACCATCAGCCCCTTTGCGCCGACGCGCTGCGCGTGAGAGGCGTGTTCCACGGCTCTTGCAAGATTTTGGGCCCCGGTTCCAACAACCACGGGAATTCCTGCTTCGGCCAGTTGGCGAACGCCTTCCTGGCGCTGCTCATCGGTCAAAAGCGGCCAATCTCCCATGGAGCCGCAATAAACGACCCCATTCATCCCCGCGGCCATAAGGGACTGAGCCTTTTTCACAAGAGCCGCATGATTGGGTTTGCGATCTGATTGACAGGGTGTCATCAATGCCGGAATACAGCCACGAAAAATGCTCGCGTTCATTATTGTTCCTTTCTATTGGAATTGCTGGTCGGTTAACGGTGAATGGCGAGGTGCTCTTACGGGTAAATGTTGTGGTGGGGCCTCAAGCAAATTTCATTTACGAGATTTCGACGACCCGCTTGCCAAGGACATCCATTCGGGGAGAAATTCCCAAACCCGGTTTGTCGCTAGCCGCCATGTATCCTTCGCGGCGTTCCGGAGCACCGGTTGCGGTGCTTACGGTGACATAGCTGTTGAAATCGGTGCTGGTGAAGCGGAATTCCTCGGGAGTGCTATGGGCGAGATGCGCGATCGCGGCTGTGGTGATGTCGCCTCCCCAACTGTCTTCGAGGGTCATCGCGATGCCCATGGAAACACACAGGTCGCGGGCCTGTTTGGTTTTCGTCAGTCCGCCGAGTTTGCTGATCTTGAGATTAACGACATCCATCGCCAAATCCGCTTTGGCCCGCAGAAGCATTTCCAGGGAGTCGATATTTTCGTCGAGCACAAACGGATGGTTTGTGTTCCGTCTTACCGCAAGGCATTCCTCATACGAGGTGCAAGGCTGTTCGATGTAGACATCGAGGTCGTGAACGCCACGAACCACGCGCATTGCCTCGTGTTGGGTCCAGCCTGTGTTGGCGTCGGCGACCAATCGGTCGCTGGGAAGAAGCATCGCCCGAACCGCGCGAATTCGTTCGATGTCGGTATCGGGATCGCCTCCCACTTTGAGTTGGAACCGTGTGTAACCCTGGTCGCGGTAGCTCTTGACATTTTTTGCCATTTCATCGGGAGCCTGTTGCGAAATCGCCCGATAAAGCCGGATGCTCTCCCCAAAGCGTCCACCCAAAAGTGTGCAGACCGGGAGTTGCGCGGCCTGTCCCAGAATATCCCAGCAAGCGATGTCGATGCCCGATTTCACATAGGGATGCCCCTTCAGGGCCGCATCCATGCGGTGGTTGAGTTTTTGCAACTCGCGTGGATCAAAACCGATCAGATGGGGCCCAAGTTCGCGGAGACCAGCCCGAACCCCTTCGGCATAAGCGGGGAGATAAAAGGGCCCCAGCGGGCAAACTTCGCCATAGCCGATAAGGCCACAATCGGTTTCGACACCGACGATGGTGCTATCGAAGACGGAGACCGATTTCCCTCCCGACCATTTGTACGAGCCTTCGACCAAAGGGAGTTCGACACGGTGGGCAAAAATGCGGGCAATCATCATTGGTAGGGTTCCTGCATATTTTCTGATTAGGCTTTTTTACCACAAATCATGGCAGTGTCTTTACACAAAGGCAGGGAAATCTGTCTGGATCTCAGTCGGGATCAAAAAGCACCAAAATCATCCACAAACCCGCCAGGGTGCCAATCGCCAAGCAACCGGTAGGGCTGATCCCGGGCAGGGAAATCAGAATCGAGCCGATAAATGCCAGGCGGGACGATCCGCCCCGCCACAATCGCCAAACGCCAATTACGACCAATCCGCCTGTGACAATTCCGCCCAATCCGAGCACAAGCATCCCGGTCGATGTGTTCCAGATCCAATATTCCAGCGGCCATTCCGAAGCCTGGATCTCCTTGTGCTGATTGGGATATTCGACCTCAAGGCGGTGGCGGAATTCGTGGATTGACACCAAATGCCCGTGAATTCCCATCATTACGAAAATCAGCCCCGCCAAAATGTTGATAACGGCGGACAGGATGAGGAAGATACCGGGGAGGCGTGTATGGGCCTGATTGCTCACGCTGGAATCGACAGATGTTGTTGAAGGGACGAAAGTTTCGGGCGCATCGGCGGTCATGAATCAGACCTCCGCTGGAATATTCCGGGGGAGACCCGAGTGCATCCGAGATCCTGGAGGTTGCGCCTGGATCACTTGGGCCTCATGGTCGAGCCATTCGCTCCAACGCGTTTCAACGCGGCTTTTTGGGAGCACCCGCTGGGCAAGTTTCACAAACACCCGATAGTGTCCGTGTTCAGAGGCCCAAAGGCCACGATAAAAATGGGCAAGGCTTTCATTGTCTTTTTGCCCTTCTTTTTGTTCGTTTAGGGCATTGGCCAAAAGCACAAACCGTTCGCATGATCTTGCCTCGATCAAAGCGGCAGCCAAAAGTCGATCCACCAGTTCTTCGGGACCCTTGCCCAGGCGTACAAAGGTCCTTAGTCCGGCAGCGTAGTTGTTGTGATGGGTTTTGGGAATCGACTTCCCCATGCGGAAAAGGATACGAGTCACTTGGGCGAGGTGGACCGCTTCGTCACGGGCAATGTTGGCAAGAATGGAGACCCAACGCTTGGGAGGGTCCACGCCCTGCCAGCGATTGAGCAGCTCAAGGGCGTTGGACGCGGCCTTTTTTTCCAGATGGGCATGATCACCCAAAAGAGCGACCAAGTCCCCAAGCGCCATTCGCGCCCATTCCGGAGGCGTTTTGTAGCGCAGGGGGAGTTCGTCGGTCTGGATCATGTCTTTAGTGGAAAAGCAGGGGTTAACCGGCGGTGGTGGCCAGCGGAATGGCGCCCTTGGCGGCTTGTGCCTCGGCCATTTTGCGTATGTCCTGGGTCACGCGCATGGAGCAGAACTTGGGGCCGCACATGGAGCAGAACTTGGCGCTTTTAAACGCTTCCTGAGGAAGGGTTTCATCGTGCATTCTGCGGGCGGTTTCGGGATCAAGCGAAAGCTCGAACTGCTTGTTCCAATCGAACTCGAAGCGGGCTTTGGACAGGGCATCGTCCCGGTCACGGGCGCCTTTGCGGCCACGGGCAATGTCGGCGGCATGCGCGGCGATCTTGTAAGCGATCACGCCTTGGCGGACATCGTCCGCATTGGGGAGTCCAAGGTGTTCCTTGGGGGTCACATAGCAAAGCATGGCGGCGCCCGCCTCGCCTGCGATGGCGGCGCCAATGGCGCTGGTGATGTGGTCGTAACCGGGAGCGATGTCGGTGACCAAGGGCCCAAGCACATAGAAAGGCGCCTCGTGGCACATTACGCGCTGCTTTTCGACATTCATCTTGACGAGGTGCATCGGCACATGGCCGGGACCTTCGATCATCACCTGAACGCCGCTGGCCCAGGACTTGAGGGTCAGCTCGCCCAGGGTTTTGAGTTCGGCGAATTGGGCCTCGTCGTTGGCATCAGCCAGGCATCCCGGACGCAACCCATCACCCAGGCTATAGGTCACATCGTGGGCGCGAAGGATTTCGCTGACCTCGTCGAAGTGGGTGTACCAGGGGTTTTGCTCGTGGCGCTGGAGCATCCACTGGGCGATGAGGGAACCGCCACGGCTTACGATTCCGGTGACGCGGTTGGTGGTAAGCGGGAGATATTCAAGCAAAAGACCGGCGTGGATGGTCATGTAGTCGACGCCCTGTTGGGCCTGTTTTTCGACGACATCAAGCAGATCCTGAACTTTAAGATCTGCTACATCCTTGAAATCCTTGATGGCCTGGTAGATCGGCACGGTGCCGATGGGCACGGGCGAGGCCTTGATGATGGCCTCGCGTATGGTGTCAAGATCGCCACCGGTGGAGAGGTCCATCACAGTGTCGGAACCAAGATGAACGGCGGTGTGAAGCTTTTTGAGTTCGTCGTCGATTTTGCTGGTTACCGCCGAGTTTCCGATATTGGCGTTGATTTTGCACTTTGATGCAATGCCGATCGCCATCGGCTCAAGGCTCTCATTGAGGTGGTGAATATTGGCGGGGATAACCATGCGCCCACGGGCGATTTCGGAGCGAACCAATTCAGGTTCGAGGTCCTCACGCTTGGCGACAAATTCCATTTCGGGGGTGATGATACCCTTGCGGGCGGATTCAAGCTGGGTCATTGCGCGGTCTTCCCAATGGTTCAAGTGTGCCTGGAAAAACCGCGAAATACAAGAAACCCGGTGGTTAAAACCGGATCAAATCGCGTCGCTTTCCCACGCCGGCATCACCCGGTTCAGGTCCCAAGGGTCTTTTCTCAGTCCCGACTATGACAGGACACCCCTAGCGACTCTGTTGATTATAGTACGATCAAACCGGCAGGGCGATTGAAAGCGGGTTGACCACCAATTTTTGGAGAAATGGTAAAGGGTTGTCACCTGTGGCGACCATTTGGGGACCCCGTGGGATTATTGGGGACGGTGGCTTTTGGCGTGGTTGGGGAAGTCCCGAAACACCTTTTGCGAATACCCCGGGCCAATTGGCAAAAAATCGGGGATTCCCTAGCAAAAACCAAATAGATCGAGTTTCCCAATCTGCTCCTCCCAGGATCCACTCCCCATGTCGAAGGTCCTCAACTTCAAGCAGGAACTGACCGCCTGTTTTGGACAGCCCGTTTCGGAAAACCCCACCCAGGCGATGATTGAGGCGGCCTACAGGCACCATGGTTTGGCTTGGCGGTATTTGACGATTGAGGTTTCTCCCGAAGGGCTGGCGGACGCGGTGAAAGGCGTCCGGGCCATGGGTTTTCGGGGTTTCAACTGCACCATTCCCCACAAGGTTGAGGTCATCCAACACCTTGACGGATTGGGCGAATCTGCCTCGTTGATGGAAGCGGTCAATTGCGTCGTGCGCCGAGGCGACAAACTCATTGGTGAAAACACCGATGGCAAAGGATTCGTTGAATCGCTGAAACCACTTATCACAATCCCCGGGAAAAAGGTTGTCGTCTTGGGGGCGGGTGGCGCTTCGCGTGCCATTTGTGTCGAATTGGCCCTTGCCGGTGCAAGCCACATCACACTTCTCAATCGCTCTGCCAACCGAGGCGAAACGCTGGCCAAGCTGCTGCGCGAGCGGGTCAAGGTGGGCCTTGCTTATGAATCCTGGACCAGCGATTACAAGGTTCCCGAGGGGACCGACATCGTTGTCAACGCCACCTCGATTGGACTATTTCCCGATGTGGATGCGCGGATCCCCCTTGATGTCTCCACGCTGAAGCCTGGCATGGTGGTCGCCGATGTGATACCCAATCCCCCACGAACCCGCCTGGTGCGCGATGCCGAAGCCAGGGGCTGCAAGGTTATTGATGGATTGGGAATGTTGGTCAACCAGGGGGTGATTGGTATCCGCCACTGGACTGGCATTGATCCCGATCCCACGGTAATGCGCAAGGCCCTTGAGGAAGTTTTTGGATAATTCCCGGAGTTTGGCGTTTTCGGGTTTTCCGGGGGAACCCGGGTCCAACCTTTTATTTGCGTCCCCCTGATATTTGCGTCCCCCTGATATAGCTTCTGAATTCCGAATCCTTTCTAATTTCGCACGGAGTGCCCAAGATGATCAGGATGTTCCCCAAGGCGATGTCGATTCGGGCTGTTCTCGCCTGGACCCTATCGGTCCAGTTGACAGCTTTTGGACTTTTCGGAGCGAACCAATCGGTCAAAGGCCAGGGCGCCGAACCATTTCGCAAGGTTCTCACCGATGCCGAGCACCTTCAGAACGATGGTGCCACGGAAATCCAGCGCCTTTTTGTCACCCCAACCTGCCCGCACCCTTGGACCGTTCGAAAGGTGTTGATGGCGGGCGGCAAGCAGGATGGGGTCGAGCTGATCATTGTCGACAATGGTTCGATGCAAATTGTCCTTTGCCCGACCCGGGGCATGGGCATCATCGAGGTTCGCAAGTCTGGCCAGCGCTTTGGCTGGCTGTCGCCTGTTTCGGAAATTGTTCATCCCAAATATGTCAATCTTCAGGACCGTGGGGGGCTGGGTTGGCTTTCGGGTTTCAATGAATTTCTTTGCCGCTGTGGCCTGGAAAACAATGGCGGAGCCGGGCCGGACACCATCACCACCAACACGGGTGAAAAAGCCGAAGTGCCTTTGACTCTCCATGGCAAGATTGCCAACACTCCCGCAAGCAAGGTTGAAGTCGAGATCGAGCGCCAGGCCCCCTGGAGGATCAGGGTTCGTGGGGTTGTCCACGAGCGGACTTTCCTTGGGCCCAAACTCGAACTTCGCACCGAACTGGAAACGGAAGCGGGTTCGGGCAAGTTCATCATTCGCGACACGGTAATCAACCACAGCGCTTCACCCCAGGAATTCGAGATCCTCTATCACGCCAATATCGGCAGACCGGTGCTTGGCGCAGGGGCAAAGGTTCTGCTTCCTGCCGCCAAGGTCACCCCGATCAACGCCCGTGCCGCCGAGGGAATCAACACCTGGACCGAATTCCTTGCGCCAACCACCGGTTTTGTCGAACAGGTCTATTGCATCGAACCGCGCCCCGATGCGCTGGGAAAATGTCATTCGGTGCTTCACAACGCGGCGGGGGATCTGGGTGTGACAATTGATTGGATGGTTGCCGAGCTTCCGTTTGTGACGCTCTGGAAAAACACAGCCGCCGAAGCGGATGGCTATGTTACCGGAATCGAACCGGGAACCAACTTTCCACGGCCTCGCAAAAAGGAACGGGAAAAAGGTCGGGTTCCCGTTCTCGCTCCCGGCGCCACAAGGTCGTTTAATGTGGAGTTTGGTTTTCTTGCGAGCAAAGCCGAGGTCGACAACATGCGCAATTACCTCGCGCCACTTTTGACGCTTGTTCCCAATGTGGTGGCCGAACCCGAGCAATGACCCCAGTCCAGCCACTTTTTGAACTCTGTCAAATCCGAAAATCGTTCGGAATGGCTGAGGTTCTCAAAGGTGTAGATTTTCAATTGGCTCCCGGCGAGGTCGTAGGATTCCTGGGTGCCAATGGCGCGGGCAAAAGCACACTCATGCGGATTCTGGCCGGGATCCTGCGCCCTGATTCGGGAAAAATGTCCATAAAGGCGAAAGCGTATGCCCCTTCGGGCCCAGTCGAGGGACGCCAGGCGGGTATCTCGATCGTCCACCAGGAGCTTTCCCTGGTAGACACCCTTGCGATCGTCGACAATCTTTTTTTGGGCCGGGAAATCCATCATTTGGGTCAAATCAGGCAATCCGAACAGCTTGAAAAAGCCCGCAAGATCCTTGGCCGACTTGGTTCGGATCTGGATCCCACCCACAAAGTAGCCCAACTTCGCACAGGCGAAAAGCAGATCATCGAAATTGCCCGGGCGCTGCTTCACAAGTCTCAGGTTCTAATTCTTGATGAACCAACCGCCGCACTTAGCCCGGGTGAAAGCGAAAACCTTTTTCGCATCGTGGGGGAACTCTCCGCCCAAGGGATTGGGGTCGTCTATATCAGTCATCGCCTCGAAGAGATCGAGCGCCTGGCGGATCGTGTTGTGGTACTTCGGGATGGACGAATGGTTTACGATGAACCGCGTGGTCTCCATAATCGGGGAGCGATCATTTCCGCCATGGCCGGGCGCGATGTTGGGGAACATATTCAAAAAGCGAATTCGGCAATAGCTGGAGCGTTCCAACTTTTGGAAACCAGGAACCTGTTCAGTGGTTCCCTTATTCACGGAGTAAATCTTTCCCTCCGTCGCGGGGAGTTGGTGGCTTTGACTGGCCTCGTTGGGTCGGGCCGAACCGAATTGCTAAGGATTCTTGCGGGAATCGATCAACCAGGTCAGGGGCAAATCTTTTATGAGGGTGCCCCGTTTCATTCCCATGGGCCCGCACAATCGATCAGGCAGGGAATTGCTTTTTTACCCGAAGACCGCAAGGATCAGGGGCTTTTCCTGTACCATTCTGCGCAAACGAATCTTTCGATATCGGTTCTGGAGGCACTTTCCGGGGGCCTGGGGCTTCTGCGTCATGTGCGCCGTCGTGATGAAGCAAGGCTTTTCGAGGATAAATCCGATCTTCTTGGACTTCAACCAAAAAATCCAAATCTCGCGGCAGGCCGTTTTTCCGGAGGCAACCAGCAAAAGATTCTCCTTGGGCGTATCCTCGCCACAAGTCCCAGGGTATTGCTGCTCGATGAGCCAACCCGTGGCGTGGATGCCTCAGCCCGCCAGGATATCTACAGGATATTGGCCGAAGCGGCCTCCAAAGGGACGACTGTCCTCTTCGCGACATCAGAGTTTGCCGAAGCACTTACTCTAGGCCAGCGGATTGTGGTGATGCGGGAGGGGACCATCGCCGCCGATTTCCCCAATCGCCCTGACCTTTCACCCAACGACATAATGCGGCACGCCGTTTCGGAGCAATCATGAAAGGCTTTGTCCTTGCACTTTCCGGTCAAAGGGTTTTTCTGGCCCTTTTGGGAATTTGCGCTGTATTTTCTCTTTTAACTATCGAGCGGACTGCCCCGGAAGGGAACGGCGCAGGGGAGCAGGTCGCCAGGGCATTCCTCTCCGGAAAGAGGGCGCCCCAATCCCGCGTGCTTGTGGTCTCGACCAATTCCCCCGAGGATGGCCTCTTTGCTGTTCGCGTTGCCGAGCTTTTGGGGGAACAGGGAATCCAGATCGATTTTGCCCGATCCCCAATCGAGGCACGAGAGGCGGCCGAAGGCAAAGCGGGGACTCCTCTTTCCGCGATTTTGGCAAGTGGTGCGGCCTCGTCGTGGCCGGTTCTGGAGCGATTTCACATTCCGGTTTTTTCGCCTGTCCCAAGTCCCTGGCCGGTGTTTTTGCAAAAATCCAACCTGCTCAATATCGCAAGTCAGATCTCTGTTATTGCTATTATTGCCGCCGGAATGACCCTCGTCATCATGACGGGCGGAATAGACCTTTCCGTGGGAAGTATCGCCGCACTTTCTGCTGTCGTATCCACAAGACTGGTGCGTGACTGCTTCGGGGGTGTTGAAGCGAGTATGCCGGGAATGTTGGTTGCCGGCGGTGGCGCGATTTTTGTAGGCGTCCTGGTTGGTTGGGGATCCGGAGCAATCATTACCTGGTGCGGCGTTCCACCATTTTTGGCCACAATGGGGGTCATGCTTGTCGCCAGCGGCCTTGCTTTTCAGGTCAGCGAAGGGCAATCTGTCTATCAGGTTCCCGATGGATTCACCTGGCTGGGTCGCGAATCGGTGGGAGGGGTTCCTGTGGTTGTGATTTTGATGCTTGGGCTTTATGCCCTAACGGGCCATGTGGTTGGCTCAACCGTTCTGGGTCGGTATATCCTCGCCACGGGAAGTAACCCTGTCGCGGCGCATTTGGCGGGAGTACCCGTAAAGCGCGTCCAGCGGATTGTCTATGCAACGAGTGGCGCGCTTGCGGCCCTTGGTGGTGTTATACTTGCCAGTCAACTCAAAAGCGGCGCCCCGACCTATGGCCAGATGTACGAGCTTTATGTGATCGCCGCGGTGGTCGTTGGTGGCACAAGCCTATCGGGTGGCCAGGGTTCCGTTTGGGGCACGCTTGTGGGAGCGCTGCTCATCGCCGTGATTCAAAACGGCATGAACCTGCTCGGGATGGAAAGCTATACACAAAAGATCGTGCTTGGATTGGTTTTGTTGGCTGCTGTGCTTGCGGATCGAATGCGCCGGACCTGATTTTTGCCGGGCGATCGTATCTGTTTGGCTACCTGAGGGATGGTTTACCTTTTTTGCGCCTGGAGGTCGCTCGGGGAAGGACCTCTTCCCAATGGTCCTCGGGCTTTTCGCTCATCGACAATAATGGCACCCCCACAACCGCCAGGCTGGCCATCAAAAGTGCGTCCGGGGTTCGTGCCCCATGTGTGATAAATTGGGTTCCTTGGGTTTGGGTCCACGAGTCAAACACATCCCGCCTTGTGGTTTCGCTTCCCCATTCGCCTGTTTGGAAAAGTTCATCCCGGGAAAGGGTAAAGTCGCTGCCAGATTGAAATGAATCCTTTGGATTGGCAAAAAGCAGGGCATCCAGGGTTTGTGGGCGGGTCCCCAAAGTCGCGCCTTCAATAGGGCTTGGAGTTGCACTTTTATTTTGGCTTGCCGTAGTGCTTTCGATTTTGGGGCATAGGCTCCCAATGGTCAGGAATTTGTTTTCGTTGCCCCAATGGATCGGTTGGGCCAACCAGTCGGTGTTTTGCAACACCAAAGGAGAATCAACCGTTCCTATCCGGATATCGATTCCTGCCAGATGGGCCGGTGTGGCGCGCGCTTCGAGAAGTTCCATTTGAGGGCGTGCGTGGGATTTTCTTGAGGGGACAACCCGCGCATGGTTGGCTTTGTGGGTTTTGGGGCAGGGATGGGCGGATTCCTTTGAAGAGCCAAAACGAATCGGGCGCTGTGCCAAAATGACTTTGAACTTTTGTTGGGAAAAGATCCAGTTTGAGAACTGTTGGATGAACTGGAACATGGTTTGGGCCCCCTGATTACCCGTTGAACTAGCTTCGTCACAAACCCACCACGACTTTAGGAATTCCGGAATGATCAAGGTTGACGGGACCGGATTCATCGGGTCTGAACCTCCCGGTCTCGCCAATCGTCAAAAGCGGCCTTGCCTAGAGCGAACCGTCGACACTGACGGATCAACCGTCATTTCGGGCATCCCGGGCACCAAGGTAAGAACCCGAACATTGGGAGGAAAAAGCACGATTGTCGTGTTGGAATCACTTGGCAGGATCGTCATTCAAGGTCGAACAGGATGTCTAGTCATAATCGGCTCGACCGGTTTGAATTGGGTGTACCGGTGGTGCCGATGTGGAGGACGAAACGATGTCTACTCTTCTGGGTGATCTGAAAAAACGATTTGCCCGATCGCCTTTTGTTGGGATCGCAAACCAGTGCCGGGTCAATCTCTTGTTAAAAGGATTTGGTCTGTTGGGGATGGCCTTGTGCTTTCAGGGAATGACGCTCGCCCAGGACGCAATTCCGGCGGTCCCTCCTGAAAAGGAATTTGCCGCCGAGGAACCCGGGTTTATCGACCGAATGCTGGAACCCCGGGCGGTGGAACCCCGCGTTTGGGCTTCGGTGGATTATCTCCTTTGGTTTACACAGTCCTCGCCTATGCCGACCATGTTGACCACGGGTCCTTTGAATCAAACAGGCCCCAGCGGGTACAGTGGAGTTGTGGGAAAACCAGGAACCGAAACGTTAATAGGCGGAAACATGGGATTCGTCCCAGCTTCGGGAGTCCGGCTCAATGGTGGGTTCTGGCTCGATGACCAGCAACAGTTTGGTATTGAAGGATCTTACCTGTTGTTGCCCCAGCGAACCAACGCCTATACCTACTCCTCCAATGGTCAGCCTGGTTCCATGCCACTTTCGATCCCTTTTTACAACGCCCAAAACGGACTGTCGGATAGCACAGGCGTTTCCTCGCCGGGCAATTATTCGGGAAACGCCACATTGTGGGGTTCATCTACATTCCAGACCGCTGAAGTCAACATGCTTCACCGTATTGGATATCTGGGCAACTATTCCGTGGATGGGTTGCTTGGTTATCGCTGGGGACTTCTTGATGAGGTGATGCAGTTTACGACCAACAGCCCAACCATCGGAGCCAACGCCGCGACGGATGTTTTTCGGACCACCGACCGGTTCCATGTCCAAAACAGTCTTTATGCTGGTCAGATTGGATTTCGGCTAAACCGCGATTACGGCCGTTTTGGTTTGAATGGTACGGCCAAGATCGCCATGGGTAGCATGGTGGAAGTGACCAAGATCAACGGCGCGCTTTACACCAACGATTTCACCAATTACAAACAGATCCAGGCCTTCCCGGGCGGCTATTTTGCCCAACCCACCAACGAGGGTTACCACCGCGCCAACCGTTTTGCGGTCATGCCCGAACTGGGTTTCAACGGATCGATCAAACTGCTTCATTGCCTCAAGCTCAATATGGGTTACACCTTCCTGTTCCTTAGCGAGGTTGCCCGGCCCGGGGATCAAATATCCAGCGTGATCAACCCGAGCCAAAGCCCGTCCTTTACAGGAGTTCCCTCAACCACCCTGGTGGGCGTCCCCGCTCCGCAGTACAATCCGATCTCGAGCCAAT
This sequence comes from Singulisphaera sp. GP187, assembly GCA_945868575.1. GTDB lineage: Bacteria > Planctomycetota > Planctomycetia > Gemmatales > Gemmataceae > SYLG01. The sequence continues at coordinate 14,793 of CAMBMH010000037.1, read as the reverse complement.
ACTTCGCCCACGGGTTGAACTTTGGCCTCGAATGGGTCTGGTAGGCCAAATCCGGCAAGGGGTTCGGGCCTCACACCCCGGCCCGGACCCTTGTAGGATTTTGTTGGGAACCAAATCCGCACTAATTCAGTGCGGATTTGCCCTTTCCCCTGAAGGGGCTAGAATTGGGATTTGGATGTCTTTTGGTTTTGCGCGAAGGATACAAGGAAATGGCCGGGGTTAACCCATATATCGAGCCCGCGAAATTCGAGCCCTCAAAAACTCCCTACAAAATCACCTTTCTTCCCATGAAAAAAGTGATCGAGGTCGACCCTGCCAAGGTTCCCTACGGCCGGACTGGACTTCCTGGTAGCATCCTGGACATTGGCATGGCTTATCACCTTGAAATCGACCATGCCTGTGGCGGTGTTTGTGCCTGTTCCACCTGCCATGTGATCGTTTCCAAGGGCCTAGAGCACTGTAATGAACCCAATGACGACGAACAGGACATGCTTGATGATGCCCGTGGCCTTACAATCGAATCACGGCTGGCTTGTCAATGTGTTCCCAACGGCAAAGGCGATATCGAAGTGACTATTCCCGGCTGGAACCGGAATCTTGTCAAGGAATAAGCGATAAAAGGATTATGGCCTTTACGCCTCTATCGGCGGGGCCTGTGGAAGAGCCGTTTCGGTTTGCCCCTTTTCGCGATTGGCTTTTTTGCGGGTGGGTGGGGCATGCTTCCATCGCCTGTGCAGCCATAAATATTGCTCGGGGTGCCGCCGGATGATCCGCTCCAGCGCCCGGGTAAAGCGTTCGGTAACGGCTTTACAGGCATCCGGCCGGTCGGAATATTCTTCCGGGTGGATGATGTCCTCCACTTCGATCCTATATTCCAGTGGCCCACCGATTCGGGGCGTGCCAATCACCAGCATCGGGACCTTATACTCAAGGGCCAAAAACGCTACCGCCTTGTGAGTGCTTGCGGGGCGCCCAAAAAAGTCGACAAACACACCCTTGGGCCCGGCGTCCTGATCCGCGAGGGTTGCGAGTTTGCCTCCCTGGGCCAGGACCTCTTCGATCATTTCGAACTCACCCTTTTTTGCCAGGATTTTCTGTCCGGTCCGTTCACGGAAACCTAAAAGAAAATTTTCGAGATAGGGATTGTCCAGAACCCGGGCGATGGCGAAACTCGGAATCCCGACAAGCCCCATCAGATACCCGCCCATCTCCCAGTTTCCATGGTGCGAAGTGATCAGCAGGACCGGCTTTTCCCCAACCAACAGGGGGATGAGGGTATCCGGGCGGTCGATGACGAGGTGTTTTCGCCAATTTTCCGGGCGAATGATCCGGGGCAACAGGATCATCTCCACTAAAAGTAGACAAAAATGGTTGTAAACGCCCCGTATGTGTGCCTCCAATGCCTTGCGCTGGTCGGGGTCCGTCTGGGCTTTCCCATAAAGCTCGGGAAACGCGAGCGTGAGATTTTCGGCGGCTACTTTGCGATGCCGCTTGTCGACAAGGTGGACAATAAAGCCAAGAGTGCGGGCAAAGGAATATGCCCAATCGTGCGGGACCGCCTGGATCACGGCAACGAGCGTGCGGACCGCAACATAAACCAGATAATCGGTAAGCGGCTTGGGAGCCTTGGCCATGGTTTTTGTCCTGATTAGGGCAATCCTTATCAGAGCCGATTCCGGACCTCCAAGGCAAGGGAAATGGGGGTTAAACCGTTTTGATTTGGAAATATTTTTGTAGGCCTTGATACATTTAAATATATTTTTGCAGTCTGAAGTGAGCTGGAAACCCGAAAAAAGCGGCGTCTTTTCATTTTTGGCTTAACAATGGGTATTTTACAGGGTAAAATTCCAGAGCGGTGATATTGCGATTCCTTCCTTCAGATTGAACTTAATGGTCTTCCAAATCGTATTGGGAAGAACGCAAATCCTTTAAAAGCCTACGCAAAGGACATTGGAATCCAGGGGATATCCTTTGTTCGTTCCTTTATTATTTTCTGGAAAGGTTTTTCAGACCCATGAAATTTCTTCCTTCCTTTTTTGCCAAATCCCACCCAATCCAAAAATCAAAACCATCAACCAAAATCAAAGGCTTTCGGCGTCTTGTATTGGAAAACCTCGAATCACGCATAAATCCAGCTGATTTGGTCGTTTCATCACTACTTTTCCGGGGGGATCTCATAGCGGATGGAAACCTTTGGAAAGCAACCGGAAGTCCGGTCGAAATCGGGTTCAATCCCACCCAGGGGGAGGCCTTCCGGAGCCTCGTGACCTTGGCGGGCGATACGATCATTGACAGTAGTGCACAAAAATTTCAATTCCAGGGTACGGCATCATTTCCCGGAAAATCAGGCCAAATCGATTTCTGGTCGGCAACGACCCTTAGCACATTTGACATCCAAACTTTGGTAGGCTCGGGGGCGTCGATAGTTGGCAAATCGTTCCAAATCTCCGATCTCGTCTCCACCGCCAATACCTTGACCCTCGAAAATCCAAACGGAGGCGATTCCACCGACGGCCAATTGAAACTCACAGGTGGGGGCAATCTATCCTTTGGCACCGCCAACAACGGCACCGCAGCTGGAACCCTTCCTACAGTCGATGCCCTGGAGATCACCATTGGAAATGGTTCGATGCTGGCCTCGGGCACGGTAAATGGTAATTTGCGTGTTGCCGGAACCAATTGGGAATTACAGGGGGACAAAATATATTCGGATCTTGTTAAGGAAGAAACAAAGATCAGCGGATCGGCGGAATTTGATTTTATTGGACAAAAGGTACCTGTAAAGCTGGAGGAATCCGGCTTGGTTATCAGCCAGGGGAAATATTCCAAACTTGCCACAAGCTCTGTCACTCCCATCCCCATGCCTGTCGGGGTATTCAACCTGAAAAGCATGGCAGCAGTAGGGGGACAAGCATCCGTCAATTTCAAAAGAGATGCCGCAGGCAACGAAACAATCAGTGTTACTGGCCAATTCGGCTTCAACATGAAAGGGTACAAAAAGGGTGACGGAACAAACATCACGGCCAGTTTGACATTAAGCCTTTCTGGTGATGGGATCGTTATCCGGGATGGCGCGGTAAGAAGCTGGGAAGCCACGATCAATGGAACCATTGGTTGGACCAGCAGCGGTGCCTCGACAAATGTGAAAAACTGGGGTTTTGAGGTAAGGAATGGTTCCGTCTGGTATGCCGAGGACACCAATACCTACGGTATCGCAGGGAGTATCTACCTTCCCTTGGGAATAAAAGAGTTCAAAGCAAAAAATGACATCCCTGGGATGAATGTAAAGGCGGGAGAAACAGTAAAATCGGAAGCCAATAATTACATCGAATTTTTATGTGGAACAAAGGAATCTCCAGGTTTCGAATGGGAATCCGGCGGAACGATCAAACGAGTGGATGTCAGTGTAACCGTCAAGCGCTTCGGAACTCATGAAAAGCGCGATGATTATTTTAAAACAAAACGGGCAAATCCCTCCGCCAGCGACAGTCTAATCCTTGGGGGCATAGAATTTCATGTCAATCAGCTTGGGGTGCTTTACAAGGATAACGACTGGGCATTTTATGGCAATGTTGCTTTGAGCAATAATTCCAACAGTCTTAAGGGTGGCAGTCCTTATCAACAGGGCTACGATCAGGGGGTGGGTATTTCTGTCAGCCTGGGAACAAAGGCCAATCCGGGCCTATTAATCGAGGACACAGGCAATGGGAATTATGATTGGAAACTGGAAAATTTCAAGCTCGAAATTCGCCTGGGGTATTATGGGGGATTTTGCCTGCGTGAGTTGGTAATTTCTTGGTCTACAGACAAATCGGATCCGGATTATCCAAAAACCAAAGCCATGGTTGCGGCCCAGGTGGATATTACCCCAAACCTGAGCGTTGGGGGCATGATTTCCTGGACGACTTATGTCAACGACACAACGGGCGTTACGAACACATACCCTTCGGATTTCAAAATTTCTCTTGGTGTTCCCAAAGGTGGTGTTGTTCAGGGATGGATGATCAAACCCGGAATTTACCTGACCGAGGTTAGCGCGGCGGCCTATAACCTTGATGATGTTGAAAACCTTCGATTTGTCGGAACCGCAACCTTTTCAATTGGGCCCATGTTGCCCGCAGGAGTGCTGGAAAGTCGACCGGTGCACTCCCTTATTGTCGATGGAAAAATTGATATCTCTGCCAAAAGGATCCTGGTCGAAGCCAATGTTCATTTGTTGGCCTATTACGATCAGGTAAATGATTTGGCCGATCAAAATCCCTGGAAAAGCATTTTGGGCGAGGGAAAGGGAAAGCTGACAATCGATTGGACGAACAATATTTATGAGGTTTCCTTTGAAATGAAAATGCTGGACATTGTGTCTGGTAATTTCCTCATGCGCATCACCGATGATGGACTTCTCCTTTATACGAGTGTCCATGTAGCGCCAACACCCTACGGCAAATTTGATTTCTGGCCGGTTAACCTAATCGATATCAAGGGCACCATGATGCTGCTCCTGAGTTCGCGTGAGCGTGTTTTTGGAGCGTGGGTGGAACTAAAAATCATCTTCTGGAATGTTGATGTCGGCATGGGTTACGATTTCAACAAGGGATCGGGCTTCCTGATGGGAAGTGGTGGCATCGCCGAGATGGAGGCGATGAAAGCCGAATTCCTCGCCGGTTACCAGGATTTCACATCCTACTCCTACGACATAAATGCCGCGGCCGCAGATTCGAGTGCTTTTCAATCGTCGCGAGTCACCGTATCTATTCCTTTTTACTCAACAGATATGGTCGTCGGAAACAAGTCGCTGCATAAAATCAAGGCCGGAGACATCGAGGTTGGCAAGATCCTTTACGGAAAGAAAAAAGAGGCACTTCCCGAAGGGATCAGTTACGACACTTCGATTGACCTTGATACGCTGGAAAACGGCGATGTCCGGGGTAATGTAAAGGTTAATTTTTATCCCAATAAAGATAAAAAACTGGATTTCACCAAAAACTTCCAGGCGTTTGCTTCGGCGGACTTTGCCTTGAGTCTCGAGGTGAAGGTTCGCAAGGAGGCCGATACATTTTTCAACGACATAGGGCCCGAAACCCAAACCGCCATCATCGATAAAATCCGGAAAAATCCAACAGAATATTATGTGAATGGAAATTGGAGCAATACCGCGACGATTTCCCAAATGGTTACTCTTTCCGACGGCGGGACCAAAACCATTCAGCACCCCCTTATTCCAGATGATCTGGTAAAGCCACTCTACGCATCGCCAATTCTGAATGCGCCTGTCATCGACAAGCTGTCCGAAACAGTAAACAAAACCACTTTTGCCTTTGATGTCAATAATTCCAAAATCACAAGCCAAAACGGCACAACCTCGATGCTTTTTGTCGAACAGGCTGAACTGCAGTCCATGCAATGGACCGTCATGCTGAAAGGAATTTGGCACAGATGGGAGGGGCACATAGGCGCCGTTGCCGATGGTATCGTGGTTGTGCCCAATGACTCGTTTACCCAGGCGGAGAAAACCGCCTTCAAGCGGGGAAGGGTCTACGAATGGCCCACCAACTACACAGAGCCCGAATATGCTCCCGGTACCGAGGTCATATTCCTTAGCCCTAGTGGAAATTCGGTAAGGGAATTCAAAGGAACCATCACCAAATTGGGTTATGTTGGGAATAACACCCGGACATATACCATAGAAACTGCCGATGGGACCACCGAAACCATCTCCGGAGAAAATGCAAACTATGTGAAGCCACTTTGGAAAGAAGTCGGACAGGTAAAGCTACTTAACAAGAGCTCCGCCACCGCGTTTTTCCCAGTGAATGGGGTGGCAGTTGGAACCTTTTACAAGGACGGTTACCAGGAAAAGGATGACGAGGGGAACACAACCAAATATCTCGAATTGTTTGAGATAAAACAGAAAGTAACTCTTGGTAATTTGCCAGTTTTAAGCGACAGCGTTTATCCGGGCCAAGTTTGTGTCGGTCTGCCCAATTATGTGTCGCGTGTTATGGATGCCGAGGGGATAAAAGTCGGCGTTCAGTATTACCCAAGTAGCGATTGGAATGTATCTGTCCTAAAAAATAGCCAAAATATTCATGTCCTTTCTGTTAATGGAAATAGATCCAACACCCCGGACGATCCCTGGGCCGACAGCCTTCTTAGCATTAAAGATTTGAATCAGTTGGACATCAGCGGGCAGACTACCAATACGATTGAATGGAGAAATTCTGAACTCAGTCCGACTCCAAAATTCGCTTATGTCGTTGTCGATGATGGTATTAACGCTCCAGTTTTCAGTAATTTTGTCAGTTTTCTGCCAACCGTCAGCATTCAGGGTCGGGTCCTTCTCAAAGATGATTCCCAAGCCGGTGTGCCCGAGGCGGGAACCGTGGTGTTTATCGATTTGAACAATGATGGATTATTCAATGGGCCGGAAAACTGGGCCGATATCAATGGCGATGGATTGCCCCAAAAGGGGGAATTCTTCGACAGAAACGGCGATGGGATACACCAAAATACATATGAACCCTACGCCATCACAAATAGTCAGGGGGGGTATTATTTTTATGACCTTCCTGTCGGTCCTGGAAAAGTTACCTTTAATCTGGCAGGGAACCGCGTCCCCGTAGGGGGAGGTGATAATACCCTGGTCTTTACGCGAACAAGCGGGGTGGCGACAACGCTTCCGGATTTTATCCTTAAAAGTGTTTATCCGGAAGTTCGTGGAAGGGTTGTGATTGATTCCAACTTTAACGGGGTAATCGAGCCGGGCGAACCGGGGATCGATGGTGCCAAGGTAATCATCACAGGGGAAAATGGAACAAGAAAAGTCGCATATTCTGATCCGGAGGGATATTATTCAACCACCCTCACGGATGGCTATGGTGGCACTGTTGCTGTTAATCTTGAAGAGACAGTTCCAGGAACCGGGACGATTCTGACCACGATTCCGATCGGCAGCAATACAAGGCAAATAACCGGTATTGATTATCTTAAATCAGCCGTCTATACCCATGATTTTTCGGTCGAAGCGCAATTCACAATCGATTTTGACTCACCCGACGGGCTTACAGGCCAATTTGTGCAAATGCTGAAGCTGCTCAGCGCGGGCAAGCTCACTGGATTGGGTTTCAAAACCAGTGGTTTTCAATTCCAGGTGAGTCGTTTCGAGCTTTTGCCGGATACGGAGGATGGATTTGGCCTCAAAACCGCCTCCGGATATGTGAAATTTGGGGATCAAATCCTTAGATTTGAAATGAAAGGCCCAAGGGGGCTTGTGATTTCCGGAACAACCCTCAAGGAGATGAATCTCAGATTATACGGCGATCTTGATATTTTTGGAGCCAAACTAAATCTCAACAACCTTACAGGAAAATATGTTGCGGGAGATCCAGCATCCGGATCCCTTAGCACATTCCAGTTGACGGGGTCCACCAGCCTCGACATCGCTGACAACAAAGTAACCGTTGACCTGCGAAACAAAGGTTTAGTGCTTTCCGCCAATGGAATTGAATCGCTGGATATCAAGGTTACCGCAAATCTGAAAATCGCCGGAACGGAAATCGACCCGTCCTCCCTGGCTGCGGTATACAATCGGGAAACCAATCGATTGATCCTCACCGGGACAACCCAACTACTTCAATTTGGATCCAAAAAGATTGATAGCAAACAGGGGGACTATCTCGGCCTGGAAAATGTGGTGCTTGTTTTGGGCGGCGTTGGGGGGGCTGGAACATGTCGGGTGATTAGCCTGGAAGGCACTGTCGCTGCGGGGCTTGCCATTGAAGGTGCGGAATTTTCTGTCGATAAACTCACGGTTCGCTACGATTTTGACACCGATACGGTGCAAATTACCGGAAACGCCTCCATGGATGTGGGCGACAAGGATCTTGGCGACTCGGTTTCGCTGGAAGCAGCATTGCCTTCCCCCGGTATTCAGTTTGGTCCCTCGGGATTCAGTTTTAACGCCAAGTTAAATGGCCAGAAAGTATTGGGTGGTTATACTTTCAAGCTGGAAAAGTCCGCATTGACCTACAAGGATTCCTCGCTGCTCATTTCTGCCACAACCAGCCTTTATGCGGGAACGGACAAGCTCTCCTTTGGCGAGGGAACCCTTATTTGGTCGCAGGGTAAATTTGCCCGTGCCACAGGCAAGGTGAGCGGAACCCTGGTGCTTGACCAGGCCACCCTGGAATTGATCAACCTCGACGCCAACCTTGATGTGTTGCAGGACAATTTTCTTTTGAATGGATCCTTTAAAGTCCAATTTGCCAGCGGGCAAAAAGATAAAGCCAAAGACTGGATTCGAGTTGGCGGGGAGTTGGAACTGGTTGGTGGTGAAGTCGCCAAAGCCGGTGGCACCGTCGAAGCGGGCACATGGGAAATAGCCCCTGGGTTTACTCTTTTGTTGGGTAAACTGACTTTTGAGTATCTTGCATCACAAAACAGTTATCGCTTATTCGGCAATTGCAACGCTAACATACTTGGCGGAATTGTAGGCGTTGGGGTAAGTGAACCTGGAATCCTTTGGCGTGAAGGGCGATTTGATTCTTTTGGTGGTAATATCACCGGGTCCCTTTCCATGGATTTCGATGGAAATGGCCAAAAAGATATCGAACTTGCCGTTACAAAAATGGGATTTCTGATCGAAAAAACAGATCCTTGGCGTGTGACTTTGACGGGTGGAGGCTTGCTTGTACACAACAATTGGCTGATGGTCGGGGGTGGGCTTTCCACCGATGAGAGGGGAATTATTTTTGGAGCCAACGGTCTGGAGCACTTCTCCCTGCTCGGATCAATGGTATTTGGATTCGGAGACAAATTCGAAGACACGAATAACAATTTTGTATGGGACAAAAACGAAAAGTACGAAGATCGCAATGTTGATGGTAAATACACGGCGGGAATAGGAATCGTTGTCTCCAATGCCGGGATTTCCTACACCCCCGCCGCGTCTGGGCAGTCCGCCCGATTAAAGGTGCGCGGTTTGGGAAAAATCGCGTTTGAAGTCGGTAATCTCGCGGAATATCCCGATCTCGGCGCCTATGTTGATCTTGGTAATGACGGAATTGAATTGGTTGATGGCAGGGTAGAGAGTTTTTCGCTGGTATTGGGTGCGAATTTCCGGATCGGGGGATTGGACTTTGTACCAACCGAAAAAGCTGGCCTGCGGTATTTGGCCCAAAAGGACCAATGGGATCTGTTTGGATCACTTGATGCTGAAATCAGCCAAAAAGGTTATGGTTTTTCATTTGGCGAAAGCTTTGAAAAACCTGGTATCCGTTGGGAGCGGGGAGCAATCACCTATGCAAGCGCGGGAATCACCGGCGAGGCAAACCTTGGCGGCGCCAATGTAAAATTTACCGACGCCGGGCTTGGCTGGGATTCGGTAAAGGAAAAGTTCTCTGTATTCGGATCCGTTAAAATAAGAATAGGAGTTGAGGTAACGGTCTCGTTGGGAACCAACGGAAATCCTGGACTTGTGATCCAAAATAATAGTTGGGATCTGAATAGCCTTTCTTTAACTGTTGGACAATTCAATCTGGGTTCTTTCCTTGTTGAAAAGATCAACCTCGGATTTTCACTTACCGGACAGGAATATAATGCATTTGGTGCATGTGTTATCAAGATTGGCGCGGAAAATCCCGCCTCGGCTATTACTTTTGACGCGAATTTTTCCTTTTCCAACGGCATTGTCAAGGAAATCGGGATTAGTGCCCTGCTTGGTGGTAAAGTAATCGCGATTGCCCCATACTTTTTCATCAACGAAATCTCAGGCCGAATCAGCAACCTGGATGTCACGAATTTGTCTTCCTTGACAATTCAGGCTGCGGTTGGAATCCAGATGTGGGAAAAGGAAATCGACCTGACCTCAGTGCCCCTAATTGGGGGCAAGGTCAAACTTGCTCAATTTTTTGGTTCGGCGACCATAAGCGCCAGTGCTTTACGGCTGCAGGGTGATATGTACCTTGGTGCCATTGAGAGAAATGTGAATGGAAAGCGGTCCTACAAAGGCAAGATCGCTCAGGGAACAGCGGCATTAAATCTTGATTGGTCTCGGCATGAGTACTATTCGGATGTGGATTTGAGACTTTTGATTCCTGGAGCCCCATTTGATGCGCGATTACGGGGAAAAATGACCTTTGATGCCGCGAAATCAAGCTTGATCGTCCAGGCAAGCGCTTCAGCCCAAATTGCGGAAATCATTCCCGTTATTGGTGGATATGAATTTGCCGCCTCCAATCTTTTGATGAATTTTTCACCAAATAGTAAAAAACTTGATTTTGTCCTTTGGGGCGAAGCCAAACTTGTTTTCTTGACAAAAACAGTTGGTTTGCATTGGGATGCCTGGAGGAATAAGTGGGATGTTCTGGGAGACAGGGATGATGTTGATGCCAAGTTAAGCGCCATCGGCACACCCTTGGCACACCCCCTGGCACAAAGTGTTAGCCAAGGATTATCCCTTGCCTCACCTTTGAGCCTTTCATTTGATAGTCCAGGGACAAGCACCTACGCCAGGCCAATGAGTAAGCTGGTTGCCAGCTCACTATTCACCATGGTTGAACCCCAAAGGTCCCTCTACTCCTACGAAGGTCAATCCAGCGCCATTCCCGAAACGGAGGTTACCTCGGGGGAATATATCGCCCATTTCCGTTTGGAAGACACTTCCCTGATTGCAAGTTATCGGGATTGGATTGGGCAGGTAAGGCTGGATGTCAATACCATAGATGGAATTCAATTGGAACCAATCCCGGTAGAATTTGATCCATCAACCGGATATGGATCCATTGGCGTTCGCGCTGTGCCTCTGGCTGGTCAATATCTACCCCGGGGATTGTTTCTGCATTCAACCCTTACCAGTCCTCATGCGCTTTTGGGTGCCAGGACAGGGGAATCCTTCTCCACCAGTGAACCCAATATTGAGGCAACCTGGACCCGGGCATTCGCTTATGATGGGATTCTTCCGGGGGTGGGGACCGACACCGATGGCCATCCAATAAGCGGTTTGAATGTAACCAGGGCCAAATATATTCTTTCTTTCCGACCCAAAGAAACAGGCACCGCTCTACCCACGGATTGGGTCGAGTCGGTCCGGGTCTACGCCGATTCGATTCCGGGCACCGACCTCCGGATTGGATTGCCCGCTTATGATCAAGCCTCCGACCTTTGGAGCATCACCCTCACCTACAAGCCCCAGGACCTGACCACGATCGGACGAAAGTTCATCACTACCGGGTTAAGCGGCAAGATCACCATCCGGACGAAAGTGGAATTGGATGGGGTAAAAGAGGATCAGTTTGGGGGTCTTGATTCTCCGGATATCGCGTCGTCCTGGTGGGCGGCCCCTTCAGAAATCGAACCGCCTCAGGTTGCCCCCGTTATTGACGCAACAGAACAAGTCACAACCCTCTCAGGGAGGGTTCATGATCCCAGATTCAAACAAGGGACAGTCGCGCTTTTCTATTCCACCGATTCGGCTGGACAAAATAAGCAAATAGCCCCGTTGATGGATGGCACTCCCGCAATTGATATTCCCGTAACAATCCAAGAAGATGGGAAATGGTCGGTTGATATTCACTGGAACCCCAGCAAAGCACCAACGGGACAGATATGGCTATTTGGGTGGCTTCAGGATGAAGGACCCAATCCGGCAATTTATGGCAACGCCTCGCCATTCATTGTCCGTCACGATATTGAGGGAACAATAACAGGCCCAGGAGCGGCCCAGGGCAATTCCGCCCGCGCAATGCTGGGTGGAATTCGGGTTTTTGTGGACATAAATGGCAACGGAATCGAGGAGGAAAATGAACCTGCCACGGTTTCAAATACCAACGGTCATTATTTATTCGATGTTGAAGGCGATCCTGCCTCAACAAAATTGGTATTCCTAATTCCCGATCACTATGCGGCAGACGCGGGTACTCCAGCCAATCGGATGATAAATCTCTCCGACGGACCGGTTACAGCAAACCTTGATCTAATCGCTTTGAAGCACATCATTCGTGGATCGGTCCGGGTGGTTGGAAATCTGGGCCAACCGGTTCCCGGCCAACTCGTCCAGGCGACCGGGGCGGATGGTGCCGTATTCCAGGCCCTCACTGCAATGGATGGATCATTTGAAATTCCTGTGGATTCATCAGGTAGCTTTGATATTCGGGTACCAGAAAATTCCGGAAAATTTTACAATTTCCAGGTTACTCCACTTGCCGAATCTTTTTCTGTAGAAATCGGAGACGGACCTCCGTCTGCCACATCAACAGGAACCTTCCATGTCGATTCGGTGGGAATCGTCCGCGCCAATGGGGTCAACGCCCATGAAACGCTGGATACGCTTATTGAACAAGCAAATCAGGGCTTGATCAGCGTGATCTGTTTTGATTCCTCACTCGCGGGATCCACTCTGGATGTGGTTGGAACCCGTGGCTTGGTGGATCCTTCCTACATGCTTTGGGATTCCCAAAAAAGGGAATGGACCTATGTGCCTGAACAACCTGCTCTTTTGCCAAACGGCAGTCGCGAAGAAACCCTCGATTACGGATTGACGGCATTTCGGGTTCGCCAAAACCTCCGAATTGACGGCGGCGACCTCGGTATTACCCTTAAAGGAAATGGTTTTTCAAGGGCATTTTATGTCGGAGCCCAAGCCCAATTCTCCTTGTCCAACATCGGTTTGACAAACTTTTTGGCGCGAGGATCCCAAGGGCAGGATGGAATCACCGGACCATCCGAATCTTCCACCGGCGGATCAGGCGGAGGAGCAGGACTCGGTGGCGCGATTCTCAATTTTGGAAACACCCGCTTGGACAATGTGCATTTCACCCAAAATCACGCAACTGGTGGTGATGGGGGAAATACCTTACTGCCATCGCTTCTGACCTATTTTTCATCACCCGCCGCTGCAGGTTTGCCCGGCGCTACGGATGGGGGATATTCAGGACAGGGTGGGGCCGGGGGTGGCTATCAGGCAGGAAAAAGTGGGACAGCGAATCCCATTACACTCACTTATACCCTGGGAGACGATCCAACCGAATTCGTCACTACTGTCTTGATAGCAGCGGCTGGTGGCGGTGGATCAGGCCTGGGTGGCGGGATCTATAATGCCTCCGGCGCCGTTCTAACCATTACTGGCGGATCCACATTCGCACAAAATAGCGCCGTTGGCGGAAAAGGTGGAACTTCACCTAAATTTATTGCAAATATTGCAAATGCGCTTTTTGGCGACAAGGCGCGAACAGTTTCGGTAACCGGTTTCGGGGAAGCGGAGCAAAATTCCGGATTTGATGGAGCCGGGCTTGGTGGCGCCATCTTTAATGATGGCGGAATATTGAAAATCGATGGATCTAACTTTTTCCAAAACACAACATTACAAGCTGGCGCAGCGCTATTTAGCTTGGGTGGATCAGTAAATTTGGTATCTTCCACGATGCTCAACAACATCAGCCCCCAGGACCAAGGGGTTCATTTTGTTGCCGACGGGAACAACCAGGGAACGCTTCGCATCGAATCCTCTCTGCTAAAGGGGAGACAATCACCCTTAAGTGGCAAACCACTTGGCCCCATTACCCTCGTTGTCGAAGGAGGGCAAAGCTTCGGATCGGGAAATATCATCACTTCCCAATCGGGGTTTCAGGGAACCAGTTTTTCATCCAAAATTGTTCCCCGCCCACAATCACCTTTTACTGGCGAAGTCTACATTCCAACAAGCCCCGGTCCCCGGGTGGAATTTGGGGCCCTTGCGAATATTCCCGCTCTTATTGGAACACCCACAGCCACGGCCAATCATCCATTTGACCTCAAATTTGTCGTTTCCTCATTCAAGGGTCAGCCTGTGCCTACGGGAAGACTGATCCTTGGTATTGATGGAATGCCTGTCGCGGAGGGTTATCTTGATTCTCTGGGAAAGGTCACCCTGAAACTTCCGGAATTGCCCGCAAAAAAGGTCATCCTGGATGTCTATTATGAGGGTGATGGCATTTTCGCCGGAAACATCAGCAGAAAAACAGTCTTGATTGGAACTCAAAATCAACGAATCGTCCAGGAATTATACCAAAACCATCTTGGACGAAATGCGGATACGGAGGGACTTCGTCAATGGGTTGCAAGACTCGATTCGGGTGTTCCCCTCGAGAAGGTGGTTGAGGAATTCCGGCTCTCGAATGAAGCCACGCAGCTTGTCGTTCAAAACGCATTCGAGGATGTTTTGGGGAGATCCCCAAAAACAGAAGGCTTGCGCGTTTGGTCTCGTTATCTCCAAAATGGACATTCAGCAGGTGATCTAAGGGCGGAACTGATAACCTCGCGTGAATATCAATCCACCCATGCCCGCCAGGACACCATCAACTCCATATACCAAAACTTCCTGGGCCATGAGGTCGGCCAGGCCGGGATCGAAATATGGCTGCAAAACTGGGAACAGGGTATGACCCTATCTCAAGTGATTCAAAGGATCAGAAATAGTCAAGAATCGAGGGAGCATATTGTTGATTCCCTTTACCAGGAAATTCTGAATCGACCCGCTGATAGCTTTGGCCTGCGTTCGTGGACGGATTCTCTGGAAAATACATTCGATGAAGATGACATTGCGGCGGCTTTGCTTCATTCGACCGAGTTTGCCGGGTAATCCATAACAGATTCCCCCGCAAATTATGAAGGAGTCCCCTGGCAAAACATGCCTGGACCGGATGCTTCCTGGCCCAGGCGATAAAGGCTATATATAGTCCTCCCTATGCAGCCTCATAACGGGTAAAAGCATACCGCCCAGCGTGGTTCAGCAATTTCCCAAGCAGGTAGGGCGGCTTGCAA